>JAFCFZ010000029.1 GCA_017608385.1 Candidatus Parvarchaeota archaeon
GTTGAAATATCCTGATACTTCTTCTGTTTTCAATTGCTTCTCTAGTTTCCATACAACTTATTCTAAATCCTATTTTTATATAATTTTCACAATGCTTAAAAAACCAAAAACAACATCAAGAAATATGGTTGAAGAAGAAAAAAAGCTAGGTTCAGAAAATATCACTTATATCTCAGAAACATTGGGAACAATATTTCCTAATAAAGAAATACCATCAAAATATAGAGATTTGTTTAGGTGGTACCAGCTCAAGTTTATACTAGATGAGGAATATCTTCCGTGTGAAAAAATACCAAAATTATGTGAACTCTATGAAAAATTGAAAATAACTGAAGAGAAAAGAAGTAAGTTAAAGATGGATAAAGGTCTTGTAAAACTTCTTGATTCATTAGAACAAGAATCATTGTTGTTAATATGCAAAAGTAAGGAAATTCAGAAAAAATAAATATGCCCCTTACAAATTCTAATTATGGATTATTGTGAAATGGTTGACATGTATGAAAAGTTAGGGTCAACTACAAAAAATTTAGAAATGACAGACATCTTAGCTGGCTTTTTGAAAAAAGTTGATAATAATTTGATAAGTGACTGTGTTAAATTGGTTTTAGGTAGAGTATTTCCTCTTTGGTCTGACCAAGTTGTTGGAGTTGCTTCAAGTCTCATGGTAAAATCTCTCAAGAAATCAACTGGTTTGAGTGAGGAAGATATACTCATTTATTGGAAAGACACTGGAGATCTAGGTCTAACAGCTGAAAAGGCTGTTTCAAAAAAAACTCAAAAGACACTTTCTTCTCAAAAATTAAGTGTTGAAAAAGTAATAGAAAACATAAGAAAAGTCTCTTCTTTTGAAGGAGCAGGTACAGTTGAAAAAAAGACAGATTTGATAGCAGAATTAATTGCTTCTTCAAGTCCAGAAGAGGCCAAATATATAACTCGAACTGTTTTGGGTGTTTTAAGAATGGGAGTTGGGGCAGGCATTATGAGAGATGCTGTTGCTCAAGCATTTGAAGTTGATTCTGATTTTGTTGAGAGGGCTTATTATCTTTCATCTGATTTTGGAGAAGTTGGAAAGATTGCTTGTGAAGGAGGAGAGGAAGAATTGAAAAAATTCAATATTAGGATAGAGAGACCGATAATGGTGATGTTAGCTCAAAAAGCAGAAGATTTGGAAGAAGGGTTTTCAAAGGTAGGAAAACCTGCTGCAATTGAGTTAAAGTATGATGGGATGAGAGTCCAGATTCACAAAAATAAAGAAGAGATATATGTTTTCACAAGAAGATTGGAAAATGTTACTAAACAATTCCCAGAAATAGTTTCTGCTACGAAAAAATATGTGAAATGTGAACAATGTGTTTTAGAAGGAGAAGCTGTTGGATATGGTCCAAAAGGAGAACATATCCCCTTTCAAAAGATATCGAGAAGGATAAAGAGGAAATATGGTATTGAGGAAATGGCAAAGCAAATTCCTATTGAAACAAAAGTATTTGATATAATATTCTTAGATGGGAAAGAAACAATGTCTCTTCCCTTTGCTAAAAGAAGAGAACTCTTAGAAGAGATTGTTGAACAAAAAAAGAGGTCGATTGTTTTGACAGAACAACTAATTACATCTGATCTAGAGGAAGCTGAGAAATTTTATGAAAAAGGACTCAAACAAGGGGAAGAAGGAATAATGATGAAGAATCTTGAGGCAGAATATAAGCCTGGTTCAAGAGTAGGATATATGGTTAAGTTAAAACCAGAAATAGATCCAGTAGATTTAGTTATTGTAGGATCTGAATGGGGAGAAGGAAAAAGAGCTAATTGGTTGTCTTCTTTTTTACTTGCTTGTTATGACAAGGTTAATGATAAATTTCTCACAATTGGTAAAATGGCAACAGGATTAACAGATAAACAGTTTGAGGAAATAACTGAGAGATTAAAACCATTGATTATATCTGAAAAAGGCAGGAAAGTCACAGTAAAACCAGAAACCGTTGTAGAAATAGGTTATCAAGAAATTCAAAAAAGTCCCACATATGAATCTAAATTTGCATTGAGATTCCCAAGGCTTATAAGAATAAGAGATGATAAAAAACCAGAAGAAGCAGATAGCTTAGAAAAAATAAAAGAAATTCATGGTGGATGAGATGTTTGACAAAATTCAAAAAATTGCAGAAACACTTGGAAAGGAAAAAATAAAATTTGTAATAAGAAGAGCAGAATCGTTTGAAAAAAAAGAAGATTTTGTTCAACTACATAAAAAATATTCAATAGAATATAAAATAGGTCAAAATTCTTCCAATAGTTATGGAAATCTTGAAGTTAGTCAGTTTATGTCATTTCTAAAAGAATTTGATAAAAAATTTGATTTAACAACAACATTAATTGATTTAGAAGCAGTTGTGATCAATCCATTATTTTTATGAAAAAATAATTAAACTCAGTTAATGTTAGATACCTCATGAAATTACTTTACAAAGTTGTTTTCTTTTTCTTTGTACTATATACTATACTGATAATTTGGATGATAGTAACTTATGTTCCGGTGACTTCCGAGACCATAAAAGCATGT
>JAFCFZ010000010.1 GCA_017608385.1 Candidatus Parvarchaeota archaeon
TTTGCTTGGAATATATACATATACTATCTTTCTCTCTTCACATAAAGCAGGTATATGCATTAGAATTTCTGGAGGAGTTACATCTTCAGCCATGATGACTAGTTTAGCATTAGACCTTTCGATTGATTTTGTAACTTCATTAGTTCCCTTTCTTATTTTTCCACTATTTTTTGCAGTTTCTACAAGATCATATATCCTTTCTGCAAGCTCTTTTGTTATTTGAAATTTTACATAACTCAAATTCATCACCTCTTATCATCAGTTCGTTGAAATTAAACACTTTGTATTCTTTTTAAAACCTTTCCTTGATCAAATCTTTATCATTTTTCCCGTTCTTCCAACATTGATTATTTTTGTTTTACCTATTTTATCTTCAAAACCAAAAGTTTCATGGATGTGTCCACATAAACAAAAGTCTGGTTGAATTCTCTCAATCATTTTTCTGATACTTATTGATCCTGCTTTTGTCCAACCCAGTTCATCTAAATTAGTGTCATAAGGGGGTGTGTGCGTAACCATTATCTTTTTTTTAGCCTTTTTTACAAAATTATGGGCCTTTGATAATGTATTCTCAATTTCTTCTTCACTCAGACTAAAAAGACCAATATCACTCAACCCACATCCAAAAAGACCCACTTTGTCAACAACAACACCAGTGCCATGGATATTGTAAACTCCTGGAGAATATAATCCAGCAAGGAAATCTATAGAAGCAGTACTCTCATGATTTCCAGGAACTATCAAAATCTTTTTTCCAGTTTCTTTGAATGGACCTATTAATCCTTCCAAACTTGATTCAGCAAAAGTTAAATCTCCACACAAAACAACCATATCTGCTTTTTTTGCCTTGTTTGCAAGTTTTTTCACAAGATCTAAATCACCGTGAATGTCTGATGCTGCTAATATTTTCATAAAAAGAATAAGGTTGTGTCTGCTTTTAATGTTTTATCTGTGGGCATAAATTAATTTTAATGGGTTTTTAGAGTCAACTCTACAAAAACCAAATCTTTCAAATTGGATGATTTTATCTTTTTTGAGATTTAAACAAGATTTTTTAGCAATTCCCTTTATCCATTCTCCATCTGGCATTAAAATATGAACATCTACATTTTCTTTTTCAGGAAGCCAATGTATTTTTTGGATTTTATAAACAGTGTCCTGATCTTTGGAATAATGAACTGATTTTTTTTCATAAAGTATATTAGCTAAATCTTTCATTCTTACAGTTCCTTGTTTTTTCAATGTGGCTAAATCCCTTTCCTCAATTAAAACAGTTAATTTCTTTCCAAACTTGAATTTTCTAGATCCATCTTTATCTGGATGGATCGGAACATTAGCAATTAAATTTTCTGGAGAATTTAAAACATTAATTTTAATTGGATCTTTTATGAAGAAGAATCTATTTGCTTCTTGATCAATTAATTCTCTATTTTTAGCATGAAGAATTTCTACTGGTATATTAACATCTGCTAAACTCATGCCCATAGATCTAATGAATTCTCTTATTGCTTTTGGTTTGATTCCTCTTCTTCTTAAACTTTGAAGGCTCCATGTTCTTGGATCATCCCACCCAGAATATTCCCCCTCTTCTATCATCTTTCTGGATTTAGTTTTGCTTAGTGGAAAACCAGTGTCAATGCTTAGAAGACCATAATGAATGAATACTGGTCTTTTCTTTATTTTATATAAATCCCAAATATAATTTTCCATATTATCTTCAATGATCAAATCTTTCCCTCTCAAAACATGAGTGATTTTTAATTCATGATCATCAACTGCCCAAGAAAACTCAAGCATTGGCCACACATGATATTTATTTCCTACCTTTGGATGTTTTCTATTTGATAATCTTAACAAAACTCTATCTCTAAAAGCAGGATCTTTGTGTTTCATGTCTGTTTTTAATCGGACTATTACTTCTCCTGTTTTGTAGTCTCCTTTCAACATTTTTTTCCATTTTTTTAGATTTGTTTTAATATTTTGATTTCTGTGAGAACATTCAATCTTATCCTCTCTATTTTTTCTTAATTCTCCAGATTTACACTCACAAACATAAGCAAACCCCTTATTGATCATATCCTCAGCTTTTTTGTAGAATAATTTCATTCTGTCTGATTTGAATATTACTTCAGAATATTTGACTCCTAACCAATTTAATCCATCTGTGATCATATCATTTGCTTTTAGAATAGGGATTTTGTCTTTTGATCCAATAGTGTCATCAATAACTAATATTAATTTTCCTCCATATTTCCTCACATATTCATCATTTAGTATTACCATTCTTGCATTTCCAATATGAAGTGGGCCTGAAGGATACGGGGCCATTCTCATAATAACCTTCCCCTTTACATTTGGTAAATCTGTTAATCCCTTCTCTTCTTTTTTTTCAAGTAATTTAGGTTCTATCTTTTTTAATTCCTTTATTTGTTGTTCCAAACCTATTTTATTTACTTTTTTTACAGTTTCAGAAATATCTCTGACAAGTTTTTTCATATTTTTTCTAAGTGAAGGTTTTTCTCCAATTACTTTTGGGATTACTGCTTTCAAAACTGCTATCCCCTTATGATCTATAGCATTCTTTAAAGTCCATTTTAAAATAATATCCATAGAAGAAACAAGTTAAAAGAGAATTATAAAGTTTTATTATATTTCTAGTTTTTGACCGTTTTGAAGCATATGGGCATTCTTTCCTAAAATATATCCTTCCTCACTAGCAAGACTAATAGCGGAAGCAATTTTTTCAATTGTCCCATGGGTTGGAATAAAATGTTCTGGTTTAAGTATTTTTAACAAATCTCTATGATCTTCTCTTGCTGCGTGACCAGATACATGCACATCTTTGAAAATCCTTATGTTTTTTGATTTTAATTTTCTTTCAATTTCAGCACGATTAGCCATATTAACTGGAGAAGGGATAGTTTCAGTTGCAAAAACAACTATATCATCCTTTGAAAAAACATATGGATAAAATCCATTCATCATTTTGGAAAGAACAGAATTAGGTTCTCCTTGGTTACCCGTAGATATTATGATAAACTTATCTTTTCCCTCCTTCATTATTCTTTCTAAGGCTTTTTGAATATCTCCTCTATAGCCTGCAACAACCGAACGTTTACTTATGTTAGTTATATTAACTCTTTCTGCAGCCCCTATGTAATTTTTCATACTTCTCCCAAGAATAATCACTTTTCTTTTCATTTCTTTGGCAATTTCCATGACAGTATTAATTCTAGAAATATGGCTTGCAAAAGTTGTGACAAGAATTAACTTATTTTTCGTTTCAGTATTCATCAAAACTTCTCTAAGCATTGCTCTTTCTACAGTTTCACTAAAAGACTTTTTTTCTCTATCAATTCTCACAGTGTCTGTGAAAAAAGCTTTGATTCCCTCTTCCCCTAAAACTCTTAATCTTTCAATATCTATCGGGGGACCCAATAAAGGTGTAGCATCATATTTCCAATCACAAGCATAGAGAACAATCCCTTCTTTTGAATGGATAGCTATCATAGCTGTTTGAGGTGTTGAATGAGTTGTATGAATAAATTCAATTGAAAGATCTTTACTGATTTTATACATATTTCCTGTTTTTAATTTCACCAATTTATTTGGAAAAGCTTTTTTTTGATCATTTATCAGATTTCTAATAACTTCTATTGTGAATGGAGTTCCAATAACAGGACACTTATATTTGGAAGCAAGAACAGGAACAGCAGCAGAATGGTCTAAGTGTGCGTGAGAAATGATTATTGCTTTTACTTTTTTACCCATTTCTTTTCTAAATAATTCATCTTCTGGAATAACATCCATTTGATATAATCTTTTCAATGGAAGACTCATTGCATCTCCTTCTTCATGTGCTGCAACTTTTTCAACCCAAATACCCATGTCAAGAATAATAACATCATCACCAATTTCTAATGCTGTCATATTTCTTCCAATTTCAGAATATCCACTTACTGCCCATACTTTCATAAAAATCAACAAAAAGGTAGTATCTTATATTATTTCCTATACCTCTCTCGGAGAACCATTATGATACTTTGCAATAAAAGGAGCGATTAATTGATTGTATCCCTGAAGCTTTTTTGCTTCTTTTGGGTTCTTGTCCTTTCTTGATTTTTTTTCGTATTCCTTACCTAACTCTTTAGATAAAACACATAATTCTCTTCCCATTACTAATCTTTGATCATCTTTCATTTCCATTAAAAAATCAAGACAATAAAGTGCTTTAGAAGTTATTTTATCACCTAGTGAATCTAACTTTATCTTTTCAAGAATTTTTTGTAAATTCGGATCAGGTTCTTCGTCCAATTTGCTAATACCTCAATTTGATTGGATTTTTCTGTTTTTTAAAACTTTGTAAAAACCCATTTATTGTTTTGAAACCCCTTTTTTTTACTAATTTTTTTAGTTCTTTTAATGAATTAGATCCATATTGGAATGCTGTTTTCTTTCTTTCAGATATTTCTTTTGGTACTCCTATTTCTTTAGCAAAGTCCCTCAAGATTATTTTATTCGTTGTTTCATTTATTTTTTTTTGAGGAGAAATACTCATTGCTTTTTGAACAACATCTCTATCTAAAAAAGGAGTTCTTAATTTCATTCCAAAATAAGAGGAAATTTGATTATCTCTTTTCAAATCATTTTTTACAATTTCTAGTCTGTTTTCGCATTCTTCTTGAACCTTTTTGAAATTTGGATAAGCTTTTCTATGACTTCCATAACCCGCAAATATTTCATCAGCACCTAAACCAGTAATGCCTACACTTGAATATTTTGATGCTCTTTCACATGCAATGAAAAATGGAATTGAGATGCTTAAATCAATTGAATTAGTAAAATTGAATTCTTTCATAACTTTGTCTAGATATTTTTCATAATCTTTTATCTTGATAATTTCTAAATCTAAATCCATTTTTTCAGCGGCAATTTTAGCCCATTCTATATCTTTAGATTCAGAAATTCCAGTTGTGAAACATTTGAACTCTTCGTTATTATCCTTTAATATTTTAGCAATGATTGAGGAATCTAATCCTCCTGAAAAGAACAAGGCTGTTTTTTCTCCAGAATTTTTAATAATTGCTTTTTTTATCTCTTGGACCATAAAAATGGTTATAAAACATGTTTTTTAACTTTAATCATATGAAGATCATAAAAATAGGGGGAGGTTTAATTGCCCCAAAAGATAAGGACAGAGTAATTGATACTAAGACCTTGTCTGAAATATGCAAGGCTCTTTCAAAAAGTGATGAAAAGATGGTTATAATTCATGGAGCTGGATCTTTTGGTCATACTCTTGCTAAAGAATATAAAATTCATGAAGGGTTTTTAGGAGAAGAACAAATACCTGGTCTTTTGGAAATTAGATCTGATATGGAAAGACTAAATTCTAATGTTGTTTCTGAATTGAATAAAGCGGGAATAAATGCAATTTCAATGCAATCTTCCGCGATTTTTGTTTGTTCAGAAGGAAGAATTGTTTCTGCAAATACAGAACCAATTAGAGGATGTCTTGAATTAGGGGTCACTCCTGTTTTGTATGGGGACGTTGTTTTTGATAGAGCTAAAAAATTTTCAATATTGTCTGGAGATCAAATATTAGGATACTTATTTACAAAATTCAAGATAAACCAAGGAATTTTTCTTGTGGATGTTGATGGAGTTTTAAAGGATAATAAATTACTGAAACAATTTAGTACATTCAGTGATTTATCTTTTGCAAAAGAAACAGGAGATGTAACTGGAGGAATGTTAGGAAAATTGAAGGAGATTAAGAATTATTCTGTTCAGGGATGGATAATCAATGGAAGATTTCCAAAAAGAATTGAAAAAATTCTGAAAAATAAGGGAGCAAAAGGAACAGAGATTATTTAATTTCTATTTTGTCTCCCTCTTTTAATTTTACAAATCCAACAGGAGTTTCTAATATATGATCTGCCTTAACCCCACCATATATTCTAAAAGGTTTAGCTAAGATCTTTTTTTGGATTATATTATTTTTTATCCAATAAATTTCAAGGGGCCAAAAACAAAAGAACATGTCAATATCAACTCTCTTTCCTTTTCCAAATAAAATAGCTGGTTCAGGTTTTCTAAATCTTAATCCCATATAAACTGACAAACCATCAAAAGTTCTAGCTTCAAATTTCTTGTTTTTAGTTTTAACAAGCATAGAAATTCTAACCAATATAGTATTTTATTTCTTTTTCAACGTCTTTTTCATTGATTTCCATATCCTCAAAATTATCAAATTCTTCATAATCTTCCATTTCTGGTTCTTGGAGAAATTCTTCAGGTATATCGATCTTTTTCATTTGAAAACAACGCTCCCATATCCGACAAAGTTTTTTTTGTCACCACTAATGAGACTGCTGTTACAATACTTTAATACTTTACCCTTTTCTTTCATGATTTGCATCAAAGTCATTATTGAATATTTGCCACATATGTTGGTTTTATTAGATAATTCTTGAAATGCAAAAAAGTCAAGATCAGCAACACTTTTTAGGATTTTCTTATCAATTTCAATAGATTTAGTGTTATCAAAAGGAGTAAAGTTGTATGTTTTTCCATAATGGGATAAATCAGAACTAGCTAGCACACTTATTTTTTTGTTTGATCTGTTTATCACTTCTTTTATGAACTCTCCTAATAGAGAAGGATCACATCTTTTGATACAAATTGGTACAAACTCTGCTTTAGGGAATAAAGACTTGATAAAGGGAAGCTGAACCTCTATTGAATATTCATTATCATGAACACTTAGATCAAAAGGTATTTTTTCATTAAGTTCTCCTACAATACCTAGATCAATCTCTATTGCTCCAAAAGGAGTTAACCAAGGTCTATTATCTATAGCAACATCACTACCCTTGCTTGAGTGATTTGGACCTAATATTATGAAGGTGTCTGGTTTTTTTAGATTAGAATATACTTCCTTTAAACAATCTCCAGAATAAACATATCCTGCATGAGGAACTAATCCATGTGAAAAATTCTTTCTGGTTACTCTTTTAGTATTAGATTTAATTTCTTTTTCCAACTTAGCTCTAGATGAAGAATAAAAAGATCCTGCAACAACTGGATATCTCATGCATGAAATTTATATTTACCCTAGAAATACTTTATTGTTTTCCAATGAAATCTTCGACGGAATACTTGAAATCTTCGTCTTTTTTGATTTCTCCTCTTGCTTTCAAATATTCTCTAGCTAAGATCCAAATTATTGTTCCTAACGCCTTTCTTCCTTTGTTATTGCTTGGGATTATGAGATCCATGTTATTTTTAGTGTTATTTGTGTCACAAATACCCATTATCGGTATTCCCATTTTAAGAGCATCTTCTACAGCATTTTTATCAGTCCAAGGATCACAAACAATCATTAATTTTGATTCTTGGAAAAATTCGTTTGAAACATTGGTTAAAGTTCCTGGTAAATATCTTCCTGAAACTGCAAATATTCCTGTTGATTCTTTTAGAGCCTTTAATGGATTTATGCCAGCTTCTCTCCTACTAACAAAGATAATTTTTTCTGGTTCAAATCTTGACATAAACTTAGCTGCAATAACTAATCTCTCGTCTATTCTATTTGCATCAAATAGGGCAAGACCATCAGGTCTAATCTTGTAAATATAATCTTCCATAAACTTTGTTTTGAACTTTGAACCTATCCTTATCCCTGAGGAAAGGTATTGTTCCATTGGTACCAATAGCTTTTTAGGCATGTCCTAGAAAACATAAACAAGTGTTTTAAATCTTTTCCTTCTTTCGAATCATTTATTAATTTGCTGACTTTTTGATAAGGTATGAAGGTTCTAAGCGCTTCAGCAAGAAAAATCCTAGATTCTATTTCTAAACCAACTATAGAAGTTGAAATTAATGGGAATAGAAGTTCTGTTCCTACTGGTACTAGTAAGAGTCAATATGAGGCAGCTCAAATACCAATTAACCAAATGTTGAAGAAATTTGAATCAATAACGAAATTAGCAAAGAAAAAGAATTTTAATTCGATTCAGGATATTGTTAATTTTGAAGAAAAATTAGACCCTAAAAAATATGGAGGCAATACCATTCTTGCATTTTCTTATTCATTGTTAAAATCTTTATCCAATTCAAAAGGAAAAGAGGTTTATCAATTACTTGGGAAGAAAAAACAACCAAGACCTCTCTTTAAAGTGATAGAAGGAGGAAGACATGCAAAGGGTCCAATGATTCAAGAAATGTTGATAATTCCAAAACATAAGAATTTTGATAAAGGTGTTTGGGAGTCTTCTGAATTTTTCTTTAGATTAGGGGAAGTTTTAGAGAAAAAGGATCCATTTTTTATGAATTCTAGAGGGATGGAAGGAGGATGGGTCACTAAATTAGATGACAATCAAGCACTTGACCTGTTAAGGCAAGAGATAGACGAAGGAGGATTTAATTTAGATTTGGGAGTTGATATTGCTTCAACTAGTTTTTATTCTAAAGAATACAAGGGTTATGATTTTCACAAATATGTGTTTAATCAAGAGGAAATGATTGATTATGTTAGAAGAATAGTTAGAGATAATAAGTTGACATATGTAGAGGACCCATTAGAAGAAAATGATTATGAGGGGTTCAAAAAACTTACAAAAAAAACAAGAACAATGATTTGTGGAGATGATATATTCTCAACAAATGTTTCTAGATTAAGGCCTGTTGCTAATTCAGCTATTGTTAAACCAAATCAAATAGGATCTTTAGGTGGAACTATCAAGTTTATTGAGGCTCTTAAAAAAATGAAAATGACTCCAGTGATATCTCATAGATCTAGAGAAACAGAAGACAATATTTTATCTCATTTGTGTATAGGTTTGGGAATTCCTTTTATGAAGATAGGTTTAACTTCTGGAGAAAGAACTGCAAAAGTAAATGAATTGATGAGAATATTGAAATAAAAAAGAAATTATTTGTGCTTGATTGTTATAGGGATTACTCCTTTATCCAGTTCAAGCTGAGCAATTTCAATTGTGTCGAACAATTTTTTTGGCCTTTTTACTAAGAGGGGTGCACCCATCGCTAATTGAAGTGCTCTTGCTCCTAATATTCTTGCTAACTCATATTTTGTGTATTTCATTTCAACACCTTTAGCAATTCCTTTCTCTTTTTGAAGGCCATTTCTGTCATTTCAATTATTTGTTCTTTTTTCAATGTTCCTTCGCCTGATTTTTGCATAGCATATATGTTCTTGTCATCAACTGTTACAACCAATTTAGTTTCTACTATCTTTTCTTCGTTTTGATTTGTGTCAACAAAGAAATGATTTCCAATTTTTGAAACTGTCGTAGTTGTTGGAGTTAATTTCACTGGTAGTGCGTTAGTTCTAGTTTCATAGTCAGGTTTCCCGTCTTTGTATCCCGGCATTTTTGCACTCTTCAATGCAGCTATTGCTCCAAGAGCAGCAGCATCTATTAAATTTCCATCATGGTTCATGATGTATACATCTACAAAAACCATCCAAACTTTATCTTCTTCAATATAAAGTTTTTCAAGGTCTATCATTTTTGATTCTCTAATTCCCCTATCAACAACTCTTGCGAGTTCGATTGCATTTGCTCTAGGAGGCCCTGATTCAAATTCTGGACTAGCCATGGGGAGAAATTCAGCTCCTGTCATGAGAACCCCAGATTTTGGTTTGTCTGAAAAAGGAGAACCAACAGACATTTTGACACCTACCATTACATCTGTTTTACCTATTTTTACTCTTGCAGACCCTTCTGCTTTGTTAGATATTCCTGTGATTATCTCAATATTTCTTAACTCATCCAATTTTCTTTTATCTTCTCTCAGATTTTTGCTGGCGAGTTCTAATACAAATTTTCTTAAATTTTTATCCATCTATATCACCTTTTTCTATCATTTTGGCAGTTTCCATTGCCATTTCTTTTAATTTTTTTGGAATGTTAGACTCATTGAGTTTTTCAATGGCTATTATCTTCCTAATTCCATCTTTCTCAACCACATCCACTTCTAAATCAAGATAGCGAGCTATCTTTGGAAACATTTCAATTGGTGTGTTAATTGAGAAATACTTTCCTATTGGTTTGTCGTCTCTAGTGAAATACTCATGTTTGATAAATGAGTTATTACTTTTTATTGTGCTTATTGCGTAATCCCCATCATTAATTCTTACTCCTAAGCCATCAAGTTCTCCACCATATCTCAATCTTCTATAAACCTTTAATTCTTCTCCTACTTCTTTGATTTTACCAAACATCACTATATTTTCTCCGCTTGGTTTTTTGTGAATTATTTTATAGAAAGAACCTTTGCTTATGTTTTTCATAAAAATGTCTTTTATATAAACTCCAACCTTTTCATTTCCATATTCTTCCACCATTTTATCAGCTAAGTCAGCTAACATAGTTAACCCACCAGACTTCAGAAAATGATGTCCCTTAACTGTAGGAGAGATATTGTTTCTTACATCATCTAATTTCTCCTTAATGTTTTTTGGGAAATCTAGGAAATAAATGGAGAAACCCTGTTTAAGAATTTCTGGTTTGTTTTCTTTTTCAAATAAGGTTTTGATATTTTCTTCTTCACTAAGAAGCAAGCTAATCTCTTCTTTTAATTCCTTACTAGTTTTTCCTTCTGCAAGAGATTTCCAAAGGATTCCCCATCCCTTTAATTTTGCATCTTTACTTAATTCCATTAATCTATCCATTTCATCTTTGTTTTTGATGTGCTTACTAGATTTTGTGAAACCTCCTTTGATTAGAACTAAATTTTCTCCAAAAAATCTTAAATGACAAGAAAGCAAATAATGTTCCTTATTCTTTCCTTTTGTTTGGACTAAGATAGGTTGACCTTCCCTAAGAAAACCCCAATATTCTCTTAATGAGAGAATTCCGTCTTTTTCTTTGCCAATATCTACTATTATCTCCTTGTTGTCCATATTAACTTTTTTAATGATTCCTCTGAAGATATCACCCGTTTCTACTTTTTTGGTTACAAACTCTCCTATTTTTTTCTCAAGAGATTGGATTATTTTTTCACTGTCTCTTCCATGAAGAATTATACCATCCATGTCCTCTTTATCATAAATTAGATTGTTTACCATTATTTTTTTTGCTACTTTCATTTTTTTATTTATATCTTCTAAAGGCGAAGCTATGTCAAATCCAGAATCCATTAATACTTGGGTGAGGGCAGTTGAATATATGCCCCTTATTTTGATTCCCATTTAAACTCCTCCATATTTTTCTTTCAAAACCTTTTTTTGGAGTTCATAGATTTCTTGACATCCTTTCTCACCTACATCCAATGCTTTTTTGAATTCATCTAAAGTTATGCAACCATCTAGTTGGAGGTGGCTGATTTCCTTAGTTCTTCCAGACATTGAAATTGGTATATCCGTAGCTCCTTCTTCATAATCTTCTTCTTTTTTAGTTAGGTCTAGGACAATTTTATCTCCTACTTTCCCAACTGAAACAGAAGCCACCAAATCTCTCATTGGAACTCCTGCGTCTGCTAAAGCAAGTGAAGCAGCACAAATACTTGCGCATCTTGTTCCTGCATCTGCTTGATAGACTTCAGTGTAGACATCTACAACTGTTTTAGGGAATTCCTTAATCAAGACAAAAGGCTGTAATGCATTTTTCATTACTAGACCTATTTCTATTTCTCTTCTTGAAGGACCAGGTCTTTTTCTGTCATCCACAGAAAAACTCATCATATCATAAGTACATCTTACGAGACCTCTTTCTGGGTCTTGAATTCTCCTTGGATGAAGTGTTTTTGGACCTTCAATAGCTGCAATCACTTTTGTATTACCTAAAGAAAAGTGTGCAGATCCTGTTGCGTTTTCTACAACAGAAATGGTTGCTTCAATAGGTCTTGATTCATCAAATTTTCTATTATCAAATCTTTTTTTGTACATTTTTATCACCTAACATTTCATTAATCTTTTCAGTCAACCCATGCGTATGGGAGTCTTTGTTAACCATTGCAACAGCTTCGGCTGCTTTGATTTCATCTTCTCTTTCTTTTCCTCTTATCCAGACCAAACCATTTTGTCCAACAGTAATTGTTGTGTTTGTAGCTTCTTTTATTGAAGTTATCATGCTACCATTCTTTCCAATTAATCTTGGAACCTTAGAAGGTGAGATACTAGTTATGTAACCTTCTTCCAATTTTCTTAATCCTGGTCCTCTCATTGTGAGTAAAATACTCTTAGAAGTGCTGATGTCCTTTATCTTAGCAATAACTTTATCTCCTATTTTGTAATATTTGCTAATATCTGTTTTTTGAAGATCTATATATTCTCCTACAGCTTCACTAACAGTGATGGTTGCTGAATAAGGTCCTCCAATGTTCACATGCCAAGAGGAGAAACTAACATCTTCTATCTCTCCAATTATTGTGTCTCCTTCTCTAGGAATATAGACTCCACCAAAAGGGATTACTCTTAGTGCTCTACCACTAACATTTTTTAACCCTACTAAAGTTGAAATTAATTCTTCTCCTTCTCTTATAACTCCCGAACCAGGAATGATGTCTATCCCTTTCCCTATAACTTCTCCGGGAACAACTATATCTTTTGTATCACTCATTTTTATCACCTACAATTTTTATATCTGCAGTTCCTTGGGTTAAGGAATTAGCTTCGGATAAAAGCTTTTCTCTTATTCCTGCTGGAACTTCAATTTCACAAAGCCATGAGCCATTGTTTAGCCACATGTCTTTTTTCATTTTCCCAAATTTTGAAATAACTCCATATGCTTTTGGTGCATATTGAGCTGGAAAAACTATTTGTATTATTTGAGTATCCATACTGATTGGAAGAACAGGTTTTAAAGATTCTATTAATTCTTTTACTTGTTCTTCAGCGCTTTTGAAAGGATCAAAATTGAATTTGATTTGTTCTAATGCTAATTCAATTCTTTTTTCAGGAATAGGATTTTTAGTCCTAGGATCCATTGCATAAGCTGATATTTTTGATATGACTTGTTTTTGCTTTTCTTCTGTCAATTTTTTTCTATATTTTGTGTTTAGCTGAACCTCTCCTTCTTTGATTATTATTTCAGCAATTTCACTAATGTCTTTGGTTCCAAAAGTTTGGACTAATCCAGAGGCAGATTCTCCCTTTCTTGCATCTTTGAAGATTTCTTCAACTGCAAGAATTTCAGAAATATTTATGCCTTCTCCTTTTCGAAGATCCATTGCTTTTTCACAATCTACTAAGATTTGAAATTCTTTACCTTCTTTTCTAATCTTAGCAATCACTGCGTCTTCTATAGAAATCATATACTTACCTCTTTTTCAAATATGCATCAATTTCTTCTTGGGTTAATCGCTTGAACTTTTTTGTTTTAAGAGGTACAATTGCGATGTCAATTCTTTCCTTTTCAAATTTAGATCCAAGGGTCTTTTTTAATGAATTAACACATAATTTAATTCCTGCTCCTAAATCCATATCATCTTTGTATTCTTTTTCAAGTATTTTGTTGATTAGTTCGGCGTTTTTTCCAATAGCAGTGGCTTTGTATTGAAAAAATATACCACTTGGTTCTGTTACGAACAATCTTGGTTTGTCATCAACACCGCCTATGAGTAAACTAACACCAAAAGGTCTTAACCCTGCATACTGAGTGTGCATTTGTTTATAATCTCCCACCATTTTAGTTAGAGTCAACATATCAATTGGCTCATCAAATAACATTTTATGTCTTTGGCTCTCTTCTTGGGCCTTTTCAACAAGATTTCTACCATCAGATATTAATCCAGACATTGTCACACCAACGTGTTTATCTATTTGCATTACTTTTTCAATTGATGTTGGAACTACCAATTTTTCTACAATTCTCTTATCGGCAGCCAATACAATTCCATCTGAACAAGTAACCCCTATAGCTGGAGTTCCTTGCTGAACTGTTTTTCTGGCATATTCTACTTGTAAAAGTCTTCCATCAGGACTAAACACAGTAATAGCTCTGTCATAGCCCATGAAGTCACCTGGCATTGCTGGCATTGGTATCGCCCTCCTTTTTGATTATGAAATTTTTTGCTGACTTTATTGTTGCTCCCACAAAAGGAAGCATTATGTTAACTTCTTTGTTTTCAATGTTTTCAATAAAAAGCATAGATGTTTTTACCATATCGACTTGTTTTAATCCGGCTCTTATAATTCCCCAATTACCATTAAAATAAACAAGCCTACATCCTGCTTCTGCAGAACCATATTGTCCTGAAAATCTGGACACTGTTTCATCTATCACTCTTATCATCTCATCCTCATTAATTCTATGGGATACATTGAAAACAATATATCTTCTCTTTTGGTTAAGAGTTGGCTTCATTTTTTAAACCTTTTTATAATGTTTTTTTGAGCAAAAAACAATGATTTTTTTGCTTCTTTTTTGTTCAAACCAAAGACTACACCTGCTGAAATTAGGCCTGAAGAGTGTTTTATTTGGGATTCTTTTTTTGCACCACTAATTATTATTATTGGTGTTTTGAACTTTTTTGCTAGTGTAATATTAAACATTATCTCTCTTGTTTTGTTTTTTTCTATCATATTTCTTAGATTAACAACATAAGAAACATTGTTTTCTGCCATAAATCTCATTAATTTATCATCTATTCCCGAATCTGGAAACTTTACTGAGTTTCTTGTCCCATATAATTCTGCATTTACAATTCCATCAGCAAGACCTTTTTCAGCAACAAATCTTCTTGTTTTATAATCTTTACACTCAATTAATAGAAAACCCTTGTTTTTTGAGAACTTTTTTATTTCTGTTTGATTGTCTGATTTGAGGAAATTTCCTGGAACTATACTCTTTTTAGGATTTTTGAAAAATATTCCTCCATCAAAACCAAATTTTTTGAGATTTATTTGAAAATCTCCAAAAACACCAAAGTCATACATAATCTAACAAAAGGTTTATCATAGTTAATTAATTTTTAGTTTTGCATGAGATATTTGATATTACTTTCATTTCTGCTTCTTTTTTCAGTTACTAATGCTTTAGTTCCAACAGATGCAGGAATATGTAATTTTGATTATAATGTGAGTGGGAGTTTTGTTATGGATAAAGTAACTTCTTTTGAAACAAAGATTCAGATGATCCCAAAAAATTGTGACCCTCAAATACCTTATTCTATTTCAAATACTGGAAATTATGTTCTTTTGACAGAGGACGATCCTTATTCTCCTTATTTTTGGAGTCTTTCATGTTCTTTTGAAACCCAAAAAGAGTTATTTACTTTTGAAAATCTTCTTGAATTTCCTCAGTCCTTTTCAAATGAATTTCTTGCTTTTAGTTATTATGCTGACTTTACTCCAGAAATCCAAGAAAGAACCTCTTTGATTGTTGAGGGGAGTAAAACTGTTCTAGAAGCAGGCATGAAAATTGCAAAATGGGTGCATGAAAATGTAGAATATGATAGAGCATATGATAATCTCTATGAAAATGAAAAAGGAAAGGCGTCTGAAGTTTTTGAAACAAGAAAGGGAGTTTGTGATGAATTCACCAGTTTATTTATTTCAATGGCAAGAAGTGTTGGAATTCCTGCTAGGTATATTTCAGGTATAGCTTACTCTGATGTTTATGCTGGTTATGGTATGCATGCATGGGCTGAATTTTTTGCAGGGACATGGATACCTGTTGATTTGACATTTGGAGAGTTAGGAATAATAGATGCAACTCATGTTCCACTTACATTTTCTTTAGAAGGAAATGTTAGTCCAATAACAATGACATGGACAGGATATTCTGGAAATAGTTTTTCACCTATAAATCCATTCCCCAATGATCCTAGTTGTGTTTTAGGGCCTGTGGACTTTTCCATATTTGCTGATGGAGAATGTGAAGAAGAAAATAAAGTTTTGGAAGCAGAATTTTCAATTGATAGATTAGTTGTATCAGATAATGATTATTTTATGATTACTTACAATATTACTAATCCTTATGATAGTTATTTGGTAGTTCCTATTCGATTTATAAGAGTTAGAGAAATTGAGATGATTTATGGGAATTATGAAGATTATTTACTTATTCCTCCCAATTCTAAATCCTCTAAAAAGTATCTTATTTATGTTATAGATCTTCCAAATGAATACACATACATTCTCCCTCTTACTATTGATGCAGATTTTACTGAAAAAATAGATACAATAATTGATGTGGATCCTCGTTTAGAAAGAAGAAGCCTTTCATTTTATCTTCCTACTTTTTCAGAAGGACAAACATTTAATCCTAATTTTGAGATAAACAACATTGTTTTTGATCCAAATCCCTCCTATAGTGATACAATAAACTTATCTTTTACAGTGAAAAATATTGGAAATAAAATTCTTGATTTAAGTCTTAATACTACATATAGCTCTTCAAAACAGACTTTTTACATTGGAAAGATCCAAATAAATGGAGAAGGATTGTATAATTTTCCTTTGATTGTTGATCAAATAGGAGAATTTGATTTAAAATTTGATTTCTATGATCAAGAGTTAAGTTTGTCAAAAATAGGAATGTTAGTTAGAGCAAACATCCCCAATATTACTTTATTTTACTCTGGAAAGACAGAATTTGGAAATGAGGAAATAAAATTTAATATATCAAAAGGAAATTGTGCCTCAGGAAATATTTATGTTAGGACAGATGTGGCAGGTTTGGTATTTGATCAAAAAACAACTAGTTTTGAAATAGGACCAGAATATTTTTTTCCTGGAGAAAATAATCTTAATATTACATTTCTTTGTTTAGATAAATATGGTACTTCTTTTTATGATTCAATATTAAAAAAGGTAAATATTGAAGTTTCAGGTATGGATTATATCATTTGGTTGATCAGAGCGGCTATTAGAAGGATAATAAACCTGTTTGAACCCAAAATCTTATAAATCATCTGGTTAACAGAAATTCTATGTCCAGATTCAAAGAGGCGGAAGCAAGAATCTTCAAGAATGTTTTCATTTGCAGGAAATGTAAGTCTAAAATCAAGGCAGATCCTCAAAAAATTAAACTTGGAAAGATTAAATGCAGAAAATGTAATTCAAAAAATCTGAGACCTAAAAGAAAGGACGTGAAGAAAGGAGTTTAAGATGGATTTAGAGATCATATCTGCCATTATATTCTACGCTATTCTAGCTGTTGTTCTATTTTTTAATAGAAAAAAGCTTTCTCTTATGAGTAAGATTATCATTGCTGTTAAATCAAAAAAAGGAATTTCTTTTATGGAGAAATTAGGAAAACACAAGACCTTTTTCAAGATTCTTTCAACAATTGCAATTCCAATAGCATTTTACTTTATGTTTGTTGTAATGTCCCAAATACTATTCAATTTGTATTATACAGTTACGATTCCAAATCCAGAACCAACTGTTGCTTTTGTAATCCCAGGAGTTAGAATTCCCGGTTCTCCTTTATTTTTTCCATTTTGGTACACAATAATTGCTATAATAATTGTTGCAGCAATTCATGAATTTAGTCATGGAGTTGTTGCAATTTCAGAAAAAGTTCCAATAAAAACAGCAGGTTTTGGGCTTTTTTTCATATTTTTTATTGCTTTTGTAGAGCCCGATGAGAAAAAGATGCTTAAGGCAAGTAATCTCACAAGAATAAGAATAGCTGCAGCAGGACCTGTATCAAATATTGTTCTTGCTTTTGTGATATTTTCTTTATTGACGTATATGGATCCTCTTCTTGCTCAAAATTATGAATTTCAAGGGGTTGAATTAGTAGAATTATTAGAAGGTTATCCTGCTGAACAATTTGGTTTAGAACAAGGAATGATAATTACTTCAGTTAATCAAACAATGACAACAAACTTATCTTCATTTACACAAGTTTTAGTTGATATTGCACCTAATTCTACAGTTCCCATTATTACAGATCAAGGAGAATTTAATGTGACCCTTACTTCAAGACCCGAGAATGAATCATTGGGTTATTTGGGTGTTATTGGTGAACAATCTTGGACTTTTAAAGAAAACAATATTTTATCACAAACAGGCCTTGTTTTATTTGGAGTACCTCATTTTAGAACAGATCCATATGAAAGAGGACTTTTATGGTGGGTTGCTATGATTGGCTTTTTCATAGGGATTATGAATTTATTACCTATCTTTGGATTAGACGGAGGGATAATCTTATATAGTTTATTTTCATATATTGTAAAAAATGAATCAAGACGGAACAGAATCGCAATGTGGGTATTCACTTTCTTTACAGGAGCACTTATACTCACTATATTCTTGCCTTATATTCTGTAATTATATAACTAATGAGGGAATATTATAGATATGGAATTTTCAAATATTGCAGAAGAACTTATCCTTTCCATCGCAAAAGAAGATGGATTAGAATTAGCTAAGCTTCTCTATAGTTTAGGAAATATTGATGAATTCACTCTTGCGGAAAAATTTGAAAGAGATGTGAATTATGTTCGAAGTCTTCTTTACAGTCTTTATGAATACAAAATTGTTTCTTATTCAAGAAAGAGAGATCCAAAAAAGATGTGGTGGATCTATTATTGGGAAATTAATAATGACAGAATAAATGAACTTCTTCTAAAAAATATTAAAAAAGAAATAATTGATTTGGAAGATCAAAAATTAAAACTATATGATAATCAAACCTTTGAGTGTAAAGAGTGTGGAAGAGTTTTTAATTTTGAAGCCTCAGCAGAAAATAACTTTCAATGCCCTGCTTGTGCTAAAGTTTTACAATATGTAGATTCTTCATTTCTTTTGAAAGAAGTTGAAGATAAAATAGGAAGCATGAGTCAAATGTTAAATAAAATAAATAAAGAATTAGCAGACGCGAGGATTGAGGAAGAAAATCAAAGAGAAATAGCAAAAGAGAAGGAAAAAAAGAAAAAAACTGCAAAAAGAAAAGCAGACAAAAAAAAGAAAACTGAGAAAAAAACAAAGAAGAAAACCACTAAAAAGACTACAAAAAAACCTACTAAGAAAACTGTCAAGAAGAAAACAATTAAGAAAATTTCTAAAAAGAAAACAACCAAGAAAAAATAGATACATATTTACTTTTTTAGGAAAATAGTCCCGCCAGGATTCGAACCTGGGTCCCAGGGTCCAAAGCCCTGAATCCTTGACCACTAGACTACGGGACTGTAAAAAGAAAAAGACATCAATTATGTTTTAAGGTTTACTCTTTTGATAAAATCCGTTCAATATCTCCAATTGCTTCCGTAAGAGCAAGATTCATCTTACCTGTTTTTTTCACATTTATTGACTTTGTTTTTTTAGGAATGAAGAAATAAATCTCATATTTGTTTCTTCCATGGATTTGTTTTACCCTTACTCTGATTTGATTTATGCTTTTATACCGTTTTAGTTTTCTAGAAACTTCTGTTGCAATTATTTGTTTTTCCTCATCTTTGATTCTACCAATAACATTTACATCAATTCCTTGTTGTTCTGGTATTAATAATTGAAGAAGATCTCTTCTGAAAATTATTCCTTCAACATTTCCATCAACATCTAGAACAGGCATCCCTCTCATTTGTTCTTTGACCATAACATCAACTGCTTTTTTTAGATCATCATTAATTGTTATTTTTTCACCGGTTCTTAAGATGTCAGATACAGGTTTTCCAGTTGTAGTGATCCTTTCTCCCGTTCTATCTGGTCTTGTTTGAGTGCCCATGGATCTGATAATATCAGCCCATACAACTTGTCCTAAATATTCTCCTTTCTCGACAATTGGAACTCTATCAATTCTTTTTCTTTCCATCATATTTTTTGCTTCAGAAATGCTTGCATCAGGTCCAAGAAAGGCAATATTTCTTTTCATTACATCTTTAACTGAGATTCCTTTGAAGGAATTTCTCATTTTCTTGATAATATCATAATCACTTAATACTCCTTCAATACCGTTGTCATAAACTATGATGAATTCAGAACCAGAATTTATCATTAGACTTATTGCTTTGAAGATGTCATCATTACTGGATATTGTTGGAGAACTTTTTACAAATTTTCCAACTTTTTCATTTTTTTGGATCCTTACTTTTTCCATAATATCAAAGAAACTAATTTTTCCAAGGAGCACATTTCCTCTGATTATTGGTAATTCTTTGAAATTGTATCTTTCCATTAGAGATACTGCTTTGTTAACAGTAGCTTCTTCTGAGATCATCCAAACCCTTTTTTTCATAACTTCAGAAACTTTCATAATAAGACTTGAAAATACGCATATTAATCTTTTACTTTAGTCTCTTACACATATATGGTCCTTCCTGTTTATACCCATATTTTTTGTAATATTCTCTAACTCCAATACCAGAAATAATAACCATCTTCTTTTTTCCTTCTTCTTTTGCTCTTTCTTCAGCAGCTTTCAATAGCTTTTTTCCATAACCTTTGTGTTGCCACTTCCCCTTTTTTCCAATTGGTGTGGTTGGCCCATAAACATGTAATTCTCTTATGATTGCTGTTTTTGAGTCTATTTCCTTTCTATGACTCTTTTTTGGAAATCTCATTCTCACAAGTCCAATTAGAATATCCTTTTTTTTGTCTTCATATGAAATAAATATTTCTTTCCCATTAGCTCTATATTCTCTTTCGACTCTTTCAATTTTTTGAGGAAAGACTTTGTCTCTTGCTTTTAATCCAACTTCTCTACAACGAATGCATTTACACTTGGCTTTTGTCATTTGTCTTAAATTACTATTTTTCACACCAGCATCAATCATGTTTGTTGGAATGTCTCTTTGAATCCTCATGATTCTTGTCCAAGAAGGAATAATTGGTTTAATTCTATTGATTATCTCAACTGCGTTTTCAGATGTTAATGGTTTATATTTTCCTTTTTTCCACATTTTGTATAATTTAGTACCTTTGATAACAAGAGTAGGATATATCTTTAACATATCTGGTCTTAATTCTTCATCTTCAAATATTTTCATGAATGATTGAACATCCATTTCTTCATCTACTCCTGGAAGTCCAAGCATCATATGATAACATATTTTGAAACCAGCATTTTTTGCTAGAATGGTTGCCTTTTTTGTTTCTTCTATTCCATGCCCTCTTGATATTTTTTTTAATGCTTTGTTATAAACAGTTTGAATACCTAATTCAATTCTAGTTCCTCCAAATTCCAACATTCTATTGATTTCTTTCTTACCACACCAATCTGGTCTTGTTTCAAAAGTAATTCCAATACACTTTACCTTACTAGTTTCATTTTGTTTTTGAATTTGTTTTAAGTTTCCTTTTGATTCTTTTCCATGAAATTCATTCATTGCCTGAATACATCTTTTTACAAACCATGTTTGATATTTAACGGGAAAAGAAGGAAAAGTTCCACCCATTACTATTAATTCGATTTTTTCTGGTTTATGTCCATTTTCTTTGTATTGATTGAGTCTATTGTTTACTTGTAAGTATGGATCATATCCATTTAGTGCAGCTCTTCTTGCTGCAGGTTCTTTACCAGTATAACTTTGAGGAGAACCCATATCTGGGCCACCAGGACAATAATCACATTTTCCATGAGGACAGGGATATGGTTTTGTCATTACAGCTACAACAGAAACACCAGATAAGGATCTGGTTGGTTTTTTCATAATACAAAGACTTGGGAAATACATATAAATTTTGAGATGGGCATGATTTTATGAGATTTACTGGGGTTTCTCTTCAAAAAAGAGGAGCCGCGTTTTTAATGGACTGTTTGATATTCTATTTTGTAATTTTCATACCATATTTTTCAGCACTCATATTTTCAATGGGTATCTATGAACCAAGTCTTGACATTATCTTTAATGAAATTATCATGAGTGGTTTAAGCGCAGGGTTAGGAATTATCTTCTTATTTTTTATGTTTTACAAATCAAGTTTTGAATATGTTTTTTCTCAAACACCTGGAAAATACTTTTTCAAGATAAAAGTGGAAGGAGTTTCTAGTTTTGGTAAATCACTCCTAAGAAATATAGTATTTCTCTTTCCCCCGTTGATCTTTTTTGATGTATTCTCTTTGATTGTTTCAGATCAAAGATTCTTTGAGAAGATAACTAACACACAAGTTTTAAATTCAAACATGGAGAAGGATAAAAAATGAACAAGGAAGTAAAAATGATAAGCTATGTAATTTCCTTTGTTATTATCGGAGTAACAATGGGCTTTTTCCTTGGAAATTTCTTTCAAATCTCAACAGCTAATATTGCCATAATAAATATTGATTCTGAAATAAGTCCATACCAATCATTAGGTTCAATCAGCTCAGATACAATAATTTCTCTTATTAAGTCTGCTGAGAATAATCCAAATGTAGAGGCGATCATTCTTTCAATTAATTCTCCAGGAGGATCTGTTGTTTCTACACAAGAGATAGTCAATAAAGTCAAGGCTTCTTCAAAACCAATTATTGGTTTAATAAGGGCTGTTGGTGCTAGTGGAGCATATTGGATTGCTTCTGCTTGTGATAAAATAATTTCAAGTCCTTTATCTATAACTGGGTCAATTGGAGTTACTGCTACTTATTTAGAATATTCTGGTTTGTTTGAGGAATATGGAATCACTTATGTTAATCTTTCTTACCCTCAAGAAAAAGATATAGGAAGTATGTATAGGGAGATGACAGAAAATGAAAGGAATTATATGATGGATATTTTGAATACAACTTATTTTTATGTTGTTTTAGATATTGCTGAGAATAGAAATATGACATATGATCAAGTTATTGAAAGATCAGGTAATGGAACTATAATTTTGGGTAAAAGAGCATATGATGATGGATTAGTCGATTATTTAGGAGATTTGGATTCAGCCATACTTGTTGCTGCTGAATTAGGAGATATAGCTTATCCTGAAACAGAAGTTTTTGGTAATACTCAATCAATAACAGATCTTCTTTCTTGGTTCTATTCTGGAAGTACAATCAACAGAATGAATCTGAAAGTCTAAATCTTCCCAAAAGTCTTGCTCAAACTTGTTGCTAGCATTGGACTATTCATCCAAATTCCAGTGTCATAGTTTGGGTGTACTTCTTGGAAATCCTTCAACATCACTAGAACATCTGAGTTGTCAATAACTACAAACCTTCCTGCACTTTCCTTTGTTTTTTTGAATTCAACATAATTCTTTAAGTCTCCTAAAAGATCTTTTGTATCCTTAATAGGTGCAGCAATTTTGATTTTAACTCCTCTCTTTTTAGCAGAGATTATTGATTTTTTTAAGTTACTCATTTTACCAATCATTGCTTTTTCGGTTGTAACTAATAGAACTTCTTTCTTTGCATTTTTGATCATGCTGTTCAAATGGTTTAATACATTGTTTCTTCCTTTGACAATTCCTGAATATTCATTAGGTTTCATTAGTTTGATACCTTCAGAATAAATTTTATTCAAAGAACCCATTAGATTTGTTTGTTTTATAGAGTCCAATCTTTCGATTTTCTTCTCGCTTTCTTTAGCCATATGCTTTTTAGCTCTTTCGACCACTTCTTCAGGAGGTATAGCCATATACTTTATTGGTTTTCCTAGTTTCATAATCACAAAACCCTTTTTTTCAAGGCTTTCTAGAATATCATAAGCTCTACTTCTTGGAACATTGCTTATTTCACTAAGTTCACCGGCAGTACTAACTCCTCTTGACAGAAGAGAGGCCCATATTTTGACTTCATAAAGATTCAATCCAAAGTACCTTCTCAATTCCGCCATCAAATCTTGGTCTATTACCATTTTATCACCGATAGGTTAATAATTAAGCGAGTAACTTATATACTTTTTCTTTGATTTTATAGTCACTCCTTAGTGAGTATAGTCACTCCTTAGTGACAATATCTAAAAATAGTCTTTATTAATCTTTCTACTGTCCTTTTTCTATATTTTAGAAGATATATTATCTCTTATAATATATTATATAAATAAAATTAGATGTATTTTCATTGGGCAATTAATCACACAGTTTGGGCGACTGTGACATTTAATAGCATATGTATCGACTTGGGCTAGTCGGATTTTTCTTGAACGTAATGTTTGGGCAAACACTAGTTATTCTTATAGAGGAAATTATCGTGCTCCGTAAATAAATACTTTTCGGAGAGAAAAAATAAAAAATGGGGGTGCCTGGAAATGGATTTCATCATTAAAAACGCCTTACAAAGCAACCAAGGTTGGGACCTTGAAACGGGCCTAGCTGCTCAGGCGAAGATAAAAGTTGTAGGCGCCGGTGGCGCTGGAAACAACATAGTGGACTGGTTATACCAGAAAGGAATAGTGGGTGCGGAAGTTCTATCTGTTAATACTGATAAACAACATCTTGATGCTCGTTCTGCAGATCAAAAAATTCTAATTGGTAAAGAATTAACAAGAGGACTTGGAGCTGGAGGTTTCCCAGAAGTGGGAGCTAACGCTGCTCAAGAAAGTTCTCAAGAATTAAAGGAAGCTCTTAGAGACACTGATATGGTTTTCATATGTTCAGGGATGGGAGGAGGAACAGGAACAGGGGCTTCTCCAGTAGTTGCTCATATGGCAAAAGAAATGGGAGCCATAGTGATTGGTGTTGTGACAATGCCTTTTGCAATTGAAAAGGCAAGGGTTGATAGAGCGGAGATAGGATTACAGAAATTGAGAAACTCATGTGATACTGTTATTGTAATTGATAACAATAGACTAGTTGCTATTGCTGGATCCTTACCAATAAAACAAGCATTTGCAGTTGCAAATGAATTGATTTCTACAATGATTAAGGGAATTGTCGAAACAATAGCTATTCCATCATTAGTTAATCTGGACTTTGCGGATGTTAAAGCAATTATGAGAAATGGAGGAGTAAGTGTAATTGGTGTTGGAGAGAGTGATTCTGAAAGTAAAGTGGAGGAATGTGTAAAAAAAGCTTTGCAAAATCCATTGTTAGATGTTAGCTATGATGGAGCAAGTGGTGCATTGATTCACATAACTGGAGGACCTGACCTAACTTTGGAAGAAGTTAGTAAGATAGGGGAACTAGTGACTCAAAACTTAGATCCTGATGCTCAAGTAATTTGGGGAGCTAGAATCGAGGAAGGAATGACCGGAAAAGTAAGGGTCATGACAATAATATCTGGTGTAAATTCACCTTATGTCCTCGGTCCTTTGGATCATAAGTCAGTTTCGCCACAGGCAAAATTCGTGAGCGAAGAGTTAGGAATAAGTCTGTTAAAGTGAGCACCCCTAACTACCACCCACCTTTTTTCTTTCTTTTTTTCTTATTTTTCAGAGATACAAATTATTGATAAATTTAGAAAATCAGGTTTTTCCCCATTCTTCTGAATAAATAAGAACATCCAAATTTCTTCTTGAAGGGGTTGGTGGTTGTTCACTTGGATAACCAACAGAAATTATGGCAACAGGGACAATATCATCAGGTATTTTTAATATTCTTTTTAATGCATCTTCATCAAAGGCCCCTACCCAACAACTACCTAATCCTAAAGAATGGGCGGTTAATAACATATTTTGAATTGCTGCTGCTGAATTTTGATATGAATACATGTCGGTTCCTCTCTTCCCGTAGTACATTTCCATATTAGCATTATCTACACAAACAATAATATTTACGGGGGATAGAGCAATGAATGTTTGACCCAAAGCAGCTTCAGATATTTGTAATTTTCTCCCTTTATCCTCTACAATTAGAAATTGCCAATTTTGAATATTACCTGAACTTGGTGCCCATCTCGCAGAATCAATTATTTTAGCAATTAGGTCTTTGTGGACTTTTCTTGGTTGAAATATCCTGATACTTCTTCTGTTTTCAATTGCTTCTCTAGTTTCCATACAACTTATTCTAAATCCTATTTTTATATAATTTTCACAATGCTTAAAAAACCAAAAACAACCAAAAACAACGTCAAGAAATATGACAGGACTAAGATTATATGAAGGACTAGAGAATGAAGAGTTAAAACCTCAAATATTAGAAGCCTATAACAAATTCCCGAAAATAATTGAGGAAGGGGAAAATGAAACTCTAAGAAAGAGTTTAACTGGCGTTCTTTCGCTTTATAGGATGACTAGTCTTTCTAAAAAAAACGAAGAGATATTAAATGATAGTCTTAATCTACAATTATTGGTTTATTCCATACTAAAAAAACAAGAAGTTCCAGCTTGTTTAGTCAATGCATGTTATAATGATTTAACACAACAACTTTTACCAAAAACTAAGAAGAAAGAAGTGAAGAAACGGAAAGATGATGAGTTGGGTGAGAATCTAGAAGCTTTAGAAATAGTCAGAGAGTAAATTCAGAAAAAATAAATACTCTCCTAGCAAATTCTAATTATGGATTATTGTGAAATGGTTGACATGTATGAAAAGTTAGGGTCAACTACAAAAAATTTAGAAATGACAGACATCTTAGCTAGCTTTTTGAAAAAAGTTGATAATAATTTGATAAGTGACTGTGTTAAATTGGTTTT
>JAFCFZ010000011.1 GCA_017608385.1 Candidatus Parvarchaeota archaeon
AACAGTTAATTGGTATAATGAAACCAGTGATTTGTTAGCTACAGGATATAACACTACATGGCAGGTTCCTGGAGACTATAAATCTGGAGCAACTCAAATAAAAGCATTTGCATCAAG
This sequence comes from Candidatus Parvarchaeota archaeon, assembly GCA_017608385.1. Lineage (GTDB taxonomy): Archaea > Nanobdellota > Nanobdellia > B33-G15 > B33-G15 > JAFCFZ01. Next base: position 118 of record JAFCFZ010000011.1, read on the forward strand.
ACAATACTATAACCCTGCTTTAAGCAAAAATGTATGGTTATTTATTCACAGTTGGTCATATATGGGGGAAATAGACCCAATCAATAATACTAATTTCCTTGCAGGAACGCTTATTTCAGTCAAATGTAAGGTGAGGGATGTTGATTCTAATAATCTTGTTGAAAACTATGATGTTAATTTCTATAAAGATGATGTATTCCAATTTTCAGATACTACTGATGAAAATGGAACAGCAACATGGGCATGGAATACTGATGCAGAACCAGCAGCATACTACAATGTTTCATGTAATATGACAGATGACCCTGGTCAGTATTACTATGCTTCTGTTAATAATACTAATTTTAGTATTATCAAGATAGATAGACCATTGATAATTACAGACATAATCAAGTCTGGAACATATGTTTACAGAAATAATTCATATGATCCTTATGAATTGAATTTAACAGTCCATATAAATGATGCAGATGTAGGTGATGCTTCAGGAGCAAATGTTACCTTCTATAATGAAACAAGTCATTTCTTCTACAACTGTACGACTAATGGAACAGGATGGTGTACTGGAATTTACAATCCTCATGATACTATAATCCCTGGAGTATACACAATTTATGTAAATGCAACAAAAGCAGGACAAGATCCTTCTGTGACTAATTCAACAACCACAACAGTTAGAGGAGTTTTGAATATAAATATCACAGACCCATTACAAGATGAAATTTATTCCAAAGCAGATTCTATATCTTTACAAGCAGATGTTAAAGATGAGAATGGTAACCAAATTTCTGCTACAGTCGAATGGTTTGACCAATTTAGTCAAAAGATAGCCGAAGGAGTAAGTACTAATTGGAACCCAATTTCTGCTGTTCCAGGTTATCAAAACATAAGTGCAAGAGCCATAGAAACATATTATGTAACTGATTGGGATGAAGTTTGGATCACAATAAACTCAATTGCTAATACTTACATGTATGATCCAAATGAAGGTCAAATTATGTGGTATAATAGAACAGTAATAGATATTTATCACATAGCTACTCTAAATACTTCTGTAACAGGATATGTTGAGTATAATTGGACTCCGACAGATAAAGGCAATACAACATTCCTTTGTAACATCACAGATGATTTAGGTAAATATTATACAGCAGGAATAGATGAAGATTTAGTGACTTCTTGGGTAAAGGATGAGGGAGATCCATGGTTTGAAGAACCACTTATAACTCCAACAGGAGGAATAGAAGCCAATAAAGACCAAGTCAAATTGAATGTAACTGTTTGGGATAATTATGCACTACCTGTTACAAATGCTGTTAAAGCAATGATAACTTTACCAAACACAACCATTGAAAACAAAACAATGGGTTATTTGGGAGTTTGGAATGGTACAGATTGGAATTTATGGGCAAATAGAACTGGAACATACTTGTTTAATTATGACCCCTACATGGATGGACAGCATTGTGTAACTTACTGGGCTATTGACAAACCACCCGAAAATAATACTAATATTACTTCAGCTGGTTGTTTTGATGTTTGGGGTAAAACATATGGAAACTCAATAGTTACTCCAAGTTGGTTTGAAATACCTAATATGACTCAAGATTATAATGAAAGTGTGAATGTGGTTATTAATTTCACAAATACAGGGGAAATAGATGCTTATAATGTTATTTTGAATGTTTCAGAATCAGCTGGGTATGTGTTCTTTAATGACACTTCATATAATTGTGGGGACATGTCCCCTAACCAAAGCTGTGATTGGCCTGTTAAGATATCTGTTTATCAAGGAACTCCCCACTTTTTAATCCAGGTGGATGGAAATGCACAATGGGATAATGCAGATGCAACAATAGGGGGAGCAACTAACTTTACAAGGATTAATGTAGCATCGAATCCAGAAATTAGGATTTTGAATCCAGTGAGTGTCACAATATGGCATGGAAATTCAACATCTGAAAATATTACAATTGAAGCATATGGTAATGACTATGTTAAAGATATTAATTTAATATTACAAGGAGGAAATTTATCAGTTAATTGTCCTTATTGTAGCGTAACATTTGTGCCACAGCAATGGGGTGCTTTAGATGCTGGATTGAATTTTTCTTCAAATGTGATTATAGATATCCCATATGGGCAATCTCCAGACACATATTGGACTTTTATGGTAGCTAATTCAACTAATGCGGGTATTAACTTTCAATTCCTTAACATAACTGTTCCATTAGATATGAATTGGACTGTTGTTCCAACTGATTTAGGAAATATAACATTACCAGTAAATACTTCTGGTAAACTTGCTGAATTGAATATAACTAATATTGGAAATGTTAAGATGTGGTTCCATGTATTTAGAAGTGGAGCTGGATCCCAATATATCACAAATGTGAAACCTGATTTCTTGTCAGCAAATCCAACAGCAAATAGGTTCGTTAATGCCACATATACAGTACCAATAGCTGCTATTAGGGGGGCTTATTATACTGAGTTAAGAGTAGAGGAGAACAGTACTTTTGAAACAAAAATAATTCCTATGTGGCTGAATATAACTAATCCTGCACCAAATATTACTGAAGTGAATATTAGTTCTTATTTCATTGAAAAAGGATATGATAATCAAACAATTATAGCTGTTGTAGATGAAAATTTGGCTATTGGAAAGGTATGGGTAAATATTACAGACACTCAAGCAAATGTAACTAAGAATTTCATGAATCCAATACCAAACATAACTACTTTTGGATATGCTCCATACAATTTCACTTTTGAACCCGACCAAACGGGAAATTATACTCTTATGATATGTGCCAATGACACTGAAAGTTTAGTTGGATGTACTGAAAACATAACATTTGAGGTTGTGGACACTACTGTTATTGAGGTTTACTCCTACTCCGATATCATAGCTACAGGAGTTTCAGCTTATGATGACCAAAATGTCTCAGTAGTGTTCGCAATTAATAATTCAGGACATGCAAGGGGATTTTACACTAATGTGACTTTTGGACTTGAAACAAATTGGTCTGCAACCCCAAGTCTGCTCAATTACTCCATTTTCTACAAGAATGACGAGTTCCTCAATTCATCTGAGATAACAGTGCCTGCAGGAACTTCGATGGGCAATTACACAGTTAATATTACTCCTGCCTGGATGAATATTAATGGAAGTTTAGGAAATTCTACAATCACTGTAATAATCACAGTAGGACCATATCCTGTCCTTGAAATCTATGAAAGTGTTATGGATATTTATTTGACCAATTTGACACAGAATATAACATTCCATATCAATTCAACAGGAACAGAAAATCTGTCTAACATAACATTTAGTTGTATGGTAGGAGAAGTTTGTGATGAGTTTAGTATACAATTTTATCCAGATTTTATACCCCAATTAAATGTGAGTCAATGGGCCGAAGTAAATATGTCATTTGATTTGACTTATGGTGCTCCTCTCGATTCAATGATTGGATATATCAAAGCAGAATCAGTTGAAAATACATATGATACTGCTCTACTGAATTTGAGAATAAGCCCTAATTGGAAACATAATTCTACTTACCTCCTTCAAAAAGTAGCACAGGGAAATGTAGGAACATTTACTTATATTAACATAACAAATTATGGTATTCAGGAGGCCATATTTGATTTGAACGTTACTGGAAACAGTTATGTTTATCCGGAATATGACACTCTTTATTTGAATTACAGTACTTCAGAACTCATGAAATTGATTTATAATTCTCCAGAAATAGGAGTTAGAACTAATTACACACATAATTTCACATCATATAATCACACAGGATATCCAACATTCAGAAACACAACAATGATTATGGAAGTTATCCCAATAACAGTAAATATCACTGATCCTCTTGAAACAAACCCAGTTGTTAATGTGACAGAAGCAGAGATAATCTATCTTTATGCTGATATTGATTATGCTGGATCACCAATAACAAGCGGAGGAGACATTGATTTTGCAGTAAAAATAGGTAATAGATGGTTGTCACAAGACGAACTGATTGGTGCTGCTTATCAGTCTGGATCTCAATTATGGAGGATAATTATATCTGCCCCAGATATGGCGTTAGATAAAGCTTATGATATACAGGTTAGGGTAAAATATGTTTCAGATGGAGTTTTTAAGAGTGATACAGAACCAAAAGCCCTTATTTATGAAGACGACAAAAATCCAAATATCCAATCAATTGCAATACCAGATAAATTAAATATGTCTGATTCAGTAAGTATATTTTCAAATGTGACAGATTCTGGAGCGGTAGATTATGTACTAGTTTCAATAACAAGACCTGATGGATCCCAACCAGTACAAATCCAGAATGTATTGATGACTAAGGAAGGCTATGATGAAAATGTTTACTTCTTTAGATATGATTTAGATGGTTCTTGGGTAAATCAATATGGAGCATATATTGCGTATATTGCAGCATGTGATTATTCTGGTAATTGTGTTGATGATGAGGCCTATTTTGATGCAGTAGATCAAACAGCTTGGTTTGGAGGATTTATGGTGGATATAGAACATAATAATATACCAATAAATAACTCTTATGCAAATATTTACAGAAATGGAACAGATAGCTTAATGTATTATATGCCTTCAAATGAATCTACAGGGGAATTTGGAGCATATATTGGATTAAGATCATATGATGTTGAGTATGTTCCAGAAGAACAAACAAAGATTATTTTAGATAATATTTATGTAGATCAAGGATACGCTGATCCCTTCCTTGTTGGACTTCCTGATGAGGAAACAATTGGAACAGGATCTGGTGTTATAGAGGCAGTTTCATTTAATGTAACTGCATTGTTATACACAAATGTGACTGTATTGTTTAATTACACTAATTTGGATACTTCAGACATTGATATTATTTTTATGGGAGTTTATACATGTAGAATTGGATTTTGGTTGTTTGGAAATAACACATGTAATAATAATTATTGGACAAGAGAGAATAGCTTTATAGACTTCAGTAAAAAGAAGGTTTGGATTGAAACCACTTCAGTAGGAGGAGGTTATGCTCTTGCTCAATATGTATGTGGAAATCAGCAATGTGAGTTAGAGTTTGCTGAAAATGCAGCTAATTGTCCTACAGATTGTCCATTTATAGGAGGAGGAGAAGGAGGAGGGGGAGGAGGGGGAGGAGATGATGATGGAGATGATGATGGAGGAGAAACACCACCAGCATCACCAGCACCAGTAACAGGAGCCGGAGGATTTATACCTTCAACAGGAGCTCCCGGATCTCAAATAGACACAGATGATTTAAGACCAGCAAATGCTGTTGTTGATAAGAATTCAATTGAGAAAGAACTAGAATTAGGAGAGTTAGTAGTGGTTTCATTAGACATTGTAAATAATAAGGCTAATTCTATGGCTGTTAATGTATATATAGAAGGGGATATTTGGCAATTTATTCAAATCCAAAATCCAAGCTTTTCAGTACCTGCTAAACAAGGTGGAAGCTTAACAATGAAGTATTATACTTTACCAACTAGCAATATTGGTATTTATACAGGAGATATTGTATTACAATTAGATAAAGAAGTTAGAAGGATTGCCACCACATTAAAAGTTGTTCCTGTTAAAGAAGCCCTATTAGACGTGAAAGTCAATGTTTTGACCCCAGAAGTAAGGCCAGGAGGAACATTAAAGTTTTCCACACAATTATTTAATCTTGGAAACACTAAGAAAGTAGATGTCTGGATTAATTACACAGTTAAGTCAATTGAAACTAATAAAATCATAAGAAGTGCAGAAGAGACCCGTGCATTAACAACAACAATGGAAATATCCAGAGATGAAGAAATTCCTGTAGACACAGTGGGAGGAACATATGTGGTAGAAGCAGTAGCACACTATGGTGGAAAAATAGCAAGCAGCCTCGATACTTTCCAAATTGTATTTATAAATCCATTCTTAGAACTAATGTACACAGCGTTTACTTCAATTTGGGTCTATATCGGAATTGTGGTTATTATAATGTTTGGTAGAAAATTCTATGCTTCATGGGCTGAGAGAAGAGAAAAGAAAGTTAGGTACTCCTTCCCAATAGACATGGATAAGGTTCCAAAAGCAGGAGAAGGCATGTTGTGGATGGGTAATGTAGCTGAACATGATGGAAAGGCCTATCTAGATATGAATCAATTGATGATGCACGGAATTGCAGCAGGAGGTACTGGATCAGGAAAGACAGTATCTATAATGGTTTTGGCTGAAGAATTGTTGAAGCAAGGAGTTCCAATAGTTGTATTTGATCCAACTCTACAGTGGACAGGATTCATGAAGCCTTCAAAAGATAAGCACATGCTTGATAAGTTCCCAGCATTTGGATTGAAGCCAAGTGATGCAACTGGATTCAAAGTAAACCTAATTGAAGCCACCGATATTCTTGAAGAGTTTGATATTAGAAAATTCTGGGAAAAACCAGAAATGACTGTATTTACAATTAATAAATTACCTCCAGGTAAATTAGATGACTTTGTGCAGAATACAATCAATCAGATATTCAAATTATCACTTCCAGAATCAAAGAAACTCAAGGTTTTGATTGTATATGACGAGGTCCATAGATTGTTGCCAAAGTATGGTGGAAAGGGTGGTTACATAGCCTTAGAAAGAGGAGCTAGAGAGTTTAGAAAGTGGGGAATTGGTCTAGTAATGCTCTCACAGGTATTGATGGACTTTAGAGGAGCTATTAGGGCCAATATTGGAACAGAAATTCAGTTGAGAACAAAGTATGAGGGAGATATTAATAGAGTCAAACAAAAATATGGTTCTCACTATGCATCTATGATAACTAAGTTAGAAATTGGTACTGGTTTATTCCAAAACCCTGAGTACAACAATGGTAAGCCTTACTTTGTCCAATTCAGACCTTTGTTACACGATTCTTCAAGAATGAGTGATGAAGAATTAACTACTTACTTTTCTGTTAAGAAGAGAATGGATGAGGTAAGAGCCAGAGTAAATAAGTTAAAGGAGAAAGGTGTAGATGCTTATGACATCGAGATAGAGGTGAACCTTGCAGTAGATAGAATTAAGGAAGGATCATTAAATATGGCTAATGCTTATTTAGATTCAGTGGATAAACGTTTGAAAAAAGAGGGGGTGTAAATAAATGGTTAATTTCAAATCAATAGCGGACAAGGCAAAAGGGGTTTTTAAGAAACCAAAAAAACAAGAAGGAGAAACAACGCAACCAGATAAGAAACCAAATGAATTATTGAGTGACATTAAGAAATATGAGGAAAAAATCTCAAAAAAAGACTATTCTGGAGACTCTGGAACCACAGAATTAAAGGAAGAAGTGGATGCTGGAATAATATCTAAAGAAAGTTACAAAGAAGTTATGGATGCTTTAGACATAAAAGATGAAGGAGTTACAACTGAACCAAAAGCAGGAGAAGCTCCAAAGCCTGTTGAAGCATCAAAAGATGCTCCAAAAGATGCTCCAAAACCAGTTAAAACAGAGGAAAAATCCGTAACTAAATCATCTGGGGTTGTTATAAGTCCAAAAAAAGACGAGATGCCTTCAGAAAGAATTATGAGAGCAATGGGAACTGATGGAGAAGACAAATTAGATAGAATGATAGAGCTTTTAGAAGATATAAGGGATTCTTTGTCAAAAAAGAAGAAGCCAATTAAAAAACCTAAGAAAGCCAAAAAACCAGCTAAAAAAAAGAAATAATGAGGTAATTCATGAATGAGGACACGTATGAAAAGGTACTTGATGCATTGGAAGATATAGAAGAGCTAGAAGAATCAGGAGAAATAGAAAAAGACCTTTCAAAAACAGAGGAAGTCCTTACAAAACAGGAAAAACAGATTGAACCTCCAAAACCAAAGAAGAAAGAAGAACTCCCTAAAAAAAAGACACAAGATAATAAACAAGAAATACCAATCAAGAAACCCTCTGTGTCTAAAAAACCCAAAATCCAAGAAAAAAAACAAGAAAAAAGTGATACTATGGTAGAAAAAACACAAGAGCCTAAAGAGAAAGAAAAAAAACAAGAAAAAAAGCCAGAAGGACCCTCAAAAGAGGATAAACCCAAGAAGAAGGAACTGGTATCTAAACCTGCTGTTCCGGGTGGTGAAGTATCTCCAACTCCTGTTCTTACAACTCCTTCAGACCCAAAATCAGTCACTTCTACTCCTTCTGCAGCCCCTATTCCAGCACCTACATCTGCTAGTCCTAAAATAATCCAGATGGAGGCAGAGATCAAGATCCTTAAAGACACCAATAAAGAGATGACTGAGAAGATAGAAGGCTTTGCAGAGCGAATTGGAGAGATAAGGGGGTTAGTCATGGAAAGAGAGACAATTATACGTGAAGCACTCATTTCTATAAAGAAAATCAATGAAGTTGTGTCTGAATTGGAACCAATGAAGATGATAAAGGACAAAAGAAAGACGAGGTCAGAAATAATAATTATTCAATCCAAACAAGATGAATATGAGAAAATCATAAAAGACCTGTCAAAAAAATTCAATAAAGCAAAAGAAACAATTGATGCAGTAACTGATATACATACTATTTTAGAAATAGGAAAAGATGTTGGAAAAAGGTTACAGCAAGTTGAAGAAGTAAGAGTTAAAATAGATCGAATGATGCATAAAATGGAAAGCATTTATGCAGAGACAAATAAGAAATTTGAGCAACTTCCAATCTTAATTGGAAGGGTAGAGAAGTTTGATGCCTTATCTATGGAAATAATGAAGATTTTGGACGAGTATAAGGTCAAGATGGAGGGATTTTTGGTTAATCAAGACCTAGATTCGCTAAGAAACAATATGTCTGTGATTAAAGAAGAACTCCAGGAAGTGGAACAAAGAGCCACTAGAAGGCCAATTTCAGTTAATGAAAATAAGAGACTAGAAGAATACAAAAAAATGATTGATGAAGAGTTGGAAGCAATAAGAGCAACTAATTCAATCCTAGAAGAACAGTATAGAGAAGCAATGATTAGTGAAAGGACATTTAATGAGTTAATGAAGAAGAACAGGGAAAGACAAGCTGCTCTTGAAACCTTAATTAAAGATGTTAATAGTATTTTGGAAAAGGGATTGGTTGAAGATACAAGATTAAAGAGATTAATGCAGATTCTAAAGAAATTAAGTAAAAAATAATACTATTTATTCCTTCATACGGTGTTGGCACTTGATACATCGCCAAACCTTCTTTGCTTTACCTCTGATTATAATTTCTCCTGCTCTTTTCATTTCTCCACCGCATTTGTCACAAGTTTTACCTGTGTCAAAAACACCCAAAACAAAGTCTTCCATTACCAATAAAACACATATTTTCTATTAAAATATGCCTATTTTGGGGTATTTTCACCCCCAAACACCCCTCAAAAAATCGTCCTAACTGTTTATTCCAAAAAGATTTAAGTTTAGGGGTTTTATGTACATTTGAAACACATATGAAAATCCCCAGAAGAATCGAATTCGAGCCTGCAGAATTGAAGTTCTTTCTATTCAATGGGAGCGTAAGAGTCCTTTTCCAAGACGGATCTGTTTGGGAAGTGGAAAATGCTTCTGAAGAGAGAATTCCTGTTAGTGCAACAACTGTAATTGCTAGAGATAAATTAGGGTTCTTTGAGGATGAGATGGCTGCAAGGATATACTATTTGCTTCTATTAAGACCATATCATAAACTAGGATTGGCGGGAATTTACTATAATAGGAAAAGGAACGTTGCAAGGGGGCGTATCGACAAAGCAATTAGCAAGCTAAAAGCCATGGGTGTATTGAGGATATCAGAATGGATACCAGAGTTTGAGAGGAAATATGACATAAGTCCTAAGGCCAAATATATATACAGTGCAGACATAGTAAAACCTCTTAGGACCATACTATCTGAGGAAAGAGTGATCAAACCAGAGATGGAATTCCTTGTAAACCTATTTGATGTGTTCTATTCACATGAGTTCTTCTTTGAGTGGGAAATAAACAATATACGTGAAAGAAACATAGATGTGTTCAAATTACTCAAGATCAAATTGATGACTTTACTTACTTTAGCTCTCCATATTCAGGTAAAAAATCATGAGTTATGGTTTGGACAAACAAAGGAGATGAAAAAAGGATATCTAGAAGTGGCTCAAAAGATGGGTGTTTTGTTCCAATATGTGGATGTAAAACCTATTGCAGATTATCTTTTCAAATTATTATTGTCTGAACTTCCTCCAGGTGTCACAGATGATTTGACTGGTTTAGTTGTACATTATATGGGTCAAGAAGATGATAATGTGTTCAAATTGTTAGTAATGTTGATGTTTTTGCCTTCTGAAACAATTCAAGAGATCTTTGATAAGCTAATGTCTATATAATTACCATAAATAATTACCATAAACCAAATAAATTCATTGTTGTGTATATTGTACCTGTTAAACCCATGATGATCAATATTGCCAAAGGCCAATTGCCAAATGGGACTGTGAATGCTGGTTTGTCATCACACTTTTGTCTGGATTTTTTGACTATCATAGCTGTTATTATATAAGTGAGACTTACAGCATATCCTCCGCTTATTTCTAACATCATATTAAAGGTAGGTCTTGCAAAAAACATCAAAATAAATGGTATTCCACAAGCCAGGAAAGTTGCTTTTGGCCTTGAAACGCTATAATCTGACATAAAAATGTCTTTTAACACCCACCCCAGGATAAGGAAAGGCGTTACAAGCAAGAATAGAGCCGCAATACTGCCAAAAAGCCCCATATTTCCCTCTAGGTTTTGTGTAGCCATACCTTGAATGTTAGTCCCCAAATTACCTACAAATGACAGAGAGAATAAGAAATAGATGATAAAACAGATAAACATTGACAAAATAATCACATTTTTCATTCCTTTCTTGTTTTTAGACATAATCCTTTCTAAATTTGGTATTACTGTGTATCCACTAAAGGCAAACATTAGGACTCCATAAGGATAAAATAATTTGGTTAAATCAAAGCCTGAGAGGTTTTCTTGTTGAACACCTGGTAGTAAAAATAGACATAAGATCAAAATAATACCTAACTTTGCAGGTGAAAATAGAAAGTCAAGCTTTTCCATGACTTTCAAGCCTTTAAAGATAGGAAATATTGCGATAGAGAGGAAAATAGTTGAGAAAAGTATGCGATTTATGCCAAAAATACTTTCCAAAGAAACCCCAACCCCAATCAAATAAGCCATTAAAGCACCATAAATACCTACTACTTGAAGAATCATCATTGCTGTTTTTCCATTCTTTCCCAAGTAGATCTCAGCTATTCCTGGCATTTGCTTGGCTTTTTTGGTTCTGAGAACTATTTCAGTTGTGTATAACATGACTAAAGTACTCATTATCCACACTAAAACTAAGTTAAATAAGCCAGTTAAGAATCCTGCTTGAGCAAAAACAAAAGGAAGCCCGAGTGTTCCAGCACCTATTACAGTTCCAACAATAACTGCGATACCTCTTAATTCTGAGGATTTCATGATACTTTCATGCTCCCTTTATTTAAATCTGTATCTGAAGAAAAACATTTAAACATTCAAAAAATGGGTTGATCTAAGCTTCTGTCGTCTAGTCAGGTCAAGGATATTGGCCTCTCGAGCCAGGGACCCGGGTTCAAATCCCGGCAGGAGCATTTAATTCACTTGTCTTAGTTCTTCTAATCTTGCTTGATAGAAATCATAAAGGCCCCGTGCATTTTCAGTTAAAGAGGATCTACATTTATCCCATTCTTCTTTTCTCTTTTTAGGATCCTTAATAATAGTGAACTCAGGACACATTGGTTCTCCTTTTTCGTCTGACATTATGCATTTTCTGGTGATTTTTTCATCTATATTTGATTCATGATCCTTATTCCATATAGTATCTTTCCAAATTTTTTCGATTTTAATCGCTCTGGCCCTCATTGGACCTTGTGCACCATTACAAACCCTTTCTTGGATAAATGTTCTTCTTGCAATTTCAGTTGGAAATTCAATATAACCTTCCATTAATTGTCCTACTAAAATTCCATACTCTTTATTTTCATGAGATAAATCCAACATTTCCTCCCCTAATTCTTCTCTAATTCCAAAAAATGCCTGCCTAATTTCTGGATTATTATGGATTTCTGGAGAAGACATAACAGCATTTGTAACTCGTCTATCTCTAACCTTTTGCTGTCTATTTCTAATTGCTTGGTGCCATATTACATACTCCATGATAGATTTTATTGTTCTTGGATCATTTGTCATTTCAACAAGATTTTCCATTTTGATATCTCCTTCATCAAATTTGTAGTATTTGAATTCTGGAGCATCTAAAAGCCATTTTTTAGAAGGATAAGATCTTTTTTCAACATAATCTAGTAATGCTTTACTTGCTCTTACATCTTCTTTTGTTTTGCTTTGTGAAAAATATGTTCCTATTTTCCTAGTATTGTTGTTTGTATGAATTATTGCTCCATTGGCAATATAACCAATGGGGAGTAATCTCCTAAATTCCTCATAAATATTGAATGTGCTTTTTCCTTCTTTTTTTAGTCTTTGGGACTCTTTTTCAGCATTTTCCATCATAAATTCATCTGCTAATTTGAATCCATCAACATATTTTTTCCCTAGATCAATACAAAGATGATTTCCCTCTGTTCTTCTTAATGATTTTTCGAGACCCCCTGAGTATATTCCACTTGAGGTATTTACTTTTTCAAAGAGTTTACCCCACCACCTTTTTGTTGCCTCAATGTATAACATAGGAGCATCAACAAAAGCATCTACAATCATATGCCTTCTTCCAAAAACTCTATCTTCAATATAACCACTTGGATTTAGAAAATACTGTTCTTTTTCTGATTCTTCTGTTCCTGCAAAAACGCTGGTACTATAAAATGGATTAGAAAATTTTGGATTTTTGCTCACTGTTGATAATGTTAAACCTGCGGCCCAAGATAAGCCATCTTCTCTGGGAGGAATGATTAAGTGGATATTTGGTGGATTTTTACTAGTCTTTGTAAGTTGTGTCACTTCAAAATCATCTGGAAGTTTGGCTTCACCTTTATATAATAATGAATTAAGTTCAGGCATGAAATTTATGTTAAAAACACACTTATAATGATTTGTTCATAGGGAAGTATACTTTTGAATTATTGTTCTGATCGATATACTTTTAATTCATTTGATATCCTTATTTTTATGAAATTAGGGGTTTTGTTTTCAGGAGGAAAAGATTCTACACTTGCTTTAAGTAAAGTTATGGAAGAACATGAGGTTGTTTGTTTAATATCAATTATATCTAGTAATCCCGAATCTTACATGTTTCATGTTCCTAATATTCACTTAACTGAACTCCAATCAAAAGCAATGGAAATTCCTTTGATGACTAAAGAGACACAAGGAGTTAAAGAGGAGGAACTGGAAGATTTGAGGAAATTAATAAGTGAAGCAAAGGAAAAATATGAGATAGAAGGAATTGTTACTGGAGCTATTGAATCTGTTTATCAATCCTCACGGATTCAGAACATTTGTGATGAGTTGGGACTAAAATGCCTAAATCCATTGTGGAAAATGGATCAAGTAGAAATATTAAGGGAAACATTAGAGAAAGATTTTGAAACAATTATTTCTGGTGTTTTTGCATATAAACTTGATAAAGATTGGTTGGGAAAGCAGATAGATGAAGAAATTATTCAAAAATTAATTAGATTGCAGGAAAAATATGAAATAAATCCTGCTGGAGAAGGAGGAGAAATTGAGACAACTGTTTTAGATACTCCCTTTTTCAAAAAAAGAATCAAAATAGTTGATTCAGAAATAGAATGGAGTAATGATTCTGGAATATTTAAAATAAAAAAAGCAGAATTTGCTTCTAAGTATTAGCAATATTGATTGATCCAAAAATAGTATCAACCACTATGTTTAATCCATTTCCTTGAATATATTCGCTTGATTGAAGCGTTCCATCACAAAACATTGAACACGAACCAGACCCAGAAAAGGATCCAAACGTAGTACTATATACTATATTATATTCTGTATCTTCCGGAAGAACAATATTAATTGAACCAAAAGTCACATCAACATCAATATTCCCTATGTTTTGATCAATAACTAAATTAACAGATCCAAAACTAACATCTACTTTGGTGTTTGAAAAATTCATTAGAGAAGCTGCATTTACACTCCCAAAAGTGTTTTTTAGTGTTAAAGATGACTGTGAATAGTTTCTATTCATTTTTACAGTAGTATTTGAACTTGTTGATTCAAATCTTAAAGAAGAGTCTGTTTTGGTTATTTTTGGCTCACTAATAGCATATTCTGAATAAATATTTCCTTCCCCCCGTCTAACTGAAATAGATCCAAAAGTAGTTGATATTATTGCAGAATTTATTGTTGAGAAGTCATAGTCGTTAGTGTATACACTTTCTTGGGTAAATGGAACAAATACATTGAAGGATAAAGTAGGCAAGTAAGCAAAGAATGTTGCAACAAGCCATATAAAGATTATAAATTCAAGCATTTTGACTTCAGTATTAAATACAGCTATGACTAATTGAATTGCTCCAAAAAGCATCATAATCATTGGAAATACAAAAGGATATGCTAAAAATTCAATAGCAAAACCATTGAAGAACAAAAGGAACAAGATACCAACAATTATAAGAAATATTCCCGCTTCTCTTCTTGGATCTCCTAATTCCTTTTTCTTAATTATTGTGTCTTTAGGGAATAGGATAAGTCCAATTGCTGGAACTATCATTAACATTGGCCACCAGGCAAAAAAAGTGCTAACAATTGTCGAAGTAGGGAGGATTCTGGCGTGAGCTGCGAAAAACAATGAACCAAAAACAAGACCCATTAATCCACTTGTGAACTTGTCCCTATTCATTTAGCAGCACTCCTCTGGTTTTGTTGTTAATAAGACTATTCCAATCCCAATAAGGATTATTGGCCAAGAATATGCCCAACCAAGAAACCCAGTTGTTGATGAAAGAAAAGTAAGACCAACTATCAAAAGAATGAAACCTCCCACTCTTCTTTCATGTATTCCTTTTTCTATCCTCTTTTTTTCAGATTTTTTAACCATTTTATTTACCTTTGTAAAATAATAGGAACAAACCAATGACAATGATAACCCATGGCCACATTGTTGTCCATGAAAACCATGAAAAGAGCCCAAAATTACTCAATAAAAACACGAGACCTACTGTAATTAAAACAATTCCTCCTAAGGTTCTTCCCTCATTTTCAAAAAACATTTCCATGTTTTTCTCAAACTTTTTTTCAGAGAATTTGGTCTTTTTTACTTTCTTTGTTTTTCCTGTTTCTTCTGGGATGATTATCATTGCAATAATATATGCTAAAACGCCAGATCCTCCTACAAAAACAAAAATCAACCAAACAAATCTCACTAGAACAGGATCAATTTCAAAATACTCGCCAATACCTCCACAAACACCAGCAATTACTCTGCTTGTTTTGGAACGGTAGAGTTTCTTTTCCATAATATTGAGAATTGGAGAATGTATATATAAATTTCGAAAAGATTTAAAGGGAGATAAGAACTTAATTAAAACAGGCGGGGGTGCCCGAGTGGCCAAAGGGGCAGGACTTAAGATCCTGTGGCTTAGTGCCTTCGCGAGTTCGAATCTCGTCCCCCGCACTTAGAAAAGATTATTAAGTTTGGATTCTTTCTTTTTTTTAATGGCATTGAATCTCCTATACAATCTTGTAGTCGTTTCATTGTTTTTAGTTGGATTTTTGGCAATTATTATTTGGAAATTCAAGTTTAAAACAGATTGGAAGATTATAGGATGGGGAATGCTTGCTTGGCTAGTTGCTAATTTAGTTAAGAGCCTAGTTGGAGGAGTTATAGAAGTATTTGGCTTTTTTGCATTGTTGCCTAATTTTGTTTATTATGTCTATATAGGATTATTAACTGGAATTTTTGAGATAGCTATCCCTTTATTGATTATTGTTAGAAAAAAAGAGATATTCAAATCATTTAATGATAGAGTTGGATTTGGAGTTGGGTTTGCTGGATTTGAAGCAATATTCCTTTCAGTAATTGTTTTATTAAATTTTGTAGCAGCAACAGTGATTGTTGATCAAGGAATTGTTACAACAGGAGATGTTTTGACTATTTTTGAATTCACTGATGATGTTTATTTGACATCTTCATTATTAGCTGGTTTTGAGAGAATGTTGGCTTTAGTAATGCATGTATTTGCAACATTATTGTTGTTTTCTTTCCTTTATACTGATGATTTGAAGTATTTGATAATTCCATTGTTGTATAAGACCTTCATAGATTCAATGGCAGCATTTTTTGTCATATCTTCTGATTACACTGGCTATGAGGTTGAAGTGTTTTACCTTGCTTTGGTTTTGGTGAGTTTAGTTATATATTGGAGATTCAAAAATCACTTTCATATTGGAAGACCTATGCCCATTAAGGAAACAAAAAAGAAGAAGACTACCAGAAAAAAGAAAGCCAAGTAAAGATTTAAAATATAAACATAATTCTATTTTTATATGCCCCGGTGGCTCAGTTTGGTAGAGCGCTGCCTTGGTAAGGCAGAGGTCGTGGGTTCAAATCCCATCTGGGGCTTATTCATGAGGTTTTTTTGGTATATGTTTTTGGTATATCTATTATTAAACCATGATAATTATTTTTGATAGTTGAAGAAAGATTGGCCAGTGCTTCTGGGAAAAATTTATCTGAAGAAATTTGAAGTTCTTTCGATCTCTCTTCCTCCTTGTTATATTTTATAGCATATCTCTCCGATGTAACTCTTCCTAATTCTTTAACCCATGTTTTTGTTTTCTTATCATGTTCCACAGAAATAGCAAGATAACATAAATTAGTTCCTATCACTGTGTCTCTCACTCTAGATTCTTCTTCTCCTTCATGAAAATAAATAGTAAGTTTTCTTGTCTCTCCTATCTCTTCCTCCTCTGGTTTTACTTCCCGTAATAACTCGTCTAAACTTTTGAAGATCTTATGTCCCTCTAAACCAATATTTTTATTTCCCATAATTAATTCGTTTAATATGCCTTTTTTAAGAATTTCGAAAAGATTTTTATATGAAATATTTGTTTCTCATGCATGGAAGTAAGAGCAAGACATATTCTTGTAGGTTCAGAGGAAAAAGCTAAAGAATTGTTGGAACAATTAAATTCTGGAAAGAAGTTTGCAGATTTGGCAATGCAATTCTCTAAATGTCCTTCTGGAAAGAAGGGAGGAGATTTAGGATCCTTTAAAAGAGGAATGATGGTTCCGGAGTTTGATAGATTTTGCTTTACCAATAAGAAAGGTGATAAAGGAATTGTAAAGACACAATTTGGTTGGCATGTCATTGAGATAAATGATATCAAAAAATAGGTGTTTTAATGGATAATTTGAAGATAACAGTAGGTTATGAAAGAGGAAACTGTTCTATTTGTAAAGAGATGACTCAAGTAAGGCTTATTATGGACAATAAAAAAGTAACAAAAGTATGTAATAACTGTGTTAAAAAGATGGAAAATAAATCTGCTCTGGAAATACATAAAGAATATGGAAAGAAGAGATCAAAGACCAATATCTGAACTTATTTTTTTCATTGATTCTAAACCAATTTCAAAGAGTTCTGTTCTTGTTATTCCTAATTTCTCACATAAGTCAATGTTTTCTCTCTTGACATTTCTTGCAAAATCTTTTGATTTGAATTTTTTCTTTACACTCTTTACTTCAACATCTTGTATTTTTTTAGAAGGTTTGATCAATGCGCAAGCAACCAACAACCCAGACAGAGCATCAGAACAAATTAATGCAAAATCCATCTTAGATTTTGGATTTACACCCGTATTTTCAAAATTATGAGATTTAATTGCTTTGATTGATTTTTCAGGAAGTTTTCTTTCTAACATTTCTGCAGAGAGTAATCCATGTCTTTTGAAATCATTCGCTGTTTCTTCATAATCAATATCATGTAGGATTCCGGTTAATTCCCACAATACCTCATCTCTATTTAGTTTATTAGCTAGACCTTTCATTATTACTCCAACTGAAATCATATGATTGACTAAATTTTTGTTAGAAACATTTTCCTTTACCAATTCAATTGCTTCTTGTCTTTGCATAAATTTGTTTATTAGATATTTCTTTATAAAAGATACGTGAAAAAGTTCTTAAATGATTGTAGGAATAGAGAAGCATGAAGATCTTTGGACTTACAGGACACATGGGTTCTGGAAAAGATACATTAGCTGATATGTTAATACTCCATGGTTTCAAAAAATATGTTTACTCTGATGTTATCAAAGAGGAATTAGATAAGAAGAAAATGGAACACACGAGGGAAAATCTTCAAAATATGGGAAATATTCTAAGAGAAAGACATGGTTCAGATATTTTATCAAGGAGATTATATGAAAAAATTTGTTCAGATGGAGTTGAAAGAGTCATTGTAGTGGGAATAAGGAATAAAGGTGAAGCAGAATTTTTCAAAAGAATGGATGGATTCAAACTTGTGTGGGTAGATGCTAAAGAAAAGATAAGAATGGAAAGACTTATTGAAAGAGGTTTGAAAAAGGATCCCACTAATGAAGATCAATTTAAAAAACTAGATAAAAAAGATCTTTCCACTGGTTTGGAAGAAGTTGAAAAAATATTAGATGTTAAAGTGGAAAATAATGGAACAGTGGAAGATTTGGAAGAAAAGGCTAAGGAAGTTTTTGGAATATGATAATTCTTGGTTTGATGGGTAAAATAGGTTCAGGTAAGGATACAGTTGCTGATTATCTTGTTAATGATAAAGAATTCACAATGATTGGTTTTGGAGATGTTACTAGGGAAATAGCTGAGGAAAAAGGAGTAAAGATGAATAGAGAAAATCTTTTAGAAATTCAAAAAGAACATGTTGAAAAACACGGTATTGACTTTTTTCCAAAAAGAATAGTTGAAATGATTGAAGAGAGAAAACTAGAAAGAGTAATTATTAATGGAGTAAGAAGACCAGCTGATGCTACTACACTCAAAAAAGAGTTTGGAGATGATTTTCACTTAATTCTTGTTGAAACAGATTCTAAAATAAGATATGAGAGAATGGTGAGAAGAGGAAGGGTGGGAGATCCTGAAGAGTATGAAGCCTTTGAAAAACAAGAGAAATTAGAAATAGAAGCATTTGGTTTGGATGAAACATTTGAAATGGCTAAGATAACAATAACAAACAACACAACTCTTGAAGAATTATATGAAAAAACAGAAGAAATTATTTCCGAGCTTTGATAATATTAACATCAACCACTTTCATGTTTGGTTCTCTGCTTATTGGATCCATTTTTAGAGGGATTAATTTGTTTACTAGGTATTTTTCATAGTGAAAAGGCATAACAACATTTCCTTCGTTGACTTTCTCATTTCTTTTAATTCTAACTTTTATTTTATCACATTCAGATTCTAGATATACCCAAGACCCATCAGTTATTCTTTTTTTTCTCATATCTTTTGGATTCATAAAACACGCAGGAGCTTTAGCCATTTTATTTAGTGTTTTACTTCTTCTTGTCATATCTCCTGTTACAAAATGCCATGGAAGTCTCTTTGTTGTAAGTAAAAATGGTCTTTTCCTTGTTCTCTCTTCTTCCAATAAGGTGAATCTAACATATTTTAGAACTTGTTTTTTATGTTCTTTATCTGCAAAGGAACCTAAATCAGTTTTAATATCTTTGATTTTAACTCCATTATAAGCAGGAACTTTTCTTATTATCTCTTTGGTAGTGTCCCACCATGTCTTATGTTTTAATGGCTTTCCAAATGTTGAGAATAATTCTTTTATAATTTCCCAATGACTTCTTCCATATAATGGTTTAATAACAGGCTCAAAATGTCTTACTCTTCTTTCAGCATTAGTCATAGTTCCTCCATCTTCTAAATGGTTTATAGCTGGTAAAACAATATCAGCAAATTGTAACATTGTATTTCTATAAACTCCTTGAAAAATAACAAACATATCACCAAGTCTTTCATGAACTTTACCTAATTGAGGGAATGATTGAGCTATGTTTGAGTCTAAAACATGAATTGCCTTTAGTTTGTTGGAAAAAATTAATTCTAAAGTGGTTTCTCCTTGTTTGGGACTACAACCCATATCACCACAACCTTGAATATTTGATTTTCCCCTCATACAAACAACTTTTCCTTGTTTGAGAAGAGAAAGATTAGTTACTCCAAGAACATTTTTAGTTCCATTAACATGTTGAGTTAAAGCCATTCCATACATTAAACATATTTTCTTGCTTTTTTTCACAACTTCAGCCATTTTTTTTATGTTTTTTATTTTTGAACCTGTTTTTTTGGATAATTCTTTAGGATCTACTTTTTCTAAATCTTCTTCTAAATCATAAAAACCCTTGAATAACTTTGAATTAGGATGATAAGTTTTGGAGTCTATGACTTCCCTTGTAAGAAAATTCAAAACAGGTAAGAACATACCTACATCTATTTCAACATGAATATCAGCAAATTCAGAGGAGAAATTATAACTGTCTTCCACAACAATTACTTTTGCTCCATTTCTTTGGGCTTCCAAAACTCGATTAAATGCAACAGGATAATCAGACTTAGGATCTGAACCAATGATAAATATACAATCTGCATCTTTTAGATCATTCATATTAGCTCTCATTGCACCCAAGCCAAAAGCCATTTTGAAAGCGGAGAGAGTGGCAGCATGACACAATCTTGCTGATGAATCAATATTATTAGTTTTAATAACTTCTCTTGCGAATTTTTGTAGGAGATAGTTAGCTTCATTACTTGCCATTCCAGAACCATAAAATCCGATCTCTTCTGGTTTTAATTTTGAGAAATTTTCCTTTATTTTATTGAATACTTCTCCCCAATCAGCTTCAACTAATCTACCTTTTTTCCTTATTAGAGGAGTTTCGATTCTTTGTTTATAGAGTGATTCGTGACAAGATAATCCCTTTAAACAAGGAGATCCTTCACTCATTGGGTCTTGTTTGTAAGGAATAACTCTCTTTATTTTGTTTCCTTCTGTGACAAATTCTAATTTACATCCACAACCACAAAAAGGACAGAGTGATCTCATTAAAAATTTATAAAACCGCCCGAGTTAAAAGCATTATGTTAAAATGCATTATGTTTGATGTATCCGGGACTTTAGTAGATGCAGATAACACTTTAATTTCAATAGATAATAAATTTGTAATACCTTGGTTGGAAAAAAGAGGATATAGGATAGATTCTAACACCATGAGAGCATTGAGAGAAAAATATCCTTCTAAAACATTTTATATCAATTTATTAAAAGAAATGAAGTGGAAAATGAAGAAAACTACGTTTAAGGAGTTTGTAGATTTGGTTTATGATTTGTTTTTTTTCAATATAAAGCCATTTGAAGGGGTTGTTTCAACTCTTAATTATCTGAGAAAAAAAGGATTGAAAATAATTATAATTTCTAATAGCAATAGAAGGTATGTTGATAGGGTTTTGGAAAAAATAGATTTTGTTTTTGATGAAATAATTTCTTATGATAAGACTAAAACAAGGAAAAAAGAATTGAAACCTTTTGAATATGCTATTGAAAGATTGTTTTTGAAACCAGAGGAATGCTTGATGATTGGAGACAGATTAGATGAAGATGCTTTTAGTCGGAAGTTAGGTATAAAATTTGTCTGGTTTCCTCAAAGAAGAAATCTTGCTTCTGATGTAGAGGAATATGATTTTGTAGTAAAAGAATTTAGAGAAATAAAGAAATTAGCTGATTCTTTGTTAGAATTGAAGTAAGTTATTATTAGAGGGACCGTGGTCTAGTTTGGTCTAGGATTCCAGGATGGGGTCCTGGAGGTCCCGAGTTCAAATCTCGGCGGTCCCATTACTCCTTATTTCTAATTTTTATAAGGACCAGTGAAAATCTTCTTATCAACAGAGTTGTAGAACCCCATGCAATCGGTAACCATATGGGAATTTCTAAGAAAGTTGGGTTTGTATATCCCCACGCACCAAAATATATGCTAATTATTTCACCAAGAGATCCCATAATAGAACCAGCAAGGAAAAAGTAAAAGTCATCTTTTTTATGCCATATTTTGAGAACAATTATTGTGGAGATAATCAACATACTCAATGTCAATAAATTGTTGGTAAATGTCAATGACACTACAATAACACCCACTATAAAAATGGAAGTTATAGCAACAATCTCTTTTTTTAAATCCATAAGTTTTGGATAAGTTATTGATATATATTTATTATTATAAATGATATTTGATAGTTAAATTCTATGAAAAACAAATCACAGAAATCACAAAATAAATTACAGGATGGGGTCCTGGAGGTCCCGAGTTCAAATCTCGTCAGCCCCATATAATATCTTAATTACTTTACTACTTCTAAATTAGACCATTTATTAAAAAATGATGAAATTTCTTTTTAAAATATGGAATCTTCCAAAATTTATAATAAAATAGATATTCTCATTGTTTTGTATGGAATTGATGCTTCTGGTAAAACGACTCAAGCAAGAAAGGTCAAAAAAATTCTTTTAGATCAAGGATATGATGTTGAACATATAAGAACACCCAGTGAAAGCGTTTTTGGAAGAGTTCAAAGAGGAATTCTAAGAAATAATGGTAGCAAAAAGAAAGCAGCAATTTTTGGCTTTTTAGATTTTCTTACCGTAATACCTAAATTAAAAGTTGCTAAAAAATATGATAGAAAGATCAAGAAGATATCTCCAAAAGAATTGAATGAAGGAGATATAGATAAGTTGGAAAAAAAGTTGGAAGAGGCAGTTGATTACACTGGAAAAATCTATTTGATGGAAAGACATATTTTGTTTGATGCGGTTGGATATTTTCCAGAGATGATAAATAAAAGAATTTACAAATTTTTCTCAAAATGGTTACATAAACCTGGATTTGCAGTTAGATTGAAAGCTTTTCCTATTGAAGCATATGAAAGAGCCTTGGAAAGAGGTGAAAAACTTGAAGTCACTGAAACACTTGAATCATTAATCAAAGCAGATAGAAATTTTGATATGATTTCTTTAGAAGGAATTGAAATAAAAACAGTCTATTCAGGTGATAGCATTTTACCTGAAGCTGTTGCGGATGAAATAGTTGAATATATTAAAGACTTTAAGAGGATAAATGAAACAAAGATTATTTATGGTATGGAAAAAGTGAAAAGAAAGATGATAAAATCTTTGAGAACAGTGGGAAAATACACAAAGAGAGAATCAAATAATCAATAATTCTAGTTATTATACCAACATAGATAGTATGGATTTCCACTAACGCTTAATTGCACAGAATGTTCACATGGACTTGGAATCCCCACCCCATATCTCGATTGACAAACTCCATCTGTATCAGCCATATAACCATCCCATAAGGCTGCATTCTCATTATATCCTGGATGAGCTTGATAAGCAGTATCATCACAATTATCAGGTCTTCCTGTGTTTTCAGTGTAATTTGTTTGAGTAGGAGTACACCAACTTAATGGAGCTGCTTGGCTTCCTCTTTGTCTCCCTTGGTCAAAAGCACATCTAGTAGGAATTATTGTTGGAGGATTTGTTTCACAAGGATGAGTACAAACAATTACTCCATTTTCATCACAAATAGCTGCTTCAGCAAAGTCAGAACCCATTGAAATCCTACAATATTCATTTGCAGCATCATTTATTGCAGCTCCAGGTGTTTCAACAGGACATGTAATTCTCTTTACATTAACACCTGGCCATGGAGTTTGGAAGAATTCACAAGCCCACATTCCATCATATGGTCCTACTGTAATGTTCACAATACTGATTATTTGACCTTGGCCAAATATTGACATGATTGCATTGATTATGTTTTGAATAAAGGAAGAGAAACCCGTAAATATTCCTTGGAAAAAGTTAGTTTGAGCTGGAGCAGTTTCAATTGTATCTACATTATTATACCAACATAAGTAGTAAGGATTTCCACTAACACTTACTTGAACAGTGTGTTCACAAGCATCCATTGGAATTCCAGTACCATACTGCGTTTGAAAAACTCCATCTGTATCAGCCATATAACCATCCCATAAGGCTGCATTCTCATTATATCCTGGATGAGCTTGATAAGCAGTATCATCACAATTATCAGGTCTTCCTAATCCATAAACAAAACCAGTAGATAAGACTATAATCATCATAAAAAGAGCACTTTTTATCATACTACCCATATTTGTAATAAATAAAATGTTATTATAAAGTTTATTTTTACAGAGCCTAAATTATTTATATTATAATTAATCAGGTCCACAAAATTTTAAAGCCTGAATAGTTTATTCTCTCTTATGAAAAAGATTTTTTTGTTAGTAGTAAGTATGCTGTTAATACTTCCCTTGTCTCAAGCAATGATAGTTAATTATGAAAACATTGATGATTCCGGAAGACCAGGAGAACAAACAAGCTATAGAGTTATTTTAAATAATAATGAAAACAAAATATATAGAATTTATATTTTAACAACTTCACCTTGGGAGTCTTCTATTTCTCCAATCTATTCATTTGAAATTTCTCCTTATGAAACCAAAGAAGTTACAGCAACCTTTGATGTTCCTAAAGATGAGATAAGAGGAAGTTATTTGCATCAATTGGATATTAAATGGGATGAGGGATCTTATGCTGTTCCTTTGATTTCTGATGTGATAATTGATCCATATGGAAAGGTGAAAATAACTGAGATGGAAGTGAGAGATATTGATCCTACAAAACAAAATTATGTGTTTAAACAAGCAATTCATATGGAGATCTCAATGTTACAATGAATATAAGTTTAATAGATAATACAAGGGTTGTGACATATAAGGAAGAAGTAATTGAATTAACAACAACAGCACAATCTTTCAATAAGTCTTTCTCTGTTCCTGCATTAACTGGAGAAGATAGATATTCATTAAGAGTTTCTTTGTTTTATCATGGAGTTTTGGATTTTGAAGAATCAGATGTTTTTGTTCAAGGATATTCACTAATCACTGAAACAAAGCAAGAATATGCTAATATATTGGGTAAAAGAGTAGAAGTTGTTCTTAAAAATGTTGGAACTATCCCTGGGCTTGTTAATTATTCACTTCCTTTGTTGGGTGCTGATAGATACTTATTATTTAATACAAATGGAATATTATCTGCAGGAAATTTGTTAGGGAATTATTTTTTAGAATCACAAGAAACAATATTATTATTTTATGAGGTAAGTTTCCTTCCATTACTTTTTGTTGCAATAGTGATTGTGGCTTTGGTACTTTTCTTATTTAGAATGTTGAAAAGAATTGAAGTTACTAAAAATGTTGTGGATTATTCCGCAGATCAATTAGGAATAACAATGAAAGTAGAGATTAAACTAAAAAATCTAGGAAGAGGATCCATAAGAGATTTGAAAATATATGATCCTTTAACAAAAATATCTCACGAAATAGCAGACTATGGAACAATAACAGGCAAAAAAGTGAGAAAAGGGATTAGAGAATTCATTTATTGGAATATTGAAGAGATAAAACCAAATGAGGAAATTATCCTTTTTTATGAATTTAGGATAAAAATAGGAATTATTGGAAGAATGAGTCTTAATCCTACTGATGTATATTATACTTCTGTTGGAAGAGAATTCTTAGCAAGATCTAATTCAGTTGTTATTCAAGTAACTCCTTCTGAAGAATAGAAAGCTTTTAAATTAGCCTTATTTTCTTCAAATTATCCCGCCTTAGCTCAGTGGTAGAGCGCTCGGCTGTAGATAAGTGGTTCGAGGCTGGAAGCATTCCAAGCAATGAAAAACCATCAGCCGAGACCGAGAGGCCCCCAGCAAGTTTTGGAAAAACATAATCAGAACTTGGGGAATTCGAATCTGGGAGGCGGGATTTATTTTCAATCATAATCCCATGAAGATGTTTAAAGAATGATTGAAGTGGCTTATTAAGTTAGAAATAAATTTCTTTTGATAGTTTTTTATGGATTTGAAGGAAAAATAGAAGAAATTTTGAATTTACAAATAAAAGACATTTATTTCAATGATGTTAGATTGAGGATTTTACTTTTTGTCCTATGGTATTTATAAATAATGTTTTAAATTGATACTTATGAACTTGTTTCCATTCGATAAAGTAAGGAATACACAGAAGAAATTTATGGAGGATATTGCACATTCTTTGAGTGAGGGGAATAATGTCATTGCACATGCTCCAACAGGAATTGGTAAAACAGCAGGAGTTCTTTCGTCAGTTCTCCCATTAGCTTTGAAAAATAAGATGACCATTTTTTTCTTAACTCCAAAACACACTCAACATAAGATCATTATTGAAACTCTTAAAAAAATCAAGGAAAAACATAATGTTTCAATAAAAGTTTCTGATTTTATAGGAAAACAGTGGTTTTGTCTTGTTCCTGGAGCTAAGGGATTATATTCTGGAGATTTTTCCAAATTTTGTTCAGATATGAAGGCTGATGAAAAATGCATATTTTATAACAATCTTAAAAAAATAAGTGCTCATGATCTTGTTTCTAAAATAAATAAAACTCCTCATCATTCTGGAGAGGTAAAGAAACTATGTAATCACGAAAAAATATGTCCATATGAGATTTTAGTTAGATCTGGAAAGAATTCTGATGTAATTATTGGGGATTATTACCACCTTTTTAATAAAGGTGTTAGAAAATCCATTTTAGCAAAGACAGGTAAGAAACTTGAAAATAGCATTGTTATAGTTGATGAGGCTCATAATCTTCCAAATAGAATAAAGTCACTTATGTCTTATGTTCTTACAGAGAACATGATAAAATCTGCAATTAAAGAAGCAAGAACGTTTGATCAACTTCTTTTTGCAGATAAGCTTGAGAAATTATTAGAAATATCCTTAGATTTTGAAAAAGGAGAAAGACTTGTTTCAAAGGAAGAATTTATTGATTTTATTGAGTCTAACATTTCCAATTATTCTGATTTCCAAGAAGAAATGGCTTTTGTTGAGAACAAGGTAAGGATAGAACAAAAAAGGAGTTTTGTTGGTTCAATTTCAAAATTTTTTGATATATGGTTAAATGGTGATAATGAGGGCTTTGTTAGGTATGTTAACAAAGATAAATATTTCAAACTTTTTTATAAATGTCTTGATCCTTCTGTTGTTAGTAAAGAAGTTTTTAGTAAAGTATATTCTTCTGTTTTGATGTCAGGAACTTTGACTCCAACTAAGATGTACTCTAAACTTTTAGAAATTAAAGCAGACGAATATAGTTATCCTTATCCTTTTCCAAAAGAAAATAGACTGGCACTAATTCATCCAAATACTACTACAAAATATTCAGAAAGGAATAATGAAAGTTTCAAGACAATTGGAGCGTATTGTTCTAATTTAATATCTTCATGTCCTGGAAATTTTGCTGTTTTTTTCCCAAGTTATGATATGTTATCAAGAGTGGAGCAGAATATATTCACTGACAAAGATGTTTTTATTGAAAATAGAACCATGAAAAAGGATGAAAGATTAACTCTTTTTAATAAGTTCACTTCTTCAGGAAAAGCAGTTCTACTTGGTGTCATTGGTGGTTCATTTTCTGAAGGAATGGACTATCCTGGAAAATTTCTTGAAGGTGTAGCCATTGTTGGAATTCCTTTCGAAAGACCTGATTTGGAAACAAAAGAGAGGATAAAATATTATGACAAAAAATTGAATGCTGGATGGACATATGGATATCTTTTTCCTGCAATGAATAGGGTGATTCAGGCTGCTGGAAGAGTTATAAGGAGTGAAAGTGATAAAGGAGTGATAGTATTCATGGATAAGAGATATCTATGGAAAAACTATTTAGATTGTATGCCTTCTGATTTGAATGTTAAAGTCTCTCAACAACCTTGGAAAGAAATAAAAGATTTTTTTGATAGTAATGGAAAATAAATATTAATAATTAATTTGGGTTTATGATTGAGTCTCTGTTTTAGGAGGTAGGATTCATACTCAATTACATGTTTTAGAATGAAACTTGTTTTTTCTTTAACTTTTGTAGGAATTTCTTTAAAGAAGGTATAAATTCTTTTGCTTCTAGATGGAAAATTATTCTAAAGATTTTTTTTACTGGGATCTTTTTTTGTTTTAAGAGTTTTGCAGTACTTTTTCTGGTTCTAAGTTCTTTTAATATTGTTTCCATGTCTTCTCCAAACAATTTGTTTTGAAAAGGCATCGATTTTTCATAGATAAACTCTTTCCAATTCACGCCTTTTAAATAACCAGCTTTTTTCCATTCATCGTAAATTGGAGTTCCAGGAAAGGGTTTTATTATGTTCCATACTCCAATATCTATATCATTTAATTCATCAACAAGACCTATGGTTTTTTCAACATCCTCTCTTGTTTCTCCAGGAACTCCGATTAAGAAGTTTGCTTCTAATTTTATTCCTAATTTATGACAGTTTTCAATCATTTTTTGGTTTTGTTTTGCGGTGGTTCCTTTATTGTAGTAATCTAATATTTTATCTGATCCAGACTCAAAACCAGGAGCAATAAGAACTAAACCTGCCTTTTTCATTAATTTCAGTGTTTCATAATCTAAAAGATCTACTCTATGATTACATACCCACTTAATTTTCAATTTCCTTTTGATGATTTCATTACAAGTTTTAACAAGCCATTTTCTACTAACTCCAAAAATAGAGTCTTCAAATTTTATGTTTTTTATACCATATTCTTTCATTATATATTCTATTTCATCAACTAATTTTTCAGGAGATCTATTTACACTTTTGTGCCCCCAAACGGTCCTAACTGCACAAAATCTACAGTTAAATGGACAACCCCTTGAAGCGAAAGTACAAACAAATTTGTTTCGATAAGAAAACATTTTTTTGAAATAATTAGCATAAAATTCAACATCATAATAATGATGAGGTAGTGGGAGACCATCAAGATCCTCAATCCTTCTTTCTCTTTCATTTATAACATATTTATTCCCTTTTTTGAAGCCAATACCTTTCGTTTTTTCCACATCTTTTTTCCTAATATTTTTAACAAGGTTCAAAAAAACAATTTCTCCTTCACCTATAACTACAAAATCAATATATTCTGATTTTAGAACATCTTTTGGTAATACTGTTGCATGAACACCACCAACAACAATTTTAACTTTTTTATCAAGTTTCTTTATCATTTTGGCCATGTCTTTGATGATTTCAATTTGAGGAGTCATTGCAGTTAATCCTATTATTGTTGGTTTTGATTCATCTATAATTTTTTTAAGAGTAGACTTTAGATTTTCCTTTGAATGATCTTTAAGTTTTTGTAAATCAATTAACTCAGCAGTTATTTTGTTTTTATTCAAATAACCTATTAAATAAGATAAGGATAATGGGGGCTGAATATATTTTGCAGGAGGTTGAATCAGTAAGATCTTCTCATTCATTATTTAGGAATAATTCAACGGTTTTTTATATATTATGATTGTCATTTTTGTTAATATATTCAATAAATTGATTTATCTTTTCCAAGAATTCTTTGAAAGTCCCATTATTTTCTATAGTTATAGAATAACAATCTGATTTTTTAGGTTCGATTCCATAAACTTCCACATATTTGGCTGTGTCTGCTTTGTCTCTTTCAATCGTGTCTTTTTTAGCTTGATTTAATGTTTTTCCATCCCTTTTAGATATTCTTTCTGAAACTATTTCCTCTTTTGCTGTTATGAAAACTCTTTCGTCAGCATAATCTCCTGCAACCAATCCTGCCATTCTTCCATCTAAGACATATCCCCCTTTTTGAGCAAGACCTAACAACTTTTTATCTATCATTAAATCTATCTCTTCTTCTCTTGTTTTTGAGAATTCCTTTAGAATCATTCTTCTTTCTTTAGCAATATCTCTAAATATTTTTCCAGCACTTACATATTCAAGATTAAGTTTTTCAGCTATTTTTTTTGCAAATGTAGTTTTTCCTGTTCCAGATAGACCCGATACTGTTATTGTTACTCCTTTTTTTTCAATACCCTTTTCAAATTTTTCTAAAAGTTTAACATAAGTCCCCATAATTAATTTAGAATTATGTTTCTTATATTTCTTAAGATTTTGTCAAATAAACAAACAATAAAACAGAGATAAAGGCTATTGTTCCTAATTTTCCTCCAAATCCTTGGAAAAAAGGAGCAGAGAAAAAGAAGACCAAACCTACAATGAGTCCAATAAGGACGGGATAATAATTTTCTTTTAATAATTTAAAATCAGTCATACCTGCAAATGAAGAAGCAAATGCAATTTCAGAGAAGATAGAAGTTTGTGGGAAAAATATTCTAATAGTCCCAGCTATTAATCCAATAATTGCAGACCCAATAACTGGTTCAGCTGGGATCTTTTTTATTTTATTTCTTATTGCAAATGTGGAAATAGTTGCAATCATTGCAACGAAGATGATTGAAATTAGTGATTCTGAGGTATAAGAGAAGCTAAAGTAATCATAATTCCAAATTTGGAAGAGACTTAAGATTAAAACACCCATAAAAGCAGTAAATCCTGCTTTTCCTCCTAAAGAAGGAATTCTTTTTGAGAATAATATCCAAATTAGTGAAGAAAAAAGCGAGGCAGATATGACGAACAAAGGATTAGGAAGTATCAAAGAGGAAGACATTCCAATAAAAGCACCGATGTAAACTGGAACAGCATATTTTACCATTAATCCTGCTGCAATTAATCCTATCAAGGATGCAGCAAAAACAGGATTTGTTGAAAAACTTAAAATAAATGTAGCTACTGCTCCAAAGGTTATTCCAATAACATCATAAA
>JAFCFZ010000019.1 GCA_017608385.1 Candidatus Parvarchaeota archaeon
AAAAATATTTTCTTAAGCATTATTAAAATGTTAAGTGCAGGACTAGTGATCATCATTATCATATACTTAATGGAATCCTTAAAGATTAGCTAAAAGAGAATAGTTATTTCTTAACTCCATAATATAAATGAACATAACCCTTCTCAAAACCCTCATTTCATAAAATGAATAGGTAAAGTCCACATCATGTCATTCATGAGCTTTGCAGAATAGGTTCTCATGTATTTCTTTTCCTGTCCTGTAAATTCAAAATCTCCGTCTGGGGCCCAAGAATAAGTGCCTTTGTAATGAGCAATGGCCCCAGGGAATCCCTCAGCAAAGGTTTCTGTCCTTTCTTTTGTGGTGGATAAGTGGTCTCCATGGTGGAAACTGTGTTTGTTCATCAATTCCATAACTCTTGCAACCCTTATAGCAGCTTGAAGACAATAACTATCTTCCCCATCAGCGATAAATGTTCCTCTGGACTCCCAGAAAAGGCCCTCGTGTTTCAAAACTTTCCTTATAGTTTTCAACTTCTTTTCCAGAGAATCCTCAATTTCTTTGACCTCTTCTGGTTGGAAAATTGATGACATGTCAAATGAATTCTCTTCTTGGACTAACTCGTAAAGTGAGGTGCTCATTCTTCTTCCATTTTCATTTGTCAAATAAAAACAATTTTATCTAAGAGAGTATATTTTCGGATATATATTAAGCCTTATCAAGAATATCAGAAAAAATTTAATTTAAAAGAGTTTTGAAACTATATTATAACTTTTTTTAACTCCTTTTTCAATAAAATATTAATATTTGGTTTTCAATGGTTTAATTATGGAATTTAAAGAAAAACAAAAAGAAGTTCATGAATGGATTACCAAACATGGAGGTTATTGGTCTCCAATGAGTATGTTTGCACGTTTAGTTGAAGAAGGGAATTCAATCATGTTTATGGGATGAAAAAAAGGAAACAAGAAGACCAAATAAAATCTATTGAAGGAGAATTGGGAGACATTATATTCAATTTAATATGTATTGCAAATTCACTTGAAATAGACTTAGATGATGTTTTTGAAACAACAATGAACCAAGAAGCTTTTGTGATCTGGATATTCGAAGATCAAATCTACCCTTTTTTCTTATTGAAACTTCCCCTGAGATACCATAGTCTTTTAGGGCAATTATCACATCACTTGTTTCTCCTTCTCTTATATGTCCTACTGTTGATTGAAGAGCTGTTTCAGTGTCATCGTGCATATAAGTTTCTTCCAGAACTAAACCTGGAATGAAATATGATGGTTTGTCTTTTTCAATAAGCGTTCCAAAAGATTTACCATCTCCTGGAATTATCATGCGTGGTTCTTTCATACATAAAATATAGAGATCATCTTTGAAAGGGATTAATTGATATGAGTGATCAAGTGTATTTCCTACCACAATAGAGTGAGTGTGTTTTCCTATTTCTCTACCGCCAAGCATTCTTGAAAGTTCTTCTCTGTTCAAAGTCATGATAATATCTGTAAAAATCAATATTAAAAGGATTTTGAAAAACAACAAATCTATTTCTTCACGAAATAGTGTAAATGAACATATCACTTCTCAAATTTCTTGATTTTGTAGTGCAACAAATAAACATCAAAACCTGTCCCCGTCTGTATTTTCTCACCTTTCTTAGTGAACATTATCCTTTCTATTCCTTCCCTGGAAAAGTTGATAGGAATATGATTGTAATACTCCAGGTTTGTTTCTGATTTTTCTGATTCATCTTCTATTTTATATTTTGGTCCCCTAAATGGTGCTTCTCTAGGAACTTCCATCAAACTTTCCCTTAGAAAACGAAAAATATCTTCTTTAGAAATACCTTCCGGAACCTGAAGCAATTGCCCCCTATACTCCATTTCAAACAATATGACATCATCTTCAAGTCGTCTGACAAGTTCTCTTCCTGAAAAAGGCTCAGATTTTTTAGTTCCATCTATTCTATATTCATCTACATATCTCAAACCATCTTTTTCATGAACAAAACCTTCAAAACCATCAGGAAACGGCATTGGTTCTGCCCCGCTAGCATAAGTTTTTTTCTTTGCTTCAACTAATTCTAAATCTTATGAGGAAACTTTCCTTTTTGGCAATAATTCCTGTAATTCTATGTCTTGGATGTATTGTTGAGACAGGACAACCAAACATACAAATGATAAATGGGACTTTACTTGTTTCTGAATTACTTTCAGACCCTGTTTATGATGAGGTTGTCCAAGTTTATGGCCAAGTTAGTGAGTTGGGAGAACTATTTTGCTCTTGTTTTGGGCTAAAATCTGGAAACGAGTCAATCATGGTATGGTATGACACAATGACAGAGGATAATGGAACCCAAAGACCCGGAATTAATGTTTCAGAAATGTCTAATGCAGATTGGGTTCTTATATCAGGAGAATTGAAAACAAAAGGGACTTACAGGAATGAAAAGGACTTTTGGATGGTTGAAAGCGATGATTGGTCCTTAAAAGAAAACGAGGTTATTGAAATTGTTGAAATTAACGAATCTATTGATTTTTGCGAGATGAATTTTAATGTATCTCCTCTGGATTTAAAATACTTAGAATTCATAATGCCTCTCGGTTTAATGGTTGGTGATCATGTAACTCCTATTGATCATCAATACTGGAATCCACCAGACAGTCTAAGATTTAATGATGGTATAAAATCAGATGTTATTTATCCTGTTCGTGCACCTGCCTCAGGTATACTCACTGAAATTTCAGAAATTGAAGGAAGTGGTTATCGTTTTAAGATATATCATGATTGTGAAATTTACTCAATTTTTATTGTTGTTTTTAACATGTCAGAACGTATACTTTCTGAAGCAGAGTTTAGAAATGATGGCTATTCATATTCAGAAATTCCTGTTGAGGCTGGGGAAGTAATAGGTTATATCAAACAACACCCTTTCGATTTTTCAGTTCATGATCCTAGAATAAATCTAGAAGGTTTTGTTTTACCTGAAAGTTATTTTAGAGAACCGTGGAAAATTCACACAGTAGATCCATTTGATTATTTTATAGAACCTTTGGCGTCCCAGTTGAAAGAATTATCACTCCGAAGCTCTGAACCCATAGGTGGTAAAATTGATTATGACATTGATGGAAGATTGATTGGGAACTGGTTTTTAGACGGGTGCGATGGTTATGGGTGTGTAGAACATGGATATTGGAGAGGTCATTTAAGTATTGTTTACGATTATATTGATCCGTCTCAAATTCAAATTTCTTTTGGTAACTTTAATAATGAATCTAGACAATTTGGAGTAAAAGACAATTCTCCTAACCCTGCTGATGTGTCTGTTGAAGATGGGATTGTTATATATGAATTGGTTAGTTCTGATTATTTCTTAATTGAGGGTGGAGCTTGGGATCGTCAATCACAGGCAAAATTAGTTTCTCAAAATAAAGAAGACATGAGTTATGGCTCTGTTAGTTTCCAATTAATCGATAACAGAACACTTAGAATGGAAATTTTTAACAATACTTTTATCTATACTAGATAGAATTAGTAACAGTTATTTTCATAAAAACTCAAGTTAAAATCCAATTTAAAAGGATTTTGAAATCACAACTAGATATTTATGAATTACTAAGGTATTTAAGGGGTTTATGAGTTTTTAAATTATACATTCAGATTTAAGACTATTTTTTAGTAGAATTATTAAGTTTGGGTTATAATAACTAGAGGTGAATTTTTTATGAGAAATGAATATCAAA
Source organism: Candidatus Parvarchaeota archaeon (assembly GCA_017608385.1). Taxonomy (GTDB): domain Archaea; phylum Nanobdellota; class Nanobdellia; order B33-G15; family B33-G15; genus JAFCFZ01. Next base: position 3,732 of record JAFCFZ010000019.1, read on the forward strand.
TATCTTCAGATCAGATGATAAATATGGCTGAAAAAAGGATTGAAAGAGAAGATCCTATCTCTTGGGAAGTATATCAACATTCAAAGACAGTAGTTCATTCTTCAAATGGCAATGGTATCGAGATGTTAATAACTGGGCCAAATGGAGAGGCAGAAGAGTTAGGAATGACTTTTTGGTCAGAAGAAAAAGACAAGTTAGGTAGGCCTATAAGAGTAGGTCAATGCACTACGGATTCAAAAATACTTTTGAATTTGCATAATAGGAGTCTGTAAAAATCCGATTTAAAAGAATTCTGAAAGCAGATCAATTAATTTTTATTTTCAAGATTTTTTAATCAAAAAAAAGGTAGGATTATGTCATTAAAAAAACAACTAGAGGAAAATATACATGAATTAAAAGATTTACCCAATTTTTCTAGCTTTAGCACATCTAAAAAGAAGAAACTCAAAAAGCTTGTTGAAAAACATCCGATGAGCATCACGAAATATTATTCTTCATTGATCGATTGGAATGATCCAGAGGATCCGCTTAAGAAATTGGTGGTTCCTTCTTTAGGAGAACTCAGTGTAAAGGGTTCATATGATACAAGCGGTGAAAAAAAGAGCACAGTAATGCCTGGACTTCAGCACAAGTATAAACAAACAGCACTGATTATTGCAACAAACAGGTGCGCTGTCTACTGCAGATTTTGTTTTAGAAAAAGAATGGTTGGCCTTTCAAACAAAGAAGTTATATCAAGATTTGAAAAAGCCATGGAATATATAAGAGAGCACAAGGAAATAAAAAATATTTTGATAACTGGAGGAGATCCATTAGTTCTTCCTACAAAAGTTATTGAAAATTTACTAGAAAATCTTTCTGGAATTAATCATCTTGATTTTGTTCGTTTTGGAACAAGAATTCCTGTAGTTATGCCCGAGAGGATAACAAAAGACAGTGAACTTCTTAGATTGTTTGAAAAGTATTCAAGAAAAGACAGGAGAATATATATTGTAACACATTTCAATCATCCAAGAGAAATAACTGAAAAGTCAATTGAAGCTGTGGATTCCTTGTTAAAATCAGGAGTTATAATAAATAATCAGACAGTTCTGATGAAAGGAGTGAATGACAAGCCAGAAATTCTTGCAGAATTAATGAATAAATTAGTAAAAATAGGGGTAAGTCCTTACTATGTTTTCCAGTGCAGGCCAGTTAAAAGAGTTAAGGCGCATTTTCAAGTTCCGTTGAAGCAGGGTTATGAGATTATTGAAAAAGCAAAGGCAAAAATGAGTGGGCACAGCAAAAGATTCAAGTATATGATGTCGCACGAAACAGGAAAAATAGAGATTCTTGGAATCAAAAATAATGAAATTTATTTTAAATATCATCAGGCAAGAAATCCAAAAAACTTAGGCAAGTTCTTTAAAAGAAAATTGACCCCAACTGCAGGATGGCTGGATGATTTGGATTCTTGAAAAACAATTTATTTATTTTTTTAAAAACAAATTAAAATACATCATGCTTAGACAACATATGAAAACAAAAAAATATAGAGTACATAGATTCGATCTTAACATGAAAGAAGCCCAGATTAAGCTGGAACAGTTTTTAAATAATTTAGAAGGAGAAGTTGTGTCAATAGTACCTAATGTTGGGCCATTGTTCCTTTGTTATGGTTCCAAAGTAAATTTTCTCCTTATTGTTGAGAAATTAAAGTAAAAGAATTTTGAAAATAATTAATTACTCATTTCTTAAAACTTAAAAAACCAACTTTTACAGATTTATCATGGAAATATCAAAGATAAATGAAAATTTTAGTCATGAAAATGACATTAATAAAGATAAGTACATTTGGGACGACCCTTATGATGGTTTTGTTGATTTTTTTAGAGAGGATATAATGAAATCTGAAGGATTAGAAAAAGGACTTGATTTCAATGAGGCTAAATTATTGGCATATATCGTCCATAACCCTAATAGGACATCTAAGCAAATATTATGGGAACCATATGGTTACTTCCAAAAAGAATTTCCAAAGAAAGGGACAACTCAAAAAATATTAAAAAGCCTTTTAGAAAGAAAAATTGTGAAGAGAGTTCCACATTTAGAAGGCAATATGAATCAATATCTATATTACTTGTAGAATAGTAAACCCTTTAGGTATTTAATTTACGGGTAGAGAGGTAATATTTTTTGAAGGAACTCAAGTTTTTGAATTAGTTTACTATAGCGGACATCTTAAAACTCACAAATAATTTGAAAACAGTTTTATTTGAGGAAATTATTATTCTTTTATGAAATGGGAAGGATTTATTGCAATTTTTTTGATATTTTTTGTAATGGGTTGTATCCAGACAGAATTAAATCTAACTGCGATATCCCATAATGCAGTAGGTTCTCCAACATTAATGTGCAGTCATTACTGTATAGAATCATGTGCTGATTCAGAGCAATCCTCCAATGTTGGACAATTTATTGAAAACAATACAAAATATTCCTGTAATTGCAGTTGCTATACTTCAGGTCAATTGACAGAGATAAGCACCACTTTTGTAATAGAAAATGGAACATGGGTACAGGGTCCATAATCCTTTACAGGACAACGCTCTCAGATTCAAAAGGGTTAAAATCCAATTTAAAAGAGTTTTGAAAATCTTACATCACTAATCTTACATCACTAATTCAATGGATGTAATTCACTCATACACTTAACCAAGGTTTTTCTTCTCTTTGTTTAATTTCTTCTTTTAAAATCCAAGGAATAAAGATAAGATCTTGAAGTTTGAAATTGGTTTGTGCAACGGGCATTTTTCCGGTGTATCTTGTTAATGCAAAGAAATGTTCTGTTGTTTGTTCATCTACAACCACATTAATTCCCTTAGTATGTGCAGCCATTGCCACACTTTCAACACAAATTGGTGCGTGGAATCCACCAACAACTAGTTTTTCCGTTTGTGGAACTTGATTTAAGATATATTCTGGATCAAAAATAATGTCTTTTTCAAAAAAATCCCGATAAGATACCCCTGAATTTATTTTTCTATCTTGTTTTTGGATTGATAAATAAGGAGTAAGGTTAGATGTGTCAACAACATCTTTGTTTTTTTCTTGACAAAGTAGAACCCAATTCACTTCAAAGTCTTTTTTCTTATACCTCTCAGTGATAAGTCTGTCTAAACCTTCCATTTCAAAATCTGTTTTTAAAAGAAGTGGATTTTCTACTTCATTTTCAAAATAAGGTTCTAAAGGGAACATAAACAAATATTGTTTCATAAAAAACCAGTCAAAATCCAATTTAAAAGAGTTTTGAAACAATGAATTTATATCTCTTTAAGTAAAACTCTTTTTATGAAGGTACTTTCCTTAAAACAACCATGGGCTGAATTAATCCTCCAGGGAAAGAAAAGGATAGAAACAAGGAAATGGAACACCAAATTTAGGGGAGAATTCCTTATTCACGCTTCAAAAACACTTGATAAAGACAAAATAAAGGAACTAAATTGGGAAAATGAATTGGAAACAGGGAAAATTGTTGGTTCCGCTTTCTTAAGTTCCGTGATAGTTTATGATTCTGAAGAAAGATTCAAACAGGATTATAATAAACACATGTCAAAGAATTTCAAAAATCCAACCTATGGCTTTGTTCTTGAGAGTGTGCAAAGAATCCATTCTTATCCACTAAAGGGTAAATTGGGTTTTTTTGAAGTTTAAAAGAGTTTTGAAAAAGATTTTTTTAAGAAGGAACCTTTATCTTATATTCCATAGGATCAATATATCTTGGAGAAGCAGAATGCCATGGAAGAACTTTCATCTTAGTGTTTGGTTTTACTGCATAGAAATCAGGCTTATATTCCTTATGAGACATATCTACAAGAACAGCTGTTTTAACATCACCTTTAAGGTATTTTTCAGCAATTCTTAGAGTTTTTCCAGTGTAACAATCTTCATCAACCACTAAAATCTTCATATTTTCATATCTTTCTCTAGTGGGTTTTATCATCCTTGTTTTTCTTCCTGTTTCAACTCCTTGTAGAAACATAATATCCTTAAATTTTGAGTCGCCATCAATACAAATTTTCATGGAATCCATTTCTAGATCAAGTCTTTCAGCAAGATATTTGGCTAAAGGTAAACCTCCTCTCTCAATCCCCACAACAACATCAAATCTCTCCTTAGCTAATTTTTTATAGAGTGTTTCTGCCCATTCTGAGACTTCTTCTGAGGATATTCCTTTTATAAAAGTACCAGAAGAAATTCTATCTAATACTGGAACTAATAATCTCTCTAAACCTAATAATATATTCACATTTACACCCCAATAAAAAAAGAAATTGTTTAATTTAAAAAGATTTTGAATTCATCTTTTGTAAATTCTTGCGTTTTCAGTGAAATTTAAGACTTGTTCAGACGTTTTTCCCAAAAATCCTTCAGTTATAATGGTTTCATTGTCTAACATCTGCACCAAGAAAACTCCTTGTATCTCACTAATTGGCTTTCCTATTAGATTCTTTGCAACTACTTCTTCCCCCCACCATTCTCCATCCTTGTCAAAGTACCAGTAATTTACAAGATCATATTTTACTAAACCAGTCTCTACACTAATTTTTGCAGGGTCAAAAGAGTTATTGACTGTTCCATATAATCTATGTTCTCCTTCAAATTCACCAACAGAAATAATAATATAATCTGGGTCAAGATAATCATAAACAATAGAAATAGCATTGTATTCTAACATTTCCCAATCATTTGGATCCATATCTTCTTTAAACCAAACACCGATTAACTTTCCTTCAATATCATAATCAATTTTTCCTCCAAAAGGAACCTCATTTCTTATATTCAATTCAAGTAATTGGCTTCTAAATGGTTCCTCAAAATAGTCAAATGGGTCCATGCAATGAATTCTCCAAGGCTGTGTAATGAATCTTGAGGGATTTAGTATACCTGATAAAGTTTTGTTATAGTCAATAAGACTATAATCTAATTGCCCCCACCATTGTCCAATAAATTCTCCCCCATCAACAGGAATATTCACATTAACTCCACCTAATTCAGAGGGAGCATATTGTGCCAACTTTTCAGACAACTCATCAATATGGATAAAAATACTTGTTATTGAGCAGGTGTGTTTTATAATAATTCTATAATCATATTCCCATTCAGTTATGGTTCCTAACATCGAAGGCATGTATTCTATGTAAGTTATTGTTCCATTTGCAGGAGAAAAGATATCATTGATTATTTCTCCTTCAGACATCCAATCTGGAGTTAAGAAATACATATGGTCAGTAGGAGTTACATGACCTCCTCCACTAATTGCACCCATTGGCTTTACAGTCCCAAGATTTTCATTAATTGCAACAGGAGAATAATTTAATTTTATGTAGCCATCACAACCAGTAATAGATATCAGTTCTGAACCTTCTTGGAATGGTGTTTGCATTGTACAACCACTAATAAAAACAATAGAAAGTATTAATGTAAGATAAATTAGGTTCTTTTTCATATGGAATTAAAGAAACCATTTAATAAAAGAATTTTGAAAAGAACTCAATATTTAAAATATTGATTTTCACGGGTTTATTATGGTAAGGAAGAATTATACCTTAGAAAAGAAGATTCGTGGGATAATGACTTCTGGGCTGTCGGAAATAAACGTAGATGATCTGAGTAAGGAATTTAAGGGTATTTGGGGACGAAAAGAAATATTCATTTATGCTGGATTGCTTCTTCTTGATGAAAAATATCCGGAAAAAGGCAGGTTTACAAGAAAAGAGTTGATGAATATTCTATCTGGTCAAGATTTCTTTTTTAGGAAGGATAATAGGGGATATACTAATGTTAATCAATCTCTCACAAGTCTTGTAAAAAAAGGCTTTGTTAATATGAAAAAAAAGACAGCTTTTACAGATGATGGTGTTAAGACTTGGTGCGAATACACCCCTCTTTTGAAGATATTGTATTGATAAATGAAAGGATTTTGAAACAGCTAAGTTTTTTGAGAAACATATTTTTATATATACACACTCCCCATTCATTA
>JAFCFZ010000030.1 GCA_017608385.1 Candidatus Parvarchaeota archaeon
GAGTAGTTAAATCCGACCATGAAAGGGGAGGAGATGGACATGCATCAAATATTGCCATGGGTTTATTTGCTAGATCCTTTTCAGAGGTTCTACACGACATCAATAGCTCTTTCATAATCGAGAAGCTCTCTTTTCGGAATGTACCAGTAACAATAGGTTTATGGCAGTATTTTATTGCGGTATAAAGACGATGCCAATCTTGAGCTTCTTTGGGAACATCAGAGTAAACAATTGCTGTACTCTGAGCTTCAATGTTTGGTAGTTGATCAACGACTTTAGAAAAACGAATAAAATCCTGATGAAGAGGTTCTCGTATTTCACCACTATTTTCATCTAAAATAAAAATAGCCGCTGATCCAGGGTCAAAGTGAATTTCGTCCTCCTTTAATGTTAGGTGCTTTTCTCCTTCACGATCAAACAGAGTAATTTCCTGAGGAGGAGATTTTAAACAGGATTCCACAAGATCAACAGGAATAAAATAACGATGTTCTTTATTATCTACTCCTTGTTCTTTGAGTAGCGTTTCTGCTTCCTGGTTTTCAATAAAAACTCCAAGAGTTTGAAGAATTTCTTTTGCTTCATTGAAGATTTTATGTTTGTGGTCATCATCTAATAATGTTATTTTTGGTCTTAGTATTCCCATTGTAAATTTATCTCCATAAACTAGTCCTCTTACCTGATTTCCAGCTAAAATACAACGATTCAAGCGGGAAACAACAATTGGTTGCTTATTTATGCGTTTTTCTATTGATTATTTCAATAACCAAAGTCCTACACTATTAAATCAACTATAACTACCAGATGAATTATTAGTTGCTCTAATACTTACTTTCGCTTTTTTCTAAGAATGAGCAATCCGATAGACATCATAGCAATGAGAGAAGTACTAGTAGACAAAGCTGTTGTTTCTACTATTTGAGAAGGTGTCGTTGGGACGGTTGTTTGTTCTCGAGTTGTGTAAGTTCCAGAAATTTCCAAGACAGAGGGTATGAAATATTCATGTACAGTACTTCCGTTAGTCACAATCACATCTATATCGTATCCACTCTCCGTGACCTCCACTAATAATAGATGGAAGTCCACAAAAGCAACATCGTCCTCTTGCCATGTTTCTTGAATTTTTGAAGTCTGAATCATCTTCTCGAGATCATAGTCAGCGGCATCAATTGTTCCCCCACCTGAAGTGGTATAACGTAATCCATTTCTTAATGATTCATAAAAGAGATGAGCATGTCCATTGAAAACTGCGAGAACTCCTTGTTCAAGGAACAACGGATGCCAAAGATCTCTGAGCTCTTCCGTTGGTTCAATTCGATCTGATGAAGGATTAAGTCCCCAAAAAGGTCTGTGAGTCATTACTATTATTCTATCTATCGTATTTGTAGCAAAATCATTTTCTAACCATTCTTGTTGTTCTTTCCTTTTTTCAGAATTCTCGTCTATATCTCCTACCACATAATCAGTATTCAGAACAATGAAATGAGTATCATTCTGTGGACTGTTAAAGCTATAATATATTTCATTTCCAGGATTTTGTACGTTGTTAAGATAAACCTCAAGACTTTTATCATATCCAGAAAATGAATAATATTCATGATTTCCTACAGCGTAATAAATTGGAACTTGATTCGAAAAATTAGTCATTAAAGGCCAATAATAAGCGTCATACTGACTTTGCTCTCCCCCTTCCTGAACAATATCACCTGAATGTAATATGAAGACAATTTCATTTTCATTTATTACTTGATTTAGGAGAGACGAGAGTGTAATTAAACCAGTGTTATCAGTCTCATCGTTTCGAGTATCACCTAGCACCACAAACTTGTAGGGTTGAAAAGATTGCGATTTAGTCGTGAAAACGGGATTCATAGACTCAAATATACTGATTGACAGTAATAATACAAATAAAACAACAGATTTTCTACTCATCATTATCCAGCCTTTTGCAAAACAAAATGCTCCTCATTTAATCGTCCATATAATATATTTCATACGATTTGTGAATTTTTTTGAAAAAGAATGGAAAAGGATGCATTATACGTTGAAAGAGTTACCCTAAGAGGAGTAGAAGTATCTGATGCTCCAATGTTTCTATCTCATAGGAATGAAAAGGAATTAATGGTTTATACAAGGGAAACCCATCCAAAGACAAAATACCGAAATAATCCAAATCCATTACAGTAGGTATTTCTACTGACATCTTAATATGTATCAATTAACTTCC
>JAFCFZ010000001.1 GCA_017608385.1 Candidatus Parvarchaeota archaeon
CTTGTTGTTGCAATAATAAGATCTTTTCCTGTTTCTTTTACTTTAAATTTCAATTCCCATAGTTCTGAATCCATATTTTTCCTATCAATTTCAGCATCAGCAATAGTTGTTTGACATCTTGGACACCAATTATTAGGTCTATCATCCAAATAAATCAAATCCTTTTTGTACATGTTAATGAAAGTTGATTGTGTCAATGTCCTATAATCATCTGAATCGGTTAAGTAATAGTTCTCTTCAAAATCAGAGGAAATCAACATTCTTCTCATTATTTTCTGCATTCTTGAAACATATTTGTCAAGTGCACGGGAACATAATTCAATGAATTTTTCTCTAGGATAATTATACATGTTGACTCCTTCATATTTTTCAACATACCACTCAACTGGGATACCATTATTATCAAAACACATAGGGAATAGAACGTTCTTTCCTGACATTCTCAATGATCTTGCTACAATATCCTGAAAAGCATAACTAACCGCTCCTCCAAAATGCCAGAAAGGACTTGGATAAGCAGGAGGTGTATCTATTACTATAACTGGTTTTTTTGATTTTTCATCAAATTTCCACCAGTTTTCCCTCTTCCACTTCTCCAACATGGCTTCTTCTAAGCTATGTCGCCATATCTTATCTTTGAGTTTAGGTTCCATGTCCAATAGAAACTAGATAGTATATATAAAATTAATCAAAATCTACATTTTTGATTCAATATTTGTTTATTCTAAATCTTCACAATAGGGTTCATACCACTTTTGAAGATGTAGGCATGCTGGACAAATATCTGGGGCTTCTTCACCCTTGTGTATATATCCACAATTAAGACATCTCCACAATATCTTTCTTGGTCTCTTGAAAACAGAGTCATTTTTCACTAATTCATAAAGTGCTTTGTATCTATCTCTATGTTTTTCTTCAACTTCTCCAACTTCTTTAAAGAATTCAGCAATTTCATCAAAACCTTCTTCCTTAGCGGTTTTGTGGAATTCAGGATACATTTCTTCTGATTCATGTTTTTCTCCATTAAATGCTGCCATAAGATTTTCGGCAGTGTTTCCTATTCTTTCCAAAGCATCAGGAATACTTGTTTTAACATCTTCTTTAAAATATTTTCCATAAAGTAACGCAATTCTTTTTGCGTGAGCTTTTTCATTGTCTGCTGTTTCCAAAAATATCTTTTCAATGTGTTTAAAACCTTCTTTTACTGCAATCCCTGCAAAGAAAGCATATTTATTTCTTGCTTGACTTTCTCCAGCAAAGGCTTTTTTCAGATTTTCTGCTGTTTTTGTCATAATAATCGGATTTAGCATCGATTAATAAATCTTTTTAACATGGATGATATAAGTTTAGCATGAATATGGAGAAATTAATTGAAAGTATAAATGAACTACAATCACAAAAAATTTCTAATTTGATGGAACAGAGATGGAAAGAATTCAAAAAATTAGGTTCTAAATCAAATGAGGAGTGGTTCAAAGAATTATGTTTTTGTATTTTAACTGCTAATTCTTCTGCAACACTAGGAATTAAAATTCAAAAACGGATTGGAGATGGCTTTGTTGAACTAAATCAAGAACAGTTATATGAACAATTAAAAAAAGCAGGACATAGATTTGGGAGAAGAAGAACAGAGTATATTATGGCTGCAAGGCCTTATGCTCACAATATCAAAGACAAAGTTATGTCATTTAGAGATGGAAAAAGAGCAAGGGAATGGGTGGAAAGAAGTATTTATGGATTAGGGATGAAAGAGTCTAGTCATTTTTTGAGAAATGTGGGCTTTGATGATGTTGCTATTGTTGATAGACATATAACTAACATAATGGTTGAACATAATTTGATATCAAGACCAAATACTATCACAAAAAGAAAATATCTTCAAATAGAAGAGATAATTAAGAGAATTTCTGAAGAAACATGTATCCCTATGGGGAAATTAGACCTATATCTGTGGTATATGAAAACAGGTAAGGTTTTAAAATAAAAATGAAAAAAGAATTCATTAGTTTTATGGACTTACATGCAATGTAGCTGTTTCTTGATGTGGTACGCCACTTCTTGTATATGTAATAGCTAAATCAACAGAATATGCTGATGCAGAAGTTATTCCGGTCACATCGACTTTAATAATCTGATTAGCATTTGCTATAATCGCTGTAGCAGTTTCATTATAAGTTGCTCCAGTAGTTGTTGTTGCTGTCACATTTGTAAGAGATATAGCATTAGGTCCTTCTTGTAATTCCAAGTAAAGAATGTCACTTACAACAGAGTGCTGTTGGTATGTGAAGTCAGCACCTGGTGCAAAACAAGGACTACAAGTAGAACCTGCACCCACATTAAAAACACCCATCGCATACAGAGCACCTATCGCAATAACTATAATCAATATGGCCCAACCATATGTCATTAGGTATTCCAATGCGGCTTGTGCTTTCAATCATATCACCTCTAATTAATTTCAGTAATTAATTTCAATTAAAAGCCGATTTCTTAAATACTTAACTAAAAAACAGTTATGAAACCACCAACAGTTATCTTTACAGTAAAGAATATAACAAAATTAAGCAGAATGAGTATTGGGATATATTTTAAACCAGATTTTTGTTCTCCTTTTTCTATGAGACCTAAAGCTAGTCCTCCAAAAATACTTGTTATTAACATTGCCATATATGTGAAATTAGTAAAAAATATTGGATCAATTCCTGCTGTTGAAAATCCAGACAAAGAAATCATTTCATAACCCATAGCTGGAAGTTGGGGAACCACAACCTTAGAACCTAATATTGTGACTGTTTCAATCAAAGTAGTTGAAATAGCATAAAGCATTGGAGCCCCAAGGCCTGCAGCAAAAAAGATGAATATTATGTAAGATTTAACACTTGTTCCTATCATTTTCTTTAAAGATTCCATACTTCTTAGTTCATTAGCTGACTCCTCAAGTAATTTAGAAATTTCTCCTCCACCTCTAATTCCATCAAGGATAAGTGAAATTGTTCTTTGGAGAATAGATGAATCAATGTGTTCTGATATTCTATCAAATGCATTTTCAAAACTCTGTCCTGATAAAATACTTTTTCCTGCTTTTTTTATTTCAATCGATAAAGGACCAAACTCTGGTCTTGCTGAAGTAAGAAATCCTTCATCAGGGGGCATACCTGCTCTAATATTAGAAGCAGTTAAAAGAAGTAAGTCCGGAAGAACTCTTTCAGCAAAATTTGCTCTTCTACTCGACATAAAAATAAGCATTCCATAAAAAAGTAGGATACTTCCAAAGTATGCAGCCAAAGGCCCAATAGTTAGATACATTGTTTCTAATTCAAGAATATAAACTATAATGAATGTCGAAATAGATAACAATATAGGAAATACTAAGAGAAAACCAGCATAAATTTCTGCGTCAATACTCATTCCAGAATACTTTATTGTTTGTTTTAATTTCCTTACTAATTTTTCAGGAATAATTTCTTGGGCTATTTGATAAATTCTCATATTGCTGGCCTCCTTGATTTTATTATTCCAATGAACATGTATTGGAAAACGGCCAAGAACAATAAAATCATGTAAAAGAGGAAGTCGGGAAATACAAGTCCCAAGAAAGATCCTATTATTATGAGGAATGTAATACCTAATGTTGGAAGAATAACAGACATCATCATATAAACAACTGCAAAAGGATTCATCTCAGCCCCATATTGAGATATTTTTATTTTTTGCTCATTTATTGCATTTTCCTCAATAGCAGATAGTGTGGAGGAAATGTCCGAACCACTTCTCATTGCATTGGTTATTTGCCATATAGTTCTTCTAAAATATGTTGAGGGATTTAATTTTGCTACCTCATCTAAAGCCGATGCTTCAGAAGCTCCTGCTTGCATTTGCTTTACTGCTTTTTTTATTTCAGATGAAACAGCACCATAATCTTCTTGGGAAACTCCAATCAATGCTTCATATAACGGAACACCCGATCTAACCTTTATAAGTAAATGTCTTATCCCCGATATTAAATTCCTGTCTAAATCCTCAGATTTTTTCTTAACACTTATTTTTGGATATGATAATATATACATCATCCCAAAAAAAGAAAATGCGAAGCTTGCTAAAAAGAAAATTAAGATCATTTGTTCAGTCATCATATTCAATAACCAAAGAAGATACAATAATCCTCCAAAAAATATTACAAAATTATAAAGAGAAAAGAATATTCCAGTTGCAAGGTATTCATCAACAGGCAAATCAATTTCTGCCCTTTTTAGTTCTAAATCTAAATCCGGAAATCCATTTTTCATAACTTTTGCTAATGGTTTGAAAAGATTTCCAAATCTTCTGATTTTTTCAGAACGTAGAGGAGCTGGAAGATTTTTCATAATTAACTCCACTCAAAAAGATCTCTTGGATTAGAATCTTTTTTTGCATGTTTTAAAATAAACGAGGGGTTTGTATAATATGTGGATATAATCCTACCTAATGCATCTAAATTATCTATCTTATAATCAAAAATCCAAGAAAGGACTTTTTTCTTCTCTCCTATATCTTTCTTCATTTCTTCTTTAGTCATTCCGGTGTGAAGAAGTAATTCTTCAACTAATCTTTGACTCTCATTGACTTTAGAAAGTACATCATCTCTTGGAGACCATCTATAAATTACATTTAATTTTGGTTCTGTCCTTTCTGTGACTATTTCACCTATTTCAAAAACTCTTCTTATTCCCTTTCTTCTCTGTCTGTACATTACTACAACCAAAGGAAGTGCAGTAATAACTGATGGGGGTAAATTAATTGGTGGTGTTATCATCCTATCTATTGTTTGTGAAGCAGTATCTGCATGCAATGTTGAGTAAACGCTGTGTCCTGTATGTAAAGATTCGAATAAAACTTCTGCTTCTCTCTGTCTTCTTATTTCTCCAACTATAATTCTATCTGGTCTCATTCTTAAGGAATTAACTAATAAATCAAGCATTGAGACTTCTCCTGTTTTTTCAGAACTTGGAAGTCTTGTTGTCAATGGAACCCAATGAAGGAATTTTGGCAGTTTAATCTCTCTTGTATCCTCAATACTCAATACTCTTTGATTGGGTGGAGTAAAACTCATTAATGCTGACAGAAAAGTGGTTTTTCCTGAGGCAGTCCCCCCTGAAACAATTATAGACACTTCATATTGTATTGCTTGCCATAACAATGCTAAAACATCCAAAGAAACAGTATTGGAAGTATATAATTCTGTGATAGTTAGTGGTTTTTTTCTGAATTTTCTTATTGTAATTGTATTTCCTTTTGAAGATATTGGAAACAAAGTAGCATTAACTCTATCTCCTGATAAAAGATGTGCATCCATTAATGGAGTTAATACAGTTATCCTCTTTCCTACCTTTCTTCCAATTAAAGAAGCATAATTCTCTATCTGTAATTCACTTGGAAGAAATAAGTTAGATTTTAACCAACCATATTTTATATGATAAACCCATGCAGGTTCACTTGCATTGTTAACGGTTATTTCTTCTAAATTCTCATCATTTAAGGGTATTTCTAAATCACCTAATCCCATAGTTGTATTAACAATATATCCTGAAAGAAATCTTAATTTATTTACTGGAAGGTCTGGTATTTCCCTTTTTAATTCTTGTTTTACTTTTACAATGAAAGCATTCTTAATTTGGTTAATCCGTTTTGGATCAAAAACCTGTCTTTCTTCAACAGGGGCATCTTTTACTAATTTTTCCCTAATTCTATTTAAAACAGCCAATGTTGCTTTTTCTATTGTCTTCTTTTTAACTTCATATACTGGAACAAATTCCTTGTTATTTTTTAGGATATTAATATCTGCAGGAAAACCATTTGCTGAAATACAATAGCTTGTAATAATTTCTTGTTCCTTTTTCAAAGTTGTTTTTACTGGTGTTTTTACAACTTTTTTTGCAACACCTCTTCTTGGTGTAGTTCTTCTAATGGCTTTTTTTCGTCTTTTAATCACTTTGAGTTTTTGTTTTTTTATTGTCTTCTTTTTCAATTTTTTTCACCTTCAAATAAGCTCCCGCTATTGGATTTAAGGAGTAATCAAACTCAATAAGTTCTGCTTCATCAAGTATTTTAGCCCAAGATTCAATAATCTTCTTTTCTTCTCCCAATTTTTTAGAAGCAGCCCTTAAACTTATCTTTTTCTTTTGTTTCACAAGGGAGAATAGTCTGTCAACATCCGTATCAATAGGCATAGTTTAAGAATTAAGCTCTAATTTAAATCCTTTTTCAATTATTGGAGAAGTTCAAACACCCCATAACGCAAAGCATTAGCGTCATCAAGCCTAAACCATGTTTCATCAATACCCTTAACTTGTTTTCCGGAATAAGAAGTTGAATCAAAATATTTGTAGTCTACAACAGATTCTCCGGATTTTAGAGTCAAACCATTGGAGGATAATTCAACCAAATCAACAAAACTCTGGAGATTGTAGGATGAACTAGAAAATTTATCTTCTCCTCTTGCTAAAAATGACGGTCCTTCTCCCATATCATAATAACATCTAAAAATAATCATATTTTTCAACCCATTCAAGTCCCAAATAGACATTGAGTTTTGATCCATATAAAGAATTTCTCCATCAAAAACTAAGTTTGTCGCATTTCCTGCATCAACCAAATATGGAACCAAAACGCCCCCAGTATCATTTAATTCTGCAACAACTCCTTTGAAATCATTTGATGGGGAAGTTGATGCATTATCTGTAACTAAAATTTTTGAGTTTCTTGAACTGATATTTGTAAAGGATTGAGAAGACAGGCGAACTACAATTTCTCCTGAAACGCTTCCAGATGAAGAAGTTCCATTAATCTTTCTAGATGATATTGGTGATTGATTACACAAAGTCAAAACTCTCTTTATTCTTCCAAATGTGTTTAATGGGTATAATGGGTCCTCAAAATTTGAAATTGAAATATTTATTTCATGAATTGAATCTCTTTTCAAACCATAGTTTCCTAAAATATCTGTAAGGTTTACTATAGTGCTAACATCAAATGAAAGATTGAAAGAGTCTATTTCTCTTATTGAAACACTAAGGTTTTCTAAAGTAAGATTAAAACCAATAGAAAGTGCATCATTCCTCATCCTAAATCCCCAATAAGCAATATTATTCTCATCCATTAATGGTTCAGCAACACCATTGAAAGAACCATTCTCCATCAATTCAATCAAAGTAGCATTAGAATTAAAGACTGGTGTTCCATTAATTATTACATTATTTGTAAGAGAAACTATAGATCTCTTACCTGAGATAAAAAGAATCTTTTCCAAATCATAATCTACATTCTTTTCAAAAAAACTCATTTGATCAAAAACAATAATTCCCATATCTGTCTTTCTTGAAGCAGTTTCTAATTGAGGGAAGAATAATAATAAATAAACTATTGGAACTATCATAAAGAAAGATAATATTGAAAAGACCATTCCTTTTTTCACCAGATCCTCACCTCCAATGGTTGTAAATCCCACATTGTTGGAACATCAACTATTTCTGTGGTTTCCGTGTCAATATCTCCACTTTCTACATATCCTGAAATAGTTTGGTTCAGTCTTTGAACAGCATCATTCATGGCTGCTGTTTGATTTGAGAAAACAAGACCATAACCTACTTGTGAAGGAACAAGGAAATTTAATTCAACTGAAGAATTGGGTAAAATCATGTTAGAGCTACCTCCATCAAACTCTCTAATCTTAACCCAATTAGTAGTATCATATCCTAATCTTTCAGAAGGAATGTAAATTCTTGTTGGAACAGATCTACTAGTAGGAGATTTGAATATTTGATAGTTTGACCAATCAGATCCTGTCCAAGATGGTTCCAATTCTGGATCATTCCATACACATGCAGCAACTCTCCAACTATATCTTTCAGCAATATGAAGATATGCTGAAAATATAGGAAAGTCTGACCAATTGAAATACATTGTTTTAATATCATCTGCCCCTTGGCCATCTAACTCATCAAAAGGAATGAATGTTGTGTGGAGTATTCTTCCATAATAATTTCTTGATGAAGGCATTGTGTAATTAGCAGAAACAAAACTTTCATTGCTAATTATTGCTGTGTTCCTTGCTCCTGTATAATATGTATCCCTATCGCTCTGCATATCAAAATAAACAGATATTACATTTGTTTCTCCTGTTGCATTTCCTGAGCTTTGATGCAAGTAAGGAGTTATGTTAAAATCCAAACTAGGTATGAATGCAGGACTAGTTGTCAAATAAATTCTTTGACTATTTATCCAAACTTCAATCCTACTATTAACTCCATCTCCTTCCAAGTGAAAACTTACATCATCAATCACACTATCTTTTGGAATATCAAAAGGAAAGATAGTCCATGCTGCAGGAGATCCTTCAACATATGGAAAGTAAGAAATATCTGATTTATTTCTTTCTTCAACATAAGTTAAATTTTTTTCCTTAACATAATTTACCCTCAAAACAGTTCCAGGATGCATGTGATTATGATAACTAAAAGGTCTTTCTAGTTCAAGTCTTAAAATATTTCTTCCTATTGTTATGTTTTCAATTGTGTGATTTGAATAGTATATACTTCCTGAATAAACAGTGAACTGATGATTTCCATTCATGTAAACATCAATATCTCCCCATTCTTGATGAGCAGACAAATCAATAGTTGCTGAAATGTTTTCAGCTCCACTTGGAATCTGAAAATCTTTTTCAATTGTTAAATCTCCTCCTCTAAAATAAAATATTCCAAATCCACTTCCTGAAGGAGATACTGTAATTGTTTCGGTTTCAAATCCTCTAGCTCTTTGAAGCCATGCTCTTGACATGTAACCATGAATAGGTTGACCAACCATATATCCTGAAACAAGAATCTTGTTTCTTATCAAATATTCCGCAGATGTAGAATTTTTCATATAAATTCTATCTCCTCCCATCAAAACTTCATAATTAATATTCTCTGCCATCAAAGGTTCAAGAAAAGATTCTGTGAGATTCCATGCATCTTGATTCATACTTTCTACCCATAAACTTCCTAATAAATCTAAAACGCTTCTATCATAATCATTAATTTTTATGTAATCTCTTAAAATTAAGTCTTGAATAATTGGATTACTTATGATATCTGAAATCTCTGTTTTTTGCAGCATGGAGAGCGCATCACTCGCTGTTTTGAAATGAGTAGTATAAGTTTTAGTGGGAGTATTGGGAGTATATTGAGTTGAAATGTACATCATAGTTGAACTTATCAAAACCATCATTGCAAATAAAAGATCTATCATTGCAACTTGTGATTTCATCTCCAAACCTCCATTTGCATTTTTGCGGGAATGTTTTCTGTTTCATTATCTAAAAGAAAAAATCTATAGATTGGAATAAGGATGTATGGATCTGAAGGAGGATTTCCTTTTGTATAATTTATTTGGGTAGTGTAATTAAAAACAGAGGTAATATTTATGAAAAGATTGTATCCAGAAAGGCCAATGCTAGAGATAATGTTATTGGTACTCACATTCATCAACATATCCAACTTATTTTTTGAAACAACAAAATTTTCTTTTTCTAGACCTAGTTGGATATAATCTGAATCAGTCCAATTAGAAGGAACTCCTTCTGTTCTTAACAATAATTCAGATGAATAAACTGCCCTATCATAAAGTTCATTTTTTTCTATTTTCTGATTTTTTTGATCGACAGTAGAATAAACTGATGAATTCAAAAAAATAATGAGGGTCATGAAAATAACTACAGCAATGATTACTTCAAATGTAAATATTTGTGCTTTACGAGATGATAATAGTCCCATTTTGATTACTCACCCAATTTTTTCCTTTTGAAAGGATTCCTGATATAGATTTAGCAACTATTTCTTTAGAAATGATATTTCCTCTAAAACTAATCAAAACTAAATCATTAGAAAGAGAAATATTGTATTTCTCCCCTAACAAATATTCATCAATATAAAGAGTGGATGAAAATCCATCCCCTTCAAAAACAACTGTATTTATCCTTTCAACGGTTTTATCAAGGATTTGACTTGCTCTTAATCCAATCACTGAATAACTATAATCTATTGTTTTTAGATATGAAGCAGTTGTTATCGCAATACTACCCAAAAATAGAACTGAAATAAGGATAATTATTTCCATTCCTAATTGTGATTTAGTAGAGAGAGACATTCACATATCCTCCTTCTGCCTTGATTTTTAGAAGATATTCTCCTTTACTTATTGGAACAGAAATAGTGATATTAAAATTTGTATCAGAAAATATCTCAGAAACTCCTGCAGGAGTACTTACATAAACAGAAAGGGTACTTCCTGTTGAATTTATGTTCACTACATTTGAAGGAACATGAATTCTTAATGGAATTGTAGCTGGACTTCCTTGAGTATAAACAAATTCAGCAGCATCTCGGACTCCATCAACAAAATCTTGAGCATAATTAATAGATATTTGATAGCCTAAGCCATTTGAATAATTAAATAAGTATACCCAAAGAGGAGTTAAAATCAATAAAAACCCAAAAACAATACTCATATACTCTATAGAGACTTGTGATTTCATTCAAACGTTATTCCTCATGGCTGAGATTTAAATATGTCGAAAAGATTTAAAGAACTCATGATGTAATTACTTTATGAGGTTTTTATCACTCCCTGTGATTTTACTTTTGATAATTGGGATTGCTTTTTCAAGTCCTGCTCTTTTTGGATTCACAATATTATCAGATAAACAGTCCTATGTTCCAAATGATACAGTGAATTTGCAAAATATTGTTCTTTATGGTGTTGATAATCCTGCTTATGGAGCTAATGTCACAATACATCTTTATGATCCTAACAGACTTTCTTTTCTGAATTCCTCTTGTTCTACTGATGAAAATGGAATTTGTAATGTGAATTTTACACTAGGTAATGAATTGGGCTATTGGATTGTAAATGGAATTACCGAATTATCTGGAAATAGCATAATGAGTGTTATTCTTCTTGATATTCATGAGGAAATTTGTGGGGATGGGTATTGTGATATTAATGAACCTGGAAATTGTGAATTAGACTGTGGAAAAATGAATGGGGGTGTTTGTTCATTAGATCAAGAATGTTATTCTGAATCTTGTTGTCATGGAATATGTAGAGATGATTGTCCTCATTGTGGGGATGGGTATTGTGATTCAGGGGAAATTTGTGTTTCTGATTGTGGAGAAGACATAGATACTGTAATTGAAGAAATGACTTCTTCTGGTTGGGGTTTCTTTGTAAGTGTTGGAATGAAAATTCATTCTGAGACATATTTTCAAACCTCTCAAAATTCAATATTAGAATTCGAAGTAGTTGTTGAAAATTTAGTTAACTCAACTAAAGAAGGAGTTTATCTCAGATTCGAAGGTGTCTCAGATCCTAATTTCTTTCCTGAAATAACTGATATAAATCCCTTAACAAATCAATCCTTTGTTGTTTCCATTCCAATCTTATCTGGAGAAGATTTAGGAAATAAAACAATTGAAATGATTGCTGTTTCAAATAGATCTGTAAGTAATAGAGTGGATATCACAATAAATGTGATTGAGACAGAATTTGATTCTCTTTTTAATTGCGTATTACAAGAATGTGAAATTCTTTGTTGTGAAAATTATGTTTGTTGTGAAGGTGTTTGTAGAACCTCTTGTCCTTATTGTGGAGATGGAATTTGTTCAATTGGAGAAAATTGTTTGTGTTCTGATTGTAATTCTTGTGAAAACAGTGAAATTACAGGAAACAAAGAAGAAGCAGAGTCCAAAATCACTCAAGCAGAACTAGCAATTCAAAATGCTTTTGTTTATGTTTTTCAATTAATGATACAAGAATCTAAAGATTTCCTAGAAATTGCTAAGAATAATTTTGTGATATTTGATTATTCTCAATCAATTGTAATGGCTAACAATTCTCTAGAAACAACAAACAAAACCCAAATTTATGAATTCCTAAGTTATGGGAGTGTTGTACTCCTTTTCAGCTTGTTTTTCATCAACAAGTTTTATAAATCTCGAAATCAATCAAGAAAATATGGCAAAAGTATCAGTAAAAGGAAATCTAGGCGTTAAAAAGCCATTAGTTCTTGTCGGATTTTATAGTCCTGGTTTAATTGGAACCTTAGTTTCACAATATCTTGCTAAAAGAACCAAAGCAAACCAAATAGGTCATTTAGAAACAGAACTTCCTCCTGTTGCTATGATATCTAAAGGTAAGGTAGAACATCCTATAAGAATTTACAGTGTGAAAAAAAAGAATATGATCATTATCTCATCAGAATTACCTATCCCTCCAAACAATGCAGATGCTATAGCAAAAAGTATTGTAGAATGGGTCAAAAAAATAAATGGAGAAATAATTTGTATTGAAGGAATGATGGCAAAAAAAGCAGATAAATTATTTATGGTAACTTCTAAAAAGAATCTTAAAACAAATATCCAATCTTTAGGAGAGGGAATTATAATGGGTATAACTGGTGCTCTTTTATTAAATTCTTCAGAAAAGAATGTTCCAACTACATGTATTGTTGCAGAAACAGAATCACTAATGCCTGATGGAAAAGTTTCTGCTAAGGTAATTGAAAAAATGAATGAATTATTCAAATGGAATATTGATGTTGCTCCCTTATTAAAAGAAACTCTATTATTTGAAAAGAAAATGAAGGAAATGCCTCAAATGAGAAAACCACAGTCTTCTGAGATGGGAAGATTATATGGTTAACATATCTGTTCTATTTCTGTACCATTAACTAACATAACTTCACATGGAAAATATGCTGAACAATTATTTTTACAATAATCGAGAGTGATCAAATAATTTATGTTAAATCCTGCAAGAAAAATTTGTCTCATTTCAAAACAGTCATTTCTACATTTGTTCTCTAAATCTGAATTATATGTATTTATACATCCTGTATATTCTGAACTCATACAACAAAGATTGTAATCAAATGAGCAACAAAGCCTTTCATTTACAAATCCACAATTAAAGTAAGTTAGACTTATAAACAAGACAAGAGGAATTGAGAAGAGTAATAAAAGTATTCCAAAAAGAAATGGTTTAAGTTTCATAAAATTTAGAATAAGCCCATATTTAAAATGTTTTTCAATTCAGAAAGGTTTAAAAGAATAAAGGAAGGTATAATTTTTGCCCACGGTCATAGTTTTGGGGGAAACACCCGTTCCCATTTCGAACACGGAAGTTAAGCCCCAAAGCGTTATTGGGTGTACTGTCTAACGACGGGAAACCAGTGAGCTGTGGGCACTCTTATATATCTGATTTGATAATTTTTTTTATGGCCAATCCATATGAAGAGGTTAAGAGATTGTTTGACCTAGCTAAAAAAAATCCAAACAATACTAAATATATCGAAACAGCTAGAGAGATCATGAAAAAGCAGAGAAAAGCCCTTCCAAAAGAACTCTCTGATAAATTCTGCAAAAAATGCAATATCTACTTTATTCCTGGTAAAAACTGTAAAGTTAGAATATCTAACAAATCAGTTTTCATTCATTGTGAAAAATGCAATACACTCAAAAGAATAAAAGCATAGCAAAAGATTTAAAACATGTTTTGATTTAAGGAGTTTATATGGTTACAGTCAATGATGTTCAAGGAAAAGAATTAGTAGACCTTCTTGGGGTAAAAATGAAGTCTATAAAGGAAATAAGTCCTCCAGAATGGTCTAAATTTGTTAGAACAGGACTTCACAAACAAAGACCACCTGTTCAAGAAGACTGGTGGTTTACTAGATGTGGAGCTATTTTAAGAACTATTTATGTTCATGGCCCAACAGGGGTTGAAAGATTAAGAACAAAGTATGGTGGTAGAAAGGATAGGGGTGTCAGAAAAGAACACTTCAAAAAAGGAAGTGGAAATATAATCAGAAAGTGTTTACAGCAATTAGAAACTGCTGAATTGATTGAAAAAGATAAAAAAGGGAGAAAAATAACCAAAAAAGGAATGAAACTTGTAGACAAAACTGCCATGGAGTTGATTAAAAATGCAGGAAAATCAACAAAATGAACAGATAAAAAGAATGATTTTGTTTAAGTTTTTGACAAAAAAAGCAAGGGAAAGAATTAATATCGTTCGTTCAGCAAATCCCAAACTTGCTCAATCAGCTGAAATGGCAATAATCGCTGCTATTCAAAAAGGAACAGAGAAAGTTGATGATGAAGAGTTAAAAAAGCTCCTCCAAATACTTTCACAAAAGAGAAAAACCAAAATAAAGATGTAAAATGGCAAGAAACAAGAGAAAATCCGTGAAAACAAGACTTCTGAAAGCAGGGAAGATAAATAGACCCGCTACTTATTGGGCTATTGTTAGGAAATTTGGAAAAAGAGGACACAGATGGAGATTAAACCCTCAAGCTAGAAGACATTGGAGGAAAGATAAAATTAAGGTGTGAATATGAAAGAAGGAGAAACAAGGCTATACACTGTACCATTAAGAAGAGGGTATATGAAAAAACCCATTTGGAAAAAGACAAATGCAGCGGTTAAAACATTAAAAGCATTTCTCATAAGACATACTAAAATGGAGCCTAAGATACTAAGGGAATTAAATGAATATTTATGGTTAAGGGGAAATAAAAGGCCTCCAACAAGGGTTAAGATTAAGACTCTTATAAAAGATGGTTTTGTTTATGCTAATTTAGAAGATAAAGAGATAATTATTGAGGAAAAGGAAGAGAAGAAAGACAAGACAAAAGAAGAAAAGAAGAAGGAAAAAGAAAAGAAGAAGGAAGAGAAAGGAGATAAGACAAAAGACGCTCCTGCACCAAAAATAAAGGAGAAAACAATTAGAGCATCCCCACAAAAAGGTATTAAAAGAAGGGTCATTCCTAAAAAAGAGTAGGTGTTATTATGTTTCTAGTAAAAGGAGAATATCAAAAAGGGAAGGAGAGAATTACATTTAATATGGTTGTTAATGAAAAAGATGAGAAGAAAATTCATGAAAAGGTCCTCTCAGAAATTGGAGGAAATCATAAAGTAAGGAGAAATAAAATCAAAATTAATGGGGTTGAGAAAATTGGTAAGTGAGATACCTAAAGGATTATCACAGGAAGAAATTCAAAACAAAGCAGTAGAAATGGAAATGTTAAGGCAGAATATGCAGCAATTAGATCAACAATTGATTGCATTAGAAACAAGAAAAATGCAAATTGAAGAAGTTTTGAAGGCAATTACTCAAATAAAGGGTGGAGAAGACATTTTACTCCCATTAGGTCCTGGTTTCTTTATTAAAGGTAATTTGAAGAAAACTGACAAAGTTATTGTTGCGGTTGGAGCTAATATGGCTCTTGAGAAGAGGATGTCTGAATCAAAAGATGACATTGAAAAGAATTTGAAGGAAATTGATAAGATATCTAATAATCTTAAATCTGAATTATTAAGAGCTTCTGAACATATGGAAGAAACACAGAAAATCCTAATAAAGTACTATGGCGGTTAAAATGCTAGGATTTCTGAAAAAAAAGCTGAAGAATGCTGTTGAAGAAGTTAAAAAAAAGGTAGGGTCTGAAACTCCTGAGGAAGTTAAGCCAAAGATTTCTAAGAAAGCTCCAAAAATTTCAAAAAAGCCTGTTTCTAAAAAACAAGTCAGAAAAGAAGTTATCGAAGAAGAGACTCAAAAATTAGGCTTTCGTGAAAGGGTTAAACAAAGATTCATTAAAAAAATAAGTGCCTCTGAATTTGAAGAAATATTTTTCGAGTTTGAGATGGCTCTTTTAGAGAATAATGTTGCTCAAGAAGTTGTAGAAAAACTAAAATTAGATATGAAAAAGGAATTTGTTGGAGAAGAAACTAAAAAAAGGAGAACACTAGAAAAAGTGATACTTGACTCATTTAATGAGATCCTTATTGAAGGTAAATTTAAGATCCCAACCAAAAAGCCCTTTGTTTGTATGTTTATTGGAGTAAATGGTGTTGGTAAAACAACAAGTATGGCTAAGTTAGCATATTATCTCCAAAAAAAGAAGAAAAAATTGGTTTTTGCTGCATCTGATACTTTTAGAGCTGCTTCTATTGAACAACTAGAAAAACATGGAAACAAACTAAAAATAAAGGTGATAAAACATAGTTATGGGGCAGATGCTGCTGCGGTTTCATTTGATGCAATAAACTATGCTAAAAAACATAATCTTAATTTTGTTCTTATAGACACTGCTGGGAGAATGCATTCTAACAAAAATCTAATGGATGAACTAAAGAAAATTAAAAGAGTTTCCAATCCTGATTTTGTGTTTTTTGTTGCTGATTCATTAACTGGAAATGATGCAGTTAATCAAGCTAAAACATTCAATGAAGAAATAGGATTTGATGGAATCATTCTAACTAAATCTGATGTTGACCAAAAAGGTGGAGCTATTATCTCAGTAAGTTACGTCACTGGAAAACCAATATATTTCCTTGGGATGGGACAAAATTACAAAGATTTGAAACCTTTCAAGAAGCAAGAGATCTTGAATAAAATAATTTAAATTAGTACAACGCCAGGAGCAGGATTTGAACTTTAACGAACTCACATTCTTCTCAAAATATCGATTCTCTTTTCAGCTGGAGGATGTGTGGCAAATAAACTATCTAAAGCTGACTTTTTTGGATCAAAAAAGAAGATATGAGATACTGCTTCACTTACTTTGAGACGATTTTTATTATGTTTAGATATTTTTTCAAGTGCATCTGCCAATGAATCGGGATTTCTGGTTAATTGAGCAGAACCCGCATCTGCCAAATACTCTCTCTTTCTTGAGATTGCTAGTTGGACTATTCTTGTGATTATGGGAGATAATATGGCAAGAATAATTGCTACTATCAAAAGAACCACTTCAACTCCACTCTTATCCCTACTTCTATTTCCTCCAAACCACCACATCCTGATCATCATATTGCTGATTATAGCAACTAAACCTACCAATACTGCAACCAACATTGAAAATCTAATATCATAATTTCTTATGTGAGCTATCTCATGAGCCATTACTCCTTCTATCTCATCTCTATCTAATTTTTTGAGTGCTCCTGTTGTTATAGCTACCACTGATTTACTTGGATCTGTTCCAGAAGCAAATGCATTGATGTCTTCAGAAGGGATCACATAGACTTTGGGTTTAGGAATCCCTGCTGCAATACTTAATCCATCCACCACATTATGTAAGTGTAAATATTTCCTCTCATCAGCTAATTTAGCTCCCGTAGCTGACAAAACTACTTTGTATCCCTGTTTGTATCCAGCATAAATGTAAATTAAAACAAGGATCACTCCCATACTGATTATTATATAAGAATATTCATTGAAAAAAAAACTAATAATAATAATTAAAGAAAAAAGGATTACTCCCACAAAAAAAGCAAGTGCTACGGATTTTCGCTTATTCGAATTAATTTGGTCAAAAACATCTATTCTTTGCTTCATTATTCAAACTTCACATTTACCGGTGCTCTTTCGCTTGCGGCTATTTTTATAAATTCCTTGGCCCTTCTTCCCATAATGGCTGAAAACCATCTTCCTGGAATTGTTGTCACAGAATTGTTGTAAGTCAATATTGAATCATTGTAGTATTGTCTTGAGTAAGCTATTTTGTTCTCTATTCCTTCTAATTGTTCTTGTAACAATTTGAAGTTCTCGCTTGCCTGAAGTTTTGGGTAATTTTCAGCTATAGCAAAAACAGATCTTAAAGCAGATGTTAGTTGGTTACTTGCGTCAACCCTACCCTGTAAATTTCCTGCCTTTAACATATTTTCTCTTGCTTTAGTGACATTACTGAATATCTTTTTCTCGTGTTTTGCGTATCCTTTCACTGTTTCAACCAGATTTGGTACTAAATCTGTTCTTTTCTTGAGTTGTACATCAATTTGAGACAAAGCGTTGTCGATTCTATTACCCATTATAACGATTTTGTTATAATAGTAAAGTAATCCCAGGACAAATAGGAATATTGCTCCTACAATAACTCCAAAGATTATCCATTCAATCATAATTTAATATCCATGAAACTCAAATATAAACTTTCACATGAATCGTTAATGATATAATAGCTGTTTTAACTTCAAAATTATGGATAGAGGAGTACTAATGGAAATTAGAAGAGAGTATAGACAATATCGTGTAGAAAGAAAAGCATGGGAAGAAAGAACAGAGAAAAAAAGAGACGAACAACCTTCTCTAAATCAAATAGCAGAGAAATTAGATATAGAGGGCGTTACTGCTTCAAGAAAAGCAAAACAATACAACTTATTTGAAGATTATTTAAAGAAATTATTAGAAATGAGGGGGGAAGAAATAATACAAGAAGGTTATCTTTTTTATCAGGCATTATCTAATGATTTTGTTAGGTTAATACATAAAAAAGTTAATGGTTCAAAAGATAAAAATTCATTTAATTTCCTTGTTTCTGAAGGTTTAGAACATCTATTAAGATCTTGGAAGAAAAAGAAGAGATTGGTGAGTGGAAAAAAACCCAAATTTTTGAAAAAGGATGGTTTAGTAGGTGTCCTTGTTGAAGATTTTATTGAGGAAGGACCTGTAGACATAAAAGAGATGATGGATAGAAAGGATAAGGAAGACCAATTCACAGGACTTTATGACTTAGTTCTTTTGGACAAGAGTTTTTGGCAAACACCATTAGTGTTTTCTTTAACACGGCTTATTCCCCATTCTACCTTTACAAAAACAATTACACCTAAGTGTATAAGAAATGAACATCTTCAAAAATATGAAGTAAGTTTACCTTTTGGTTTTGAATACTTGATTGAATTAGGATTAGTAGAATTAACAAGTAGAACAATGAACAAAAGTAAATACGCTCTTACAGACGATGGTAAAAGATTTGCAAAAGCAATTAAACAAACTAAAAAATATCTTGGAATTTCTAGTCCTTAATGGAAACATTTAAAAGGTGTTTTCTGCTTGTTGAAAAGCAATGTTAAGAACAATGTTTGTGCAAGAAGGAAACACCATTAGAAATATGGTAAGAGAAGGAGAAATTGTATTTGCCCCTTCATTAGGTGGTAGAATTACAAGAGAAAAAGACAAACTCTTTCTAATTACTAGCACAAAGAAGATTGAAATTCCACGAGATTTGATCCATAAAATCAAAATCAGAAAGGAAAATAACAGAAAAATAGCTTATTCTGAATAGATTACTTTGATAGTAACATTTAAAAACTAAAGAAAGGTCCTTTTAGTGAACAGGATGTATGAAGATCACGGTCTTCATGTGACAAACTAGATTCGCAAGGATTCTGTGAGTTGGAGGAAACTCCGTCTTGTTCACTTATATTTCTATAAATAGCCAATAAAATTTCTTTTTTGGATTATCCTGAATAGATTTAAAAACCTGCTTTCTATTGAAATTTTCATGTTTGATGGCGTTAAAGGGATATTTAAGAAAATATTCAGAGCAGGATATGTAGATGAAAAACTCTTAGAGGAGATTATAAGAGACTTACAAAGAGAATTGATTTCTTCGGATGTAGATGTTAAATTAGTTTCACAAATATCAAAAAATATCAGGGAAAATATACTTAAAAAAAGAAAAGAATTCAGCAAAAAAGAACAGATTGTCAAGGCTATTTACGATGAATTGGTTAATTTATTAGGAGAAGGTGGAAAAATAGACATTTCTAAGAAACCATATAAGATTTTATTAGTTGGTTTATTTGGTTCTGGTAAAACAACCACTTCAGCAAAATTAGCAGCACTTTACAAGAAAAAAGGATACAAAGTACTCTTATTAGGTGTAGACACATTTAGACCCGCTGCTCAAGAACAATTAAAGCAATTGGGAGAAAAAATAAGTGTTCCTGTTTATGCTGAGAAAAAAATGAAGGATACTTTCAAATTATTTGAAAAGGACACTAAAAAATATGATGTTATAATTACAGATTCAGCAGGAAGGGACGCTTTAGATAAATCATTGATAAAGGAAATAAAGGAGATAAATAAGAAATTCAAGCCAGATAATACTCAATTAGTTTTAAGTGGAGATATCGGACAAAATGCGAGGAAACAAGCAGAAGAATTCCACAAAAACCTTGCAATTAAGGGAGTTATTGTAACAAAGTTAGATGGTACTGCTAAAGGAGGAGGAGCTTTAGTTGCTTGTTCTATTTCCGGAGTCAAAGTTAGTTATGTAGGTGTGGGGGAAAAAATAACAGATCTAGAAGAATTTCATCCAACAAGATTTATCTCAAGAATAACAGGTATGGGAGATTTAGAAACCTTATTGGAAAAAGCCGGGGAAATAATTGATGAGGAAAAAGCAGAAAAAGATGCTAAAAAATTCATGTCTGGTGATATTAACTTGCTTGATTTGTATGAGCAATTAGGAAATTTAGAACAAATGGGTTCTTTAGATAAAGTAATGAATATGATTCCTGGACTATCTATGGCTAAACTTCCAAAAAAAATGGATGTCGAAGAGGAAAAAATGAAGAAATTCAGAAATGTTATGGATTCCATGACCAAAGAAGAACTAGAGAATCCAAAATTACTTAATGCTTCAAGAGTCAAACGAATAGCAAAAGGCGCTGGAGCAACTGAATCAAATGTCAGAGCTTTAATAAAGCAATATAATACAATGAAAAAAGCAGTTAAAGGCTTAGGAAACAAAAAATTAATGAAAATGATGAAAAGGTTTGGGTTAGGATGAAGTGCTCAATTTGTAAAAAGAATGTAGATGAAACATTTTTAAACAAAATAAAAGGAACTTATGTAAAGGTAAAAGGTAAAAAAAAGCCTGTTTGCCAAAAATGTCAATTAAAAAATAAGGATGTTGGAGAGAAATTAAGACAAGTTTTTAAATAAAACTATAGTAGTGATTAAAATGGTAACAAGATCTCATGGACCAAGAAGGGATACAAGAAAGAAATTGAGAAAAACCGCAAGGACTAAAGGTAAAATTAGCACTAAAAAGCTCATTCAAACATTGAAACAAGGTGAGAAAGTGGTAATAAAACCCGAGCCAGCTATTCAAAAGTCTCTACCTTTCAAAAGATTTATTGGTAAGGTCGGTGTGGTTTTAGGTTCAAGAGGAAAATCATATTTAGTAAAAATAAAGGATGGAAACAAAGAAAAAACAGTTATTTGTAAACCCATTCATTTAACCAAGGTGTAAAAATGTACGATTATGAAGTTTTAGAAGAGAAACCGGTTTCAATAGCTGAAGCTAAAGAAATAATGAAAAAAAATAGTTCAAAAGAGATGACATTTGAACAAAAACAATCATATGAGCATGTAAAGAAAATGTCAAAATTAAAAGAAAAAGATGCTCTCAAATTAAAAGAAGAATTGGGGGCCTTGAGTATAAGAAAACTCAAAGAAATAAACACAATCAGAATAATTGATTTACTTCCAACAACTCCAGAAGAATTAAGATTTATTCTCGCTGACACAAAAACAATATTTGATAAAGAGGAAGCGGATAAGATATTAGAAGTAGTGAAAAAGTATGCAAAGAGGTAAAGAAAATGATTCAAAGAAAAAAGGAAGAAAAAGCGA
Source organism: Candidatus Parvarchaeota archaeon (assembly GCA_017608385.1). Lineage (GTDB taxonomy): Archaea > Nanobdellota > Nanobdellia > B33-G15 > B33-G15 > JAFCFZ01. The sequence continues at coordinate 21,503 of JAFCFZ010000001.1, forward strand.
TAGTACTAGACTTCCTGCCTCATGGATATCCATTTTCTAATCAAAGAACCCCAATTATTCAAATTCTTGGAGAAAATTATATGACTCTTTTGGAAGCAGTTCCAAAAACAGGGGTATTTCTAAAACCAAGAGATGAGGTTTACATAGGTCCTGAAAAAAGAGATCAAGTCCATCATGTTGTTGGAAAGATAGAATATGAAAAAATGACTCAAACAGCAATAATGATTTTAGAAGAAATTGTAAAAGAAGTTGTAAAAGAAAAGGAAGAGTATTATGTTAATTTCTTCAATAAAGCATGTTCATTAACTACAAGACTTCATCAATTAGAATTAATACCTGGAATAGGTAAAAAACATATGTGGAAAATACTTGAGGAAAGAGAAGAAAAACAATTTGAAAGTTTTGAAGGTATCAAAAAAAGGATTGATTTTCTTCCAGATCCAGAAAAGAGCATAATAAAGAGGATAATGGCTGAATTTGAGGGGGCAGACAAATACAAGATTTTTGTTGGTTAACATGTTAGAAAGATTCACATTCAAAACGGAATACAAAAATACAAACCAATACAAAAATGCAGCAATCTTATCTATTATTATTTCAATTATTCTTATTCTTATGGCAGCAATTTTATTTGATTTTTATTCATTGGCTTATACATTAGGAATTGGGGCAATGATTTACCAATTCTATGCTTTTTTCATAATATTTGAAATGTCTAAAAAGAAAATGAAAATAGGTAGTCATATTGTCACATTCTTGATGTTTTTTTTATTAATTACTGCAGTCATAATGGTCATAAAATTTGACAGAGCCAAGATAAGAGAGAACCCAATGGGTCTTGCTTTAGGATTTTTAACAATAATTACTCCTGTGTTTTTTTGGGAAGAATTCTTTAAAAAAGCTGAGAAAATATTCAAGCCATTATTGATCCTTTTACTGTTGGTTCCTCTAATGATTCCAGGATATGCCCAAAACGAGACAAATGGAACATTACAGCAAGTAAGCAACGTCTTAGACTATGCGAAAATAGCTGTGGACTATGTCTCAGGAATTTTTGGTTTTTTTGGAGGGATACAAACAACAATACAAAACATGTTCGGTCTTGATCCAGGACAAGCCCAAATAATCAACATAGGGATTATCTTGGTGGTGCTCTATTTATTTTTGAGAACAATGAAATGGATTGTTAAGTGGATTATTCTAATATTGTTCGTATGGATTGCTCTTCAAGTAATAGGAATAATTTAATAAGAGTTAGAAAATTGGATTGTGATTTTATCTGACTTATACAATTCTATATTTATTTTAGTACCGGAGATGTAATATCCAGACAATTCAACACTCAAGGGAAGAGAAGCATCCAAACACTTTCTAATCCCAACCGATTCAAGATTCACACAAAACTTTCTCCCAATAATTGAAAGATAATAAATAGACTCAATTAGTTTATCTGGAAAATCGATTTTATATGTTAAATTAACTGAATTTGTATCTTTTGTTAAGGAATATATTTTCAAAAAGGAAGAATCAACATAATTCAAAAAATTGTCCATGCCTTCTTCATAAACATAATCTTCTACATTTGGTAAGAATAAACTAGATAAAAATACTGCAAGGCCAATAACTAATGTAACACCAATAGTAAAGGTGATAATTTCACTAATAACCACTGCTTGGGCTTTCATATTACTTAGCCACACTAAAAAGATCGAGTATTGTTTCTATTTTGTCCTTCTTTTTGTTGAGTCTTTCAAGAACTTGTCTATATGTTTCTTCAGTTATCTCTCCTTTAGATAATCTGGAATCTAAACTAGATATTTCCTCATCCACTGACTTTAATGAAACAGATATCTTTTCTTCAACTGAAACTCCTTTTTTAGGGATCAATAATGCTTTTTTCTCTGTTTTTTCCTTGTGTTTAACATATTTTGAAGCCAATTCATTATATGTTTCATTCACATCTTCTTCTAAAATTCTAAAACTATCTCTTGTTTTTTCCCTAGCATCTCCTGCGAGTATTAATTTCAAATCGCTTTTTTCAGACTCAACATCATAAATTCCAGATATCTTTAGCCAGACTTCCATAATTAATGTTCTTTTGATAAAATAAATCAATGATGCTAAAACCATTGTAATTATTGAGAATAAAAGGAGTTGTATTGTTGTATTTCCTCCAGGTAATAGGTATAAATAAAAAATTAATGAGAAGATACCAACAACTGCAAGAAGTTTCCATAAAAGACCATATTTAGGTCCCTTTCTTATCTTTTTGATTCCTTTTATTATAGACTTAACAGGTTTGAGTCTCCCTGACCTGAATATGTCTTCCATTTCTAGATCTTCAAACTTAGTGAATTTATTGAGAATTGGAAAATAACCTAACTCTTGCATAATTTCAGAAGAAAAAACCCTAACTTCTTCAGGGTCTCCTGACCTTATACTAAGGTCTTGATAAAGATATTTGTTCTTTAATTTATTAGTTTGAAACTCATCTTCTATTTTTTCAACTCTTGGTTTGAAAAACATGATTATATTCTATAATGTGTTCTTATAAAGTTTTCATTAGTCAAATTAAGTAATCTTAAATATTTGTATGAATAGTTTCAATTGTGAAAAGAGAATACCAATTTTTGATAAAGAGTATCAATAAAAAGAATTTTAGCAAATATGTTTTCATATCTGTAATATTCTTCATAATAATGATGTCCCTTTTTCTTATTCCAACTGATTGTGAGGCTTTAACAGGAAGTTATGTTAATTATGGTGACAAGAAATTAACTTTTAAAAAATGCAAAAATGTTTATGGTCTTGAAATAGGTTTGGCTGATTTTAATGAATGAAAAATTCAAAAAAGAAGACAAGAGAAAATTGTTTCATTTGATTCTTGGGATAATTATAGGTGTCTTTGTAGGTTTGGATAGATTAATTGGATTGGTTTTATTATTGGCTTTATTTTTTTGGGGAGTACCTCACTATATCTACTCTAAAAAAAGACAAACTCCTATCACTCTAAAACGAATAATGGAAATTGTTGAGAGAGAAGGGAAGAAGGGAGAAGGTGCTTTAACTTTTGTCCTTGGTTGTTTAATTGTTGTTTTAATATTTCCAAATGATTTTTCCATTCCTGGAATTTTTGTACTTGCTTTTTCAGATGCTATAGCATCAATGGTTGGAATATTACATGGAAAAAGAGGGAAAAACAAGACAGTAGAGGGTAGTATTGCTTTTTTTCTTGCTTCAATAGTTGTTCTTAATTTCTTTTTTAGTTTTTACATGGCAGTTGTTGTTGGATTCTTGGTTGCTGTAATTGAATATTATGTAAAGAGAGATAATTTGATAATTCCTTTTTCAACATCTTTATTGGTTTATATCCTTCCAATTTAAAACAGGCTTAGAAAATCTTTCGTAATCATCTCTTATTCTAGGACATGCAAAATTTATCCAAAAATCAATAGTATCAAAATTAACAAGTTCTTCAGGAATCAATGTCTCAAAAAGAAAAACATATGATTTTTTTCCTTTTTTTTCCAATATTTTTTTGGTTTTCAACGCATTTTCAAGGTTAAATTGGCCTTTCTTAGTGGATACTAATAATCCAATGTTCTTTGCTATTTCAAAATCAATTAGAAATTTTGTTTTGATCGCTTCGTGTTTCATTATTTCTCTTTCGCTTATCTCCTCAATATTTTTTGAGTCAAGAAGATAAACAGGTTTTCCAGTATTTCTCTTTATTTCAATTGCATGAAACTTTCCAGAACCAAGCAAAAGAAAAACATCTGCCTTATTATTCTTTACATTCTCTACATTACAACCTAAAACTTGTCCAGCCATTATTGTTTTCTTATGCTTTTTCAAAAAGGAGAATAATTGTTCTGCTTGTTTTTTATTTTGAATTATGTAAACTATTGCAAGTTTTTCATATTCTGAAACTTTTTTCAATACCTTATCTAGAAATGGCTTACTAAGCCTTTCCTCAAAATAATACGGGACAAATTTTACTTCCATCATTAACCTTTTATTCTTATCTTTTTAATTTGTTCTTATGTGGTTAATAGATGAAAAAGGTAGAATACATTTAACAGATAAGGAAGTGTTGGAAACTGATTTAGGAAAAGTTAAACTAGCCGGTGAGGTGGGTGACACACTCAAATCTCACACAGGTAAGAAATTCTTTATAATCAAACCAGAAATCCCAGATATGTTCAAAAAAATGAAAAGAGGTCCTCAAACAATAAGAAATAAGGATATGGGCCTTATAGCTGTTAAAACAGGATTAAGAGAAGGGTATAATGTTCTGGATGCTGGCGCTGGTTCAGGATTCTTAACTTGTTTTATGGCAAAAGTAGTTGGAGATAGTGGAAGGATTTATGCCTATGAAAGAGAAAAGAGATTTTCTAAAATAGTAAGAGAAAATGTGAAAAGACTTGGATTGAAAAATGTCGAAATTATTGAAAAAGATGTTTACAATGGGATTGATCAAAAAAAATTGGATTTGATTACACTAGATCTTCCAGAACCTTGGAAAGCATTAAAACATGTTAAAAAAGCTTTGAAAAAATCTGGATTTTTGGCTGTTTATCTTCCAAATATGACTCAGGTTCAAAAATTCCTTGAAAAAAATAATATGTTTCTTGAATCAATAAATGAGATACTTCATAGAGAATGGGAAATTGAAAATAGAATATGTAGACCTAAACATCATATGTTAGGACATACTGCTTTCATTTTAATATTAAGGAATTTTTAATTTTCCTTCAGTTATTCGTTGGATAATAATGGCTACATCCTGTCCGGATTTGGCTTTTATGCACTTTCCTTTCAGGAGATTTTCACATTTTAAAGTTTTAAAACATCTTCTACAAAGAACTGTTTTTTGAGATTTTCTAAATCCAACCGGTTTTCCACATTTATAACAAAAACATATGTTCCACATAATACTGGAAACAGTACCCAAAAGCATAAAAATGTTTTTTAACCATTTCTTTTTATGAGTGACATGGAAGCAATAAAAGATATTTCCGGTGTAGGAGAAAAAATAGCTGAAAAATTAGAAGAGGCAGGATACACCGATTTAATGGCCATTGCAGTGAGCCCTTCTGGACAATTAGCAGATGATGCGGGTGTAGGAGAAGCTACAGCCAAAAAAATAATTCAATCAGCCAGAGCAAGCTTAAAAATGGGTTTTATGAGTGGCATGGACGTTCTTGAAAAAAGAAAGAGTGTTGAATATATCACAACTGGAAGTCCAGAATTTGACAGATTAATTGGAGGAAAGGGTGTTGAAAGTCAAGCAATTACTGAAGCTTTTGGAGAATTTGGTTCTGGAAAAACACAATTAGGTGCCCAGTTGGCAGTTAATGTTCAACTACCTAAAGACATGGGTGGATGTGATGGTTATGCTGTATGGATTGATACAGAAAATACTTTTAGACCAAAAAGGATTATGCAATTGGCTGAAAAGATGGGATTAGATCCAGAAGAAGCACTAAAAAGAGTGAAAGTGGGTCGGGCTTTCTCAAGTGACCATCAGATGTTATTGGCTGAAAAAGTAGCAGATTTAATTGAAAATGAAGGGATTAACGTCAAAATTGTTATTATGGATTCCCTCACAGGATTATTTAGAGCAGAATATGTAGGAAGAGGTACTTTAGCAAGCAGACAGCAAAAATTAAATTCACACTTACATACACTTCAAAGACTTGCAGATAGATTTAATCTAGCAATTTTTGTTACTAATCAAGTCATGTCAAGACCAGATACCTTTTTTGGAGACCCTACTAAAGCAATAGGGGGCCATATATTAGGTCATGCAGCAACATACAGGCTTTATTTAAGAAAGAGTAAGGGAAATAAGAGAATTGCAAGACTTGTTGATTCTCCTTGTCTTCCGGATGGGGAAGCTGTATTTACTGTTAGTGAAGAAGGAATTAGAGATTAATTAATGTTTTTTTCTGAAAATTTTCTTTTTTAGGTAGAAAGTATAGATTAAATATATTATCACAACACCAATAAATGCAATGAAGAGACCTCTATAAGTTGAATTACTCCATATTGTTGCAAATGCATTCAATACTGAAGAAGGTAAAACTATTCCAAAAATCCCATAATCATATTTTATTAATTGTTCTTCTCCATCATTATCAATATACATTGCATATGCTGCCAATATCTTTGAGTCTTTAGGAATATCAATATTTTGTGAAAAAGAAGTATTAGTCATTGCAGAAACATCCTTAGCAAAAACATAGTCTTGGACTCCTTCCATTGTGAAATAAGAAACAGTGATGCTTATGTTTTGTCTAATATTTCCCATATTAGATAAATTAACATTCATTATAGTGTAATTGTTTTGAATAATTTCTGTTTCAAAAAAGACTTTTACATTAGGGATAACTACAGCAAAATCAACAACAAAATCAACTCTCTCATTTAAACCTCCAGAATTAGTGCCTATAAATGTTAAATTAAAATTTCTGTTAGAAACAGGTTTTACAAGCGAAATATTTATAGTCCTCTCTCCATTTCTTGGAAGATTGAATTGGGTAGGACTTATAGTAATGTCAACATTTCCCTTTAATTCCCAACTAACATCCAAAGGAACATTTCCAGAGTTTCTTACGAGTATATCTTCATTTGTTATGTTTTTGAAACAAATAAGAGTAAAGGTCCTTGTAGAAGGTAGGAGCATTGGTGTAGGAGATATTGTTAATTGTTTTCTATAGTTAGTGCTTCCTTCTGAAGTTGTAAATGATAAGGTTATATTGTAGTTTCCAGCAGGAATATTGGAAGTGGATAATATTTTAGCATTGTCTATCAAATAAGTTATTGCACTTTGACTCTCCAATGTTTCATTATATCCTTCTCCTAACAAAGTGAGAGTATAACTCACGCTTTGACTCTCATCAAACGAGATAGTATAATCAATTTGAACATTGTCGTAAGCAGTAGCAGTTGATTTACTAAGAATCATATCATATGAAACTGCATTTGTAATCCCTACCATAAGAAATATAGTAAGTAATCCAAATAATTTCTTCATAAAAAAGAGAATCATAAGAGGAAATATATAGGTTTTGTTATTTTGGTTTTAAAGATTTGAAATAATCACAATAATGTCTTACTGGACAAAGAAGACACTTTGGATTTAAAGATTTACACATTTCTCTGCCGTGCTGGATAAGCAGGACATGAAACTTGTAAGATAATTCATCAGGAACTTCATTATTCAATATTATTTGAGTTTTAGATGCACTTGTCTTTCCCACAAAACCTATTCTTTGAGAAACTCGATGAACATGAGTATCAACAGGGATTATTTCTTTTTTAAACCCAAAATTAAGGACTACTGCGGCTGTTTTTGGACCAATCCCTTCTAATTGTTGTAACCATTCCATTGCTGTGTTAACATCCTCTTTTCCAAGAAAATCAATATTCAATTCTCCTCTTTTTTCAAAGATCTTCAACAGGCTTTTTTTGATTCGCTTTGCTTTAATATTAGGTAATCCGCCTGATTTTATGATTTTAGCTATTTTTTTTTCTTCTGCCTCCAAAACAGTATACCAATTTTTGAAATGCTTCTTCAAATTTGAAAAAGCTCTACTGCTATTTTTGTCAGAAGTGTTTTGAGATAATATTGTAGATACCACTAAACCAATAGGATCAATGTTTTTAGGTGCCCAATCAGGAACACCATACTTTTCTTCCAAAATTTCTAAGATCTTTTTGAGATTCTTCACAAAATAAGAGTGTTATCTTTTCTTATATCTTTTAGCATGATAAGAAAAATTTATAAGCAAAATTATGGATAAATACATCATGCAAGGTGATTATTTTTGCCTGGAGAGAAGTTCCACCTAAATTTAATTCTGGCGGGGTGACCGAACGGCCAGGTGGTCGGCTGCAAAGATTTATCACAGCTACCGACATAATTGGGTTCGACTCCCAACCCCGCCTTTCGGAGGAATTCATATGAAAATATATCTATATAACACATTAACAAGAAAAAAAGAGAAATTTGTTCCAATAAAGAAAGGAGAAGCAGGAATATATTGTTGTGGGCCTACTGTTTATGATTATGCTCATATTGGGAATTTGAGAGCTTATTTGTTTGAAGATATACTTAGAAGAATGTTTCTTTACAATAATTACAAAATAGATCATGTCATGAACATAACTGATGTTGGACATCTTACTTCTGATGCTGATGAAGGGGAAGATAAAATGGAGAAAGGAGCGAAAAGAGAAGGAAAAGCTGCTTGGGATATTGCTGAAAAATACACAAAAGCGTTTTTCCATGACACTAATCTTTTAAATATAGTAAGGCCAGAAACAACACCAAAAGCAACAGACCACATAAAGGAAATGATTAAGTGGATTAAGAAATTAGAAGAAAAAAGATTTACATACAAAACATCTGACGGAATTTATTATGATACTTCTAAATATGAAAAGTATGCTGATTTTGCAAAACTTAATTTGGAAGGCCTAAAAAAAGGTGCAAGGATTGAGTTTTCTAAGGAAAAAAAGAATCCTTCTGATTTTGCTTTGTGGAAATTCTCTCCTTCTGACAAAAAAAGAGATATGGAGTGGGAATCTCCGTGGGGAAAGGGATTTCCAGGATGGCATATAGAGTGTTCTGTCATGTCTATAAAGTATTTGGGAAAACAATTTGACATTCATTGTGGTGGAATAGATCATATAAATGTTCATCATACTAATGAAATAGCTCAAACAGAACCAGTTATTGGTAAAAAATGGGTTAATTATTGGCTTCATAATGATCATCTGGTTTTGAAAGAAGGAAAAATGAGCAAGTCTGAAGGAAATTTCACAACCTTACAAACCTTGATCGATAAAGGGTTTGATCCTTTAGCTTTTAGATATCTTTGTTTTGGTGCAAATTATAGGACTAAAATAGAATTTTCCTGGGAAGGAATGAAAAAGGCACAACAATCTTATGATTCTCTAAGAAATAGGGTTTCTCTTGCTAAAAAGGAAAATGGAAAGGAAAACAAAAAGCTCTTTGAAAAGTTTGAAAAAGAGTTTCATGAAAGAATCAATGATAACCTTGACACTCCACAAGCAATGGCTATTGTTTGGAATATGATAAAATCAGATCTTTCTGGAAAAGAAAAAATAGAATTAGTCACAAAGTTTGATAAAATTCTTGGATTGGATTTATTGGAAGAAGAAGAACTCCCAGAAAATGCATTAGATATGATCAAAAAAAGAGAAGAAGCCAGAAAGAATAAGAATTGGAAAACAGCAGATAGAATAAGGGAAGATCTTGATGGAATGAATGTTTTTGTAGAGGATACTAAAGAAGGAACAATATGGAGAATCAAATAGGCTCTGCATCAAAACCTCTTTTTACTAATTCTTTAGCAAATTCTTTGTTGAATCCATGAGTTACATATATTTTTTCAGGATTAACTTTTTCAGCTGTTTCAATCAAACCAGGAAAGTCTGCATGATCTGACAATGGAAAGGTTACATCATGACCTACTATATCTTTAGCCCAACCTGAAAAAAATGCTCTTTTTGCCTTGAAATCTATTTTTGTTCGAGGAGGAGTTATAAAAACAAAGGGTTTTTTGTCAAAATTATGTTTTCTTGCTTCTCTAAAAGTCATAAATCCATTTAAGTCAATCCCAAATCTAGAATAAACGCTGTTCATTTTAAGCATTGATCCATGAACAAAAACAGGATGTTCTAAATCTTCAAACAATTTCGCAAGGAGTTGGGATTTTCCCAAAGAATATGCATAAGCAACAACATTATTTCCCTTATTCAATTGTTTATTTATCCAATCTAATGAAGAAATCATTACTTCCTCTGGTTCTGGTAAAACATAATCTTCTCTTCCAAAAGTAGACTCCATAATCAAAATGTCTGCTTTTTTTGGAAAAAACTTATTCATGAATAGTCTTTTCCTATCTGAAAAATCTCCAGTATAAAGAATAGTCTGGTCTCCTTCATACAATAAAGCAGCTGATCCTAAGATGTGTCCTGCATCAAGAAGTTTAACATTTTTAGGTAAATCAATAACATTTTTTGGATCAAAATTGTATCTTGCTTTCATTAATTCAACTGTCTCAGGGGTTGCTATTATCTTTCCTTCCATTATCTTGTGATCTGCATGTGCATGAGAAACAAAAGTGATATCCGCTTTATGGTCCATTCCTATTTTTATTTTACCATCTACAATAGTTTCATTTTCCTTATCAAAATACATTTTATTAGCCAGTTATCTTATCTTTGAGTCCACTTATAATCTCATTGGCTGAAACCCCTATCCCTGCTCCAGCTAGAGCTCCACCCATATTTTTTCCTATGTCTCCTAAAACATCAAAGAAACGAGTAGGGAAAAGTATCTTTGTTGAAGATCCTCTTCCTAACTCTTCTAATGCTTTTATATAGAAATACATCAATGCTTTGTCTTCTAATTTTCCTGCTGCTTCCCCTACAACTTCCACCATTACTCTCTTTGCTTCAGCTAACAATCTTTGAGCCTGTAATTGTTGTGCTGCTATTTCTTTTTGTTGCATTGCAACTGCTATCTCTTCTGGTGGTGTTAATGATCTAATTTGTAAGGTAGGTATGTCAATCCCCCATCTCCACAGTTCTCTTCTAACAGCATCTTTTACCAAATCATTCAAATGATTTAATTTTGAGAATAAATCTCTCATATCAAGATTAGCCATGACATTTCTAACCTGAGAAATTAATAGATTTTGTATTGCTTTTTGATAATTTTCTATTTGAAGAACTGCTTTTTGAGGATCTACAACTCTATAATAAACCAAACTATTTACTTTTAACCTCAAATCGTCTTTTGTGAATACTAAAGGAACTATAACATCAAGCATTCTTGTTCTAACATCAATTTTTTGAAATTCTTTTTCAAAAAAAGGTATAACAACACTCCATCCTGGTCCCCCTATCCTATTAAATCTTCCAAATCTGAATATTATTGCTCTTTCATACTCATCATATTTTCTTACAAAGAATTTGTAAAACAAGGCTATGAAAAAGATCAGGCCTAACAGGTAAGTGAACCATCTAAACCATGTAAAAACATTATAGGCCCAAATAAACACGAAAATACCAAAAACTAAGAGTATTTCTCCAAGCATATAAATTCCATATAAAACAATTAATTTAATACTTTCGTATTAGAAAAATTTCTCAATTAATTTAACTGTTATATTTGTATTTTTAAGATATTTTATTGCATAATGTACAGGTTTTTTAAATATCCTGAGGATCAATAAACCATAACTAAGCTTTTTTCCAATTACTCTTTTTATCTCTTTTTCATATCCTAAGATTTCTTTTTTTCCATTTTTTAATGCTAGATCAATGAATTTAGCCCCTTTTATCGCACTAAGAATTGCACAATATATTCCTTCTCCTGAAATAGGATAAATAAATCCTGCTGCATCTCCAATTAATATTATTCTATTTGAAGCAAGATTGGCCTTATTATTATAAACAGGCAAAACCCAATTATCTATCTTATTAAAATCAATCTCCAAAATCAGACCAAATTCCCACTCTAATTTCTTAATAAATTCCTTAAAAGCAGCCGTTGTTTCCAAAATATTCATATCTCCTCCAACCCCAATTGAAATATTATTTTTTCTTGGAAATACCCAACCATATCCTCTTTTAATTGAATCAGTGTAAATATTGAATTTGTTTTTAAATATCTCATTTATTTTTTTCTTACTCATTAAAATTTCTTTTGAAGAACTTTTTGCGTATTGTCTCTTACCTTTGTTTAAATATCTATATACAATACTTGTGGGACCATCAGCACCAACCAAAAATTTAGCAGAATATCTTTTTCCTGAGACAGTTTCACAAACAACTTCATCTTCTTTGTTTTCAATTTTAGAAACCATTTCACCTCTAATTATCTTTGTCCCTGCTTTTTTTGCTTTATTCTCAAGAAAACCATCAAAATTCTTTCTTGTTACAGTGACTCCACTATATTTTTCATGTGAAAGCTCTAAAACTTTTTCTCCAGAAAATATTCTTGTTCCTCTTATTTCACATTCTATTATATCTTCGGGAATATCTCCTACTAAATCCAATGTTTTTTTAGATATCCCTCCTCCGCATGGTTTTTCCATGATTTTGGGATCTTTTTCAATTAGTAAAACATCAATGCCTTTTTCAGATAATTCTTTGGCTATTGTTGATCCTGCAGGACCAGCACCTACAACAATAACATCAAACATAAAAAGAAGTCATATGTGTTGGATAAATATTTTTTCATTCAAAACTTTTTTAATTATCCAGATATTTAAGATTCCTACTGATTCGGGGGTGAACAGATGACAGAGATTAGTGAAGTGTTTATCGGCAAAAAACCTTTTATGAACTATGTAACTGCTGTGGTTATGCAATTTAATTCTGGTTCAAAAGTAACCTTTGTTAAAGCAAGGGGACAACACATATCCAGAGCTGTTGATGTTGCTGAAGTGGTTAAAAATAGATTTGTCAAAGATATTGAAGTAAAAGAAGTAAAAATAGGTTCACAAGATTTTGAGTCTGAAGGTAGAAAAATAAGGGTAAGTACTATTGAAATTGCGCTAGGAAAGTGATTTTTTCTATTTTATTTAATGTTTTTAAAATACCAAGAATATAACTCTCTAATGATAGATGTTCATTGTCACCTTAACTCAAAGGATTTTGATAAGGATTTAAAAGAAGTAGTTGGAAGAGCTAAAGACATAATCATAATTGATGCTGGCACAGACTATGAATCAAATGTAAAAAGTTTGGAAATCTCTAGAAATTTTAAAAATGTTTATTCTTGTCTTGGAATGGAACCTTGTTTAAAGGATTTTGAAAGGATTAATGAATTAATCTTCAATAACAAGCAAAATATTGTTGGAATTGGGGAAGTAGGACTTGATTATAAGATATGTAAAGAAAGAGAAGATGAAGATTTCAGAAGATTCATAAGATTGGCAAATAAATTCAATATTCCTATTGTAGTACATAGTAGATGGGCTGTAAAACCTGTTTTAAATGTTTTAGAAGAGGAAGAAGCAAAAAAAGTCATTTTGCATGCTTTTTCTGGAAATATTAAGGAAGGATTGAGAGCAGTGGAAAATAACTGGTTTATTTCAATTCCAACTAGTATCAAATGGGCTGAACAAAAACAAGAAATTGCTAAAGCAATTCCAATCAAAAACTTGTTAACTGAAACAGATTCTCCAGTTATGTGGGAAGGTAGGAACGAACCCAAAAATGTGGAGTTTGTTGTGAAAAAAATAGCCGAAATAAAAGATTTAAGTGTTGAGAAAGCCGATAAAATAATAACTTCAAACGGAAAAAAGGTGTTTAGAATTGGTTGAAATTACATTTTTAGGAACTGGAAACATGTTTCCTACTGAAAGGAGGAACCATCCATCAGTTTTGTTAAGATATAATGGGGATCTTATTTTATTTGATTGTGGAGAAGGAACACAAAAACAACTGAGAAAAGCCAAGATTCCTCCAACTAAAATCAAGTATATTTTCATAACCCATTGGCATGGAGATCATTCTTTAGGTCTTCCAGGAATGTTTCAAAGTTTAAGCGCTCATGGAAAAAAAGAGAAATTAATTGTAGTAGGTCCTGCAAAAACAAAAGAAAGAATTGAATACATAAAAAAAGCGTTTACTTGGTATGAAAACTTTCAAATAGAAGTTATAGAAGCAAAAAATGGAAAAGTAATCGAAACAGATGAATGGATAATAAAAGCGATGGAAGTGAAGCATGGAACTCCTTGTTTAGCTTATTCTTTTGAAGAGAAAGAGAAAGTTAAAATCAATATTGAATACACTAAGAAATTTGGTTTGATTCAACATCCTTTACTTGGCAAATTGCAAAAAGGCCAAACAATAGAGTGGAAAGGGAAAAAGATAACTCCAAAAAAAGGTACTTTCAAAAAAAAGGGAAAAAAGATAACTTATATTACAGATACAGTATTTTTTCCTGAATTAATTGATTTTTCAATGGATTCTGATGTAATTATTTCTGAGTGTTCCTTTATGGATAGAGATACAGAAATGGCTCTTGATAAGAAACATATGATTACTTCTCAAGTTGGGATGTTGGCTAAAAAATCTAATGCAAAAAAACTATTATTATTTCATATTAGTCCAAGATATTCAAACGAAAAAGAGGTTGTTGAAGAAGTAAAAAAAGTTTTTGAAGAGGCTAAATTAGTTAATGATTTAGAGAAGATTAATGTTTGAGGAAAAAGATTTAATATAGTCACCACTTAATTATGAGTAATGGATAAAAAACTAATAAAAGATCTTCTTCAAGTAACACAAACTGTTGAAAAATTTGTAAAGGAAAATAATATTTCTGGAATTAAGAATTGGTCTGACCATATTATACATTCTGCTACCATTTATCAAGATAAATATTCAATAAAAACAGCCGTTTTAGTTTATGCTTTATCAAATATCTTAGGAGACGATAGATTCAAGATAAAATTCAAAAAAGAGTTTAATACTTTCAAAAAAAGGGTTCTTACTAATTTAAAAAAAGCAATATTTTATCTTGAACATAAAAATATTCAAGGTTTTGAAACAGAAATGACGGATATTTTAAGAGCAATTGCAAAAGCAGACGCCAAGTTTTCTGAACATCTTGGAATAATTCTTAGAAAAGCTAAGATAGTCAAAGGAAGTTGGATGCACCATCATGGGATTACTATGGGGAGAATTGCAAAATTATTAGGAATTACAAAGTGGGAATTAATGAGAAAAGTAGGAAGTATGAAAGAGGATATTCCTGAAAACATTGATAGATTAAAAATAGCTAGGGAATTTTTTGGTGTTAAAAATGTCTGAAAAAATAATTGTTTTTGATTCATCTACATTGATCTCAATGTCAAATGTATGTATTTTAGATATATTCAGAAAGCTCAAGGAGAGATCAAAAATTAGATTTGTTATAGGTCCAGAAGTAAAAAAAGAGGTTGTTGATGATGCTTTGAAGGGAAATAGATTCAAATTTTCTGGGTTAAGGATTATGAGGCTTATTAAAGAAGGAATTATTGAAGTAATAGGTAATTCACAGATAAATGCAGAATCCCAAAATCTATTGAATATTGCAAACAGAGTTTATTCCAAAAAAAGATCAAACGTAAAGGTAATTCACAGGGGAGAAATGGAATCAATTGCCCTAATGAAATTTTTGAAAACAGATATGTTAGCTTGTGATGAAACAATAATGAGATTGTTTTTAGAAGACCCTGAAGAATTAAATTCACTTCTCACTAAACGGCTAAAATCTAAAATAGTTTTTGATAAAAAGATACACAAACAGTTTATGAATGGAATTAAGATAAAGGTGATAAGATCTGTTGAAATTGCTGCGATAGCTCATCAAATTGGTCTTTTTGAACCTTTTAGAGATATTGTCTTCAGAGGAAGTGCTCAAACTCTTAAAGGAGTTTTGTGGGCTTTGAAAGTCAGTGGTTGCGGTGTTTCTTATGAAAATATGGAAGCATATGTGAAAGAATTAGTTGGAAAATAATTAAATGTCATTTAATTCTGAAAAATCAAAATATTCTAAATCATCTGATTTTTCTTTTGGTTTTTCCTCTAAAGGTTCTTCTGGACTTTCTTCTTCATCTTCTCCTTTAAAATCGGGTATTTCATCAAATGTTTCTGATTTCTCTTCAAATTTTGGTACTTCTTTTTTTGGTTCAGAAGTATAGGCTTCTATATATTTACCCATTTTTGGGATTCCTTCTACTTCCCTCTCAATATTTCTTACTTTCTCAAGAAGCATTTTTCTTTCAAATGATGCGATTATACTTCTTGTTTTAACAACAACATCTGGACTTACTGAGATGGAATCTATTCCTATATCAACTAAAAATTCAGTAAAATCAGGGAAAACGCTTGGTGCTTGTCCACAAATACCCACAGGTACCCCATTTTCATGAGCCTTTTTAACTAAATATTCAATAGCTCTCTTAACTGCTAAGTTTCTCTCATCAAAATAACCCATTTTTGCTAATTTAGCAGAATCCCTATCTACACCTAAAACTAATTGAGTTAAATCATTTGATCCGATGGAAAAACCATCACATAATTTTGCAAATTCATCTGCAAGGAAAATGATACTTGGAACTTCTGCCATTAACAAAACCTTAAAATTCTTACTTCTTTCTAATCCTTCTTCTTTCATAATCTGAAGAATTTTCTTAACTTCCCAAGTATTTCTTACAAATGGAAGCATTACCCATAAATTCAAAAGATTTTTTTCAGTTCTTACTTTTCTAACTACTTCACATTCCAATCTAAATGCTTTTTCAAATTCTGAACTTATATATCTTGAACATCCTCTCCAACCAATCATGGGATTATTTTCTTTTGGTTCAAATTTATCTCCACCCTTTAAATCATGATATTCATTTGTTTTAAAATCTGAAAATCTAAGGATAACTGGTCTTGGATTGACTGCGGATGCTACTTTTGTGACTCCTTCAATCAACTTATCAACAAATTTGGATTCCTCTCCTTTTTCAATTAAGGCATTTGGATGTTCACCTATTTCAGAAGCAACTATAAATTCCTCTCTCATCAAACCAATTCCATCAAATGGAAGGTTCTTGTATTCATCTATTTTTTCAGGAGCCCCTAAATTCATATATACTCTTGTGGCTGTTACAGGAGCTTCATAATGGAATCCTATTTCTTGTTCTGGTTTTTTTTCTTCTATCTTAGTGAGACCCATATAAACAAAGCCACTCGTACCATCAGCTGTGATTTCGTCGTTGTCTTTTAATGTAGTGGTGGCTTTTTCTGTTCCAACAATTGCTGGGATTCCCATTTCCCTAGAAACAATAGCTGCATGACATGTCATCCCACCTTCATCAGTAACAATTGCTGCAGCCCTTTTCATTGCTGGAACCATATCTGGATCTGTCATCTTAGTTACAATAACATCTCCTTGCTTGACCCTTTCTAATTCAGATTTATCTTTGATTAATTTGACAATACCAGAACCCATTCCAGGGCTTGCTCCTAACCCTTTTAGAACTGGATCTCCTTGAGGTTTAGCTGCGCCTTCTTTTGGTTTTGGGCCATCTTTTTTTATTGTTGTTATTGCTCTTGATTGAACAATGTATATTCGTCCCCTTTCAATTGCCCATTCAATATCTTGTGGCTTTTGATAATGTTCATCAATTTTCTTAATCATTTTAGAGAGTTCAATTATTTCCTCATCTGTCATTATTTGTGCTTCTTTCTTTTTATCAGGAACTTCTGTGACAATTGTTTTTCCAGTTAATGGGTCCTTAATCTTCATTTTTGTTTGTTTCTTAATTTCTTTGGTTGTAATTTCAAATGAATTTTTATCAACAAGGTATCTGTCTGGATTTATTTCACCAGCAACAACAGTATCCCCTAGTCCCCATCCTGCTTCAATCATAATTTCTGGTGCACCTGTTGAGGGATCTGAGGAAAACGCAACTCCTGCTTTTTCAGCATCAACCATTTTTTGCACAACAACTGCTATTTTTACCTTCATGTGAGGAAAATTGTTTGTTTCTCTGTAAAAAATTGCTCTTGAAGTGAACAAAGAAGCCCAACATGCTTGAACTGCTTTTGCAACAGCTTCATCTCCCTTGATATTTAAGAAGGTGGCTTGTTGTCCTGCAAAAGAAGCTTCTGGCAAATCCTCTGCAGTTGCAGAAGATCTTACTGCTATGAACTGTTTATCTCTTGACATCTTCAATAAATCAGGTTTTTTAGAATCAGGAACATTTAATTCTGGAGCCCTTCCACTCATATCTAAATATGCCTTAACAATTTGTCTCTTCAATTCGATAGGCATTTTTTGTTTAATAATTGATTTTTGTATTTGATTAGCAACATCTTGTAACTTAACATTATCATTAACATCTAATCCTTCTAAGATATCTGTAATATGACTTTTTAGATCAGTACTTATAATAAAGTCCCAATATGCATCTGCTGTAACAACAAAACCAGGTGGGATTGGAAATCCTTTGTTATACATCTCTCCTAGATTTGCTCCTTTTCCACCAGCAACATCTAATGAGTCTTTATTTAGTTCTTTAAACCATCTTATATATTTTGAATTTTGGGTCAAGTACTCACCTTTTTGACTTGAAGTTTAAATTTGCAAGGAAGTTTTTTTCCTGCTTTGTCTAAAGCCATTTTGGCTTTTTCAATACCGTTCTCATCAACACCTACATACATTATTTCCTGATCTTTTTTAACTCTGGCTGCTGATCCAATAGTTTTACCAAAAGCTTGTTTCATGCCTTTTTGAAATCTATCTGCTCCAGCACCTTTAGCAATTGGGTTTTCCCTTAAGATGTGATGAGGATGAACTTTGATATGAAAATGATATGCTTTTCCTAAATTGCTACTTAAAACCCTGTTAGAAGCAACTCTAGCAGATTCTAAAGAAGCATCTCTTATCTGAATAGGGTCTTTTGAAAATAATCCAACTCTATGGGAAAATTCCCTTGTTCTATCACCCATATGATATATTGTTATCTTTGAATGTGGAGCTCCAGGAACAAATCCCTTCTTCTTATATCTACTTTGTCTTGTATATGGTCTTTCTAATTTATTATAGCATCTTGCTGGTCTTAATTTTGCCATAGCAATCTCCAATAGTAATCAAATTTAAAGCTTTTTGTTTTTGAAATGGAATAAACAACAAAAAATTGAAGTAAAAAATATTGAGATTAAGTTTAAGCGTGAGCTGGTTGTGGCTGAGCCGTTTCTGTTAAAATACCTTCTAACTCTGAAAAGTCAATATTTCTAACTCTTTTCCAATCCTTAGAATCTCTTTTATCTCTACCTAAAGCACTCTCATAAACTTCAATTATTTTTTTGATTGATTCTTTACAAGGTATACTCTCAAGTCTTTCTTCAAGTTCTTTTGATTTTTTTATTGCTGATTTTCCTTTTATTTTGTGGTGAATATAATGCCCTACAACAGGAATGATAATTGAAGCAATTGTAGCTGTACCAATTGTTAACATATTTTCTGGAGTTGGTTCCATTGCGAAAGGCATGATATATTTATCAATTAATCCCATTTTAACTAAATATGCTGTTCCGCCTAATTCTCCCAAAAAAAATCCATGCATTATTTCATAATAATCCGCTTTCGCTAATTCTCTCTTATTTTCCAAAATATCTAAAACTAAATCATAACGTTCAGAGGTTGTGAACTTTTTCACATCTTCTTTTGTTAAATTTCCTAAATCTTCTTTAGTTATTTTCATTATTTTATAGTAGTTATAATCATTTAAATATATTTACATTTAATAAAGGTTTTGAAAAACTAATTAGATTTAAATCTGTAAAAATTTAACAATATAATTATGGATCCTCTTCTAGACCTAGCTAAAAAGGAGGTTAGGATAAGTGACCATATTTTAACAGTTACAATGCCAATGTTAAAGGATAAGAAATTAATCTTGTCTGCAACAAGTCATTTGGAGAATTCTATCAATCATATAATGAATTATTTTATAAGAAAGTCAAAAAAACCGATTCCACAAGATAAAGACCTTCTACGAAGGATGTTTATACAACATTACACGGGTCCTCAGGAAATAATAGACATTGTCAAAAAGATAGACAAGATAAAGAATATGAAGCAACGAGAACAAATAAGCTTCATAAAAGGGAACGATGTAGTCATTCTAACTAACAATTACAAAACCAATGTTATTAAAGAAGAGGAAATTAAAGAAATTTTAAGTGAGTTAAAAATGTTTTTGGCAAAGCTCGGGTGAAAAAGTGATAAGAAGCATTAGTGTTGAGATTGAAAAAGCAAGAAATTTGGTAAATAACTTTGAAAAACTTCCTGCAAGAGACATAAAGAATATTGTTCAATATTTAATGAGTGCGATTAATATGAGATTAATCCATGTTAGTCAAGAATTTGAGGATTTTGATAGGGATTTTTTAGTTGCTTATGAAAATCAAATTCTTTCAAAAGACATGGGAGAGATGTATTTTTACTTAAAAGGACTCTACTCAAAGGAGTTCAAAAAATCAGACAGAGACATGGTTATTGTGAAAGGATGGAAAAACAATTTTTATATAAAAAAAACATATTTCAAAAACATAATTGACTCTGTTGAACACTTAATTGAATTAATGGATTAAATTCAAAGCTATTTCTTCTGCACCATTTGTCCCAACATCTGCTTTTTCAAGCTTTTTCTTGTATTCTTCGTGATTATCAAAAAATGCGTTTAATTTCTCTTCAATTGCCTCACTAGTAAACCTATTTCTTGAATAGAAATAGTCTCCAAATCCAAGTCTTTTAACTAAATGAGCATTCATAAATTGTTCAACATGATTCTTTATTGGAAACATGAAAATAGGTTTTTTGTAACCAATTGCCTCAGAAATGGTTGAATATCCTCCTAAGGTTATTATTCCCTTTGCTTTTCTAATATAATTTTCAGAAAGAAAGGGGTATAGATACATGTTTCTTCTTTTCATCTTATTTTTGAAGAGATTATTGGTAGATATTACAAATTTCTTGTCTTTGAATTTAGGTAAAATTTTGAAAAGAATATCTAACATATCATTAGAAAAGTCAGAACCACCTAATGTAACTAAATAATAATCATCTTCTTCAACAACTCCTCTCTCTTTTCTAAGAATTAATCCTGTGTATTCTATCCTTCGGATATGTGATTTAGGTCTATAAAAGCAAGGAACAAAAACTTTTTCAGAATTTCTTATTAAAAAGCCCATCATTTTTTCTATAACTACTAATTGATTCTTCATATTATTTGGTACTGAAACTCTCTTAGATTCATCCAAAGCAACAATATGGTTGGTTAAAGAGTAAATTCTTTGATTTTTACTAAGAGCAACCAAAAAAGAGGTAGGTTCTGAGTCTGAAAATATTAAATCTGGTTTGAAACTATCTATTAATCCAGCAATTTTTAGATAATTCTTTGTCATTTGGATAGGATAATCAAGATTTCTCGCAATAGAAGCAGAAAGATCAAAAGCAAATTGCTTTTTTCCAAAACTAATGCTATCTATTTTAATCGGGGAGTGTCCCTTTTGTTTTAAATAACTAAATGAATAATCTGAAGCAATAACCTTACATTCTGCTTTTCCCTTTAATTGTCTTAGAATTGCATCAACTCTTGTTGCGTGTCCTAATCCTACTCCTAAAACCGAAAAAAGTATCTTTTTTTTCATATCAAATAAAAACTCTCCCCATATTTACAATTAGCTTGTTTGCCATAATACACTGCTTTGGCCTCCATTAGGTATTTCAAAGGCTTGACCCATATCCATTGGGACTTAAATGCTTCAAGAGCCCGCATCTTTTTGTCAAAGGTGTCAGATATGTCATGAATTATAAATGGTTTATATTTGAACCAATTCCACAAATTTATTTCAAATTTGAAGGATTTCCCTTGAAATTTGGTTGATTTGAGAAAACGATTCATTATTTGATTAACAGCTAAATGATCTCCATGACCATCAAATTCTGAATGATAAAAAACTCTGTCTGGCTTATGTCTTTCAAAGATTCTTCTTAATTCTTCTCTCTTATCTTGATTAAATTCTTCTTTTATTTTACCATCTTTTAAACCAAGAAAATATGTTCTATGTGTTCCTAATATTCTACTTGCTTTTTTTACTTCTTTCTTTCTAATTGTTATAACTTCTTCTTCAGGCACCCAAAAAGGCCATCCTTGACCATAACTAAAGATTACTGTAACTACTTCTTCTTCCGGAGAGGTCTTTGCTATTGTGCCTCCTACACCTAAAACTTCATCATCTGGATGTGACGCAGCCACAAGAATTGTCATGTTCTTAATTATTTTCAACGTAATTATATAACTTATCAAATTTGTATTTGTACTTCAAACAAAAGATTCCAAAGAAAAATCCTAAGACAGAACCAACTAATATATCATAGAGATAGTGAGTTCCATTATATACTCTTGAAAAAGCCACAAAAAAGGCTAATAAGTAGGCATAAACTCTTTTTTTAGGATAATAATAGGAAAAAATCACTGCAAGGAAAAAAGCGTTTGCAGAATGAGCTGATGGAAAGGAATAGAAAAAGTCTGAGGCTCCATACAAAGGTCTAGGTCTCATAAAAAACAATTTTAAAATAAACACTATCATATTATTGAAAAGAAACCCTACAAATGCAAAAAAACCTCTAGAATCATCTTTTACAAACCAATAAACAAACAAAAAAGCAAGAATTAAAGCTGATGAGAGAAAAATATCAAAAATTAATGAGAAAAAATCAAAGATGGGACTCCTAAACTGAGAGTAAATCAAAAACGATATAAATTCATCCATATCACTGCACAGCTATCATTGTAGTGGTTCTTTTGATTTCTTTGTGTTTTCTTGTACCAATAACAAAGTCTTGCAATCCTGCCATGGAGTCTACTTCTATTTTTGTTACTAAGTCATATTCTCCATAAACTACTGCAACATCCTTAATTTCTTTTTTCTTCATTAAACTTGAGGATATCTTTGTTTCAGATCCTGGTTCGACCACAAATAATACATAGGCAACAACCATTTAGCATCACCAATTGATTTTAATCACTCTGTCTTTTAATTATTTTCCTATTTACAATTGATGAGTTTGGAAGGATTACTAAACTCTTATCTTCTAGCTCAATTTCAGTAAAAACAAGGTTTACTTTGGTAATTTTTCCTTTAACGCCACTTATTTCCACAAAATCGCCTTCCACAAATATTTTTTGTCTCATTATCAGAAACCCAGATAATGAATTTTGAATAAATTCCTTTATAGAATAAAGAATGATTATCAAGAATGAAATTATCATAAAAACTCCTGCTATATTCAATACAAAGTCTCCTACAGGAAATTGGTAAATAGCTAATAAAAACGCAAAGAAATACACCACATATTTTGTCCCATTTGCTATGAAAACCCCAGTAGACTCATTCATTTCCAAAGTTCTTTTGATTTGTGGTTTAGAAAGAATGTGTTCCAACAATTCCTGCAACATTCTTCCACCTAACAATCCTAATAAAATCGAAAGAAATGCAATTACAAAAGGTAATGGTTCCATTTTTAAAGAAACAAACAAGGTTTTTATAAAAATTGTCTTTTACATATTATTATGTCAACAAACCTTTCTGCAGGTTCTTCTTCTGCTGAAGAAGAATATTCTGCAGCTAAAGACAACAAGGCAAAGATTGCTGCTCTAAAAAAAATGATTAGTGAGGTGCCAAAACATAAGGGTACTGAGAAATTGATTGCTCATCTAAGAAGAAGAGTGTCTTTGTTAAAAGAAGATGGAGGGAAAAAAGGAGTCCGTAAGCATGGAATAAAAAAAGAAGGAGATGCAAGAGTGGTATTATTCGGAACTCCTAATTCTGGAAAATCATTTTTACTGAATAAAATAACTGGGAAAGAGGTAGCATCTGGCCCAGAACCATTTGAAACTCAAAAACCAGAAATAGGAATGATTGATTATGATGGTGTTAAAATTCAATTAATTGAATTACCGAGTGTTCACAAAGGGTATGCAGATAAGAGAAAAGGATATCTTAGTTTAGCATGGACTAGTGAATTAATTATTGTGTTGGGAGATAGAAAGCTCTGTGAGGAAGAGTTGGAAGGAATTGATATTAAAAAGATATTTCTAAAAGATTTTAAGAATATTAAAAAGATTATTTGGAAAAATCTTGGTTTGATAAAAGTATTCACCAAAGCTAGAGGTAAGGGAATTGGTGGAGCAATGGCTTTAAAAAAAGGGGCTAAGATAAGAGATGCTGGAAATAAAATTCATAAGGATTTCATAAAGGATTTTAAGTTTGCTAGATTATGGAGAGACGGTTCAATTCCAGGTAAAATAATTGGACTAAATTATAAATTAAAAGAAAAAGATATTATTGAGTTTCGCACTGATTAAAAATATTGAAACAATTTCTTTTGAGTTTGATGAAAATCCATTGCTTTTGATTTTAAAGGGCCTAACATTGTTTTTATCTCTTCCAATGTTGTTTTTCTCTTGTTTATCATTGCCTTTTTTGCAGCTTCTCTGACAACCCATACCCCAAGTGGAACACTATAAGATGGATCTACTTCTCTTATTGCAATGACTGTTGCTTGTTTCTTAATTTTCATTAAATAATCCAAAATAGGAAGTCTTGAAGCATAATAACCTCCTGCTGTATTCTCAGCATATTTTTTTCTGCCTTCAAAAGGTTCATAATCCGAACTAACTTTGACATAATCTCCCCTCCACCAGAAAGTATTAGGATTCCATAATTCAAACAACTCAAATGCCCAATTATTTGGCATAAGAAATATTTTGAAAGTATTTCCATAATGGCCTCCTTCAAAAACATAATAATCGTTGATAACAGGATATCTCCTTATTTCTTGCATCATTGATTTTCCTAGAGAATCATCGGTTGCAGTAATCCCCCATCTAGTTGGAACAAGTCTTTTCTTTATTCCCAATAATCCTGCACTAAATATTTTTTCAAGATAATAAATGCTAAATTTCTTGCTATAAAGTTGATAAAGTCCTTCTACTGCCTTTATTTCATCATTAACAACTTTCTCAACCTTTATTGGGACTTTAGGATTATCAACTACTCTCATGTAATCCAATTCAGATGAAGGACCAACAGGAGCCATCTCCTTAGTAAACATATTTCCTATTGGTGCTTTTTTAAGATAAATTTCAACATCAACTGGTTTGATAGACATTGCTATCTCCTGGAACTTTTCAATAACATCTTTTCTATTTGTTCTAGAATTTACTAAAGAAGTTCGATAATTGATTATGTTTTGCATTGGAATATTTTGTAAACTCCAAAAATCAGGTGCATCGTATATCCATGCATTTTCACTTTCTTCCATTGGAGACAACAATCCAACATTCATATTAGGATAATTAGCTCTTCCAACAAAAATTCCTGGTGGTGAAGATCCTGCAAAGTCTTTCTTAAACTTAGTTGGTCTTGCATAAAATTGGAGCTTTTTTAATAAAGGGCAAGGATTCAAATTACAATAATTCTTTCCTTTACATACCATACATAATTCTGGATTAATATCCATATAGAAAGGTCAAACTCCTATTTTAAAAGAATTCATGTATTCCTTACCACTATTTATCAAAAGCTTTATAAAATAATGAAATTGGTTAACAATATCAAGCTTGAACTATGTGATGATAGATGGGATTTTATAAGTATCTAAAAGAAAACAGGAAAATTATTTCTGATAAGAGTAAATTAATTTCTTGGAGAAAGCAAACAACTATGGTTAGAATTGAAAAACCAACCAAAATAGATAGAGCTAGAAGTTTGGGTTACAAGGCTAAACAAGGTTTTGTGGTTGTTAGAGTAAAAATCAGGAAAGGTATGAGAAAAAGACCTAAACCATCTATGGGAAGAAAACCAAGCAAATCTGGTAGGTATTTTCCACCAGGAAAATCATTACAAAGCATATCAGAAGAAAGAGTTCAAAAGAAATTCATTAATATGGAAGTTCTTAATTCATACAAAGCTGGAGAAGACGGAAAAAGCAAATGGTTTGAAGTTATTTTAATTGATAGAAGTCATCCTGCAATCATTAAAGACAAAGATGTTGGAAGAATTGCGAAAGAAAGAAAAAGGGTTCTTAGAGGATTAACAAGCGCAGGAAAAAGGGGTAGAGGACTTCATAAAAAGGGAAAGGGTTCCGAAAAAACCAGACCAAGCATAAGAGCTGGAGGGAGGAAAGGGAAATGATGCCAGGAATGAATCCACGTGATATTCAAAGAATTATGAAGCAGTTAAATGCTAAAAAAATAGATGCTGAAGAAGTTATAATCAAAACAAAAGAAGGGGAATTAGTCATAAAAAATCCAGATGTAACTCAGATGGGAGTTAGTGGAAATACTGTTTTTCAGATTATGGGGGATATTGAAGAGAAATCAACTCAAGAAGATAGTAATGATGTTAAGTTAATTATGGAAAAAACCGGAAAAGATGAAGATACAGTAAAAAAAACCCTTGAAAAGAATGAAGGTGACATGGCCCAAACAATTTTAGATCTCTCTTAATCTTTCATCAATAATTCAATGATTCTTGCATAAGCTGGTCTTGTGATAAATATTCCTACACTTGTGGCAATTATTGTTGTTATTGCAAATCCTCTTAAAACTCCAGCACCAGCAACTGCCAAAGGAAGCATTGTTGCTACTGTTGCTGCGAATGCTGCGATTATTATGAAAAAGGCATGTTTTAATCTGGATTTTATACTTTCAATTCTCCTTTTGTCTCCCCTTCCATGGAGAACTTCATCAGTCATAACTATTTGATCGTCTACTCCTGTTCCAACTGCTGCAATAAGTCCAGCTATTCCTGCTAAATCAAGAGTCCATTGTAAGAGTGCAGCAACTCCTAAAGTAATGAATATTTCAGATAAAGTCACAAATAATATTGGTAAAGATATTTTCAAGCTTCTATATCTCAAGAAAACAATAACTTCTATTCCAAAAATAGCCATCAAGAGCACAAAGAATATGTTTTGTGCAAATTCATTTCCCAATTGAGGAGAAATTATTTCTGTTCTTTCAAGTGTCATTGGAACTGGAAGAGTTCTTGATTGCAACAATGCTTGTAATATCTTCATTTCTTTTTGTGATTCAATTTGTGATTCTCTTGCTCCACTTATGGAAGGGTTTGTAACTGTTTTTCCCTTTAAGTTTGAAGAAATTCTTAACTCAGTTCCTACTGGCTCTCCATCAATATAAAATCCAATTGATCCATCCAAATAACAACCGGAATCCGTACAATCAACAACAGACATATTAGAAGTAGCATTTGCAAATTTTGCAGCTCCTTCTTGAGAAATGAATATTTCAAAGTTAAAGCTCCAAAAAATGCTTCCATCAGAAGACTCTTGTGGAGTTATTTGAGCATAACATCCTGTTCCACCAATACATACTGATAAAATATCATTTCCAGTAAAAATAGTCTTATTCCCTATTCTTGCCTCAAAATTACCTTCTCTTTCTAATAGTTCTTGTACCTGTTCAGGTCCTACTCCTGCAAATTCCAAACGGAAATATTGGTTTCCTGAAAAATCTTGGACATAAGATATTGGTATTTCTTTTATTCCAAAAATATTCAATCTTTGTTCAAGAACTGCAATAACATTTTCTACTTCATCTTGAGTTAAAGTTTTATTGGGTTTCAACAAAACTTTAGTCCCTCCCTCTATTTCAAGACCAAATTCAATATTGGTGTCTCCTATCTCCTCTACAAAAAATCCAATGTTTGTTTTATTTTTTAATTCTCCTGGGAAATACATTTCACTAAAGGTTGAGAATACATAAGGAAGTGTTTCTCTTTTAAATTCAACAGTAACCGCTTCTGAAGTATTTAGTTTGGAAGTGGCTTGAACAAAATCCCCCATATTATTGATTTCATAACCATTTATGTTTGTGACAACATCACCTATACTTATTCCATAAAAAACAGCGGGCTCCTTAACTGATGTTATTTCTAAACCTACTTTATCAAAATTAGGATGTATCCAAAAGAAACTTGAAAACAAAAAAGCAAGAACTAAAATAATTCTCCATTCCTGCAATATTTTGATGATTTTTTTGTTCATTTCTTTCTCTCCATATAGATTCTTTGAAGTCCTGCACTCAATATCCAAGTATTAATCACATCAAAGAAGATTGCAACAAACAAAACAAAAGCAATGTGTTGAATAATTGCTACATTTGACAAAACCAACATTATTGAATAAGTAGTGATGGCTGCAACATCCATTGTTAATTCTGTTTTAATGGCTCTCCTTATCCTGCTCATCAAGGTCCCATCTCTTCTCTTAATAATGTTAGTTGCTAACAAAATGTCAGATTCAGTAGAATAAGCAATAACCATCAAAATAGCACCGATTGTAGCTATGGAAAAGCTTATGTTGAATATTGCAAAAATTCCTAAGACACTGATAACATCCAACATTGTGGAACCCATGATAGATATGGCTGGAATAAAGCTTCTAAAGTAATAATAAATAACTAAAGACATCAAAAAGAAGGCAAGAATTATCACTCCGATTGAGTCAACCAAAAAAGAAGAAGCAATCAGTGCCGATTGAGAACTTACACTTGTGTTTTCACTATCTAAAACAATACCTAATTCATTTCCTAAATCTTCCAAAACATTAGAATAATTCAATTCTTTCCCTACTTGAATATCATAACCAATTGTATTTCCAGAAATGTCTCTTAATTCTCTAACAACAACATCTTCTGTTGAAAATAAATTGTTAGAAATCTGTTTTAAGTTATTAAGATCATATTGTTGATTTGTGTAAAAAGTTATGGCGGTTCCTCCCTTTATTGTAATATCCTGTTCAAAGAATTCTCCTGTTGTTGCAAATCTAAAAACAAGAGCGCTTATCATAAATATTGAAATTATTATTGGAATTACAATTAGCTTTTTGTAATTATCATCATATAATTTCCATATCTTCTCAATCATGAAATTTGGTTTTCTTGAGTATTAATAAATCTTACAGTTGTTGTTTATTTCAAAACATCAAGCGGTTTAGACTTGTTCTAACAAATTTTCGCCTATTTTTTTACCAAGAATATCTATAATTTTATCTCTATTTTTTCTTATGTCTTTTACATCTTTGATACCTGCTCTAAACAATTTTCTTCCCCTGTATCTACCAATTCCTCTAAATCTAACCAAAGCAAGTAGTTCTTCCTTGATTCCTTTAACAACCCTTACTCTTAATTTAGTCAATTCCTTTACATGTTGTTTTGAATCAACAAGATTTGCTATTTCTGAAGAAGCATAAAGAACCCAATCTAAATTTCTAACTCTATTATAAAGTTCTCCAGGAGAAACTCTATATTCTTTCAAAATAGAATCCTCTGTTCTTTCGTTAATCCATTCAAACATTACTAGAGCTGTTTTGAAAGATGAAAGAAACTTCTCATAATCATAGTCCCATGGACTTGGTTCTTCTTGAATAAGTATGAATTCCCCTAATCTCATTTGTATTTCAGGAAATTCTTTTGGATTTACTCTCATCAATGGGTGCATTTCTGCAGTGTTACACACCATTTGTAGATATGCAAAGTCTTTCTGTGGTTCTTTTCCAATCAAACAATCTGCAATATGTCTTCCTGTTTTTGGATCAAGATATAATTCACTTATTCTATTTCCAAGAGGAGTTGCAAAGAATCCTCCTTCTTTTTCCTCAACCATTCCCCCCTCAATAAGTAAAGAGATTATCTTATCTATTTTTGATTCTAATTCCAAAATGTTCCCATATTGTTTTGCCCAAAATGTTTTTGAAAAAAAGTTTTTTAGGTCATTAATATTCCTTGTAGACATGCTCGCAATAAGAGCAAGAATATGAGATCTTAAAACTGGTTCTGAAGATAATTTTGAAAATATTTCTTCAGTATCTGAATTGATATATTCTTCAAAAATAATGTCTTTTTGATCTTCTGAATTTGCTATACATATTGCTTCTCCTTCTTTATCATAATCTGGTCTTCCTGCTCTTCCTGCCATTTGTTTATATTCTAAAACTGGAATTCTAACTACTCTTCCAACATATCTTGTCAAATCTCTAACAACAACCCTAAAAGCAGGGAGATTCACCCCCATTGCCAGAGTAGGAGTAGCACATATTGCCTTTATTTTTCCCTGTTTGAATCCTGCTTCAATCAATTTTCTTTGTTCAGAAACAAGACCTGCGTGATGGAAAGCAACCCCTTTTTCTACAAAAGAAGAAATTTTCCTGCATTGCTCTGTTGGAACTCTTAATGAATGGAGTACTTTATCAGCAAGTTCCTTTTCATTACCAACATTTTTTTCAGAAAGAACTCTGGCAAGACTCTCTGCAAATCTTCTTGAAGAAACAAAAAATATGATTTGTTTTTCTTTTTTTAGAGTGTCCATTAAAATAGATATTTCTGCTCTTCCTTTGTTAATCACTTCTTCTTTTTCATTCTCAAAGAATATATTATTATCATAAAACACTCCTTCCTTTAATTGAACAGGCCTATAATCACTTTCCACTAAATCTGCATTTATCCATTCAGCAATTTCTCCTGCGTTTTTTATTGTTGCACTTAAACAAATAAATTGAGAATTTAGGTGAAGTAATTTTGTCATTAATATTTCTAGAGTAGGTCCTCTTGAAATATCATTTAACATGTGGACCTCATCAATCACAACAGTTGCAACGGAATTTACCCACAAAACTCTATGTCTTAACAAAGAATCCATTTTTTCAGAAGTAGTAATAACAATATCATACTTATCCAACCACTTATCAGACGAGTCAAAATCTCCTACAGAAAGTGCTGTTTTAAAATCAGGATATTTTTCAGTAAAATAATCATATTTTTCATGTGCTATTGAACGAAGAGGAACTATGTAAAGCATTTTTCCCTTTTCCAACATAAGGTTATTGATTCCTGCCATCTCTGCAACAAGGGTTTTACCTGATGCAGTAGGTGAAGCTATTACAAGACTTTTCCCATCAAAAAGGCCTTTTTCCACTGCTTTTTGCTGTGGAGGTCTTAAAACTTCAAAACCAAGCCTCTCTTTTATGTTTAAAGGGACTTTTTTCATAAAAGAAAGAAATCAAAAACATTATATATTTTAATCGATAGGTTCAAAATATGAAAAAATCTCAAAATGCTGTGCCTGCTATTCTTTTCTTATTTTTGGGGCTTTTTTTGTTTTATGTACTAATGATGACACCTAGTCAAATGGAAGGGCTTTTTGGAGATGACTCACCAACAACAAATGTTTCACAGGGAATTTCAGAAGAAGTTGGTTTGGTAGGAGGTTCAAGCGGAACAGAAATAGTTGGAACAAGGGATTTTCCAGAGTTTTTTGTTGCTTATCCTAGTGAGAGGACATTGAGGCACCACGAGAATCAGTTTACTTTATCCTCTAATATTTTTTATTCTGATTCTAAATATTATGATTTTGAAAAAGGGGACAATACTAAAGGAGTGCAAATATACATGAATATTGCTTCTTTGACAGGAGGCCCTTCATTAAGAGTTCTTCTTAATGGAGTTGAAGTGGGAACTGTACCCTCTGCAGGAGAAACAACATTAGAAATTGATGAGGCTCAACTTAACTCAAGTAATAGAATTTTGGTAGTTTGTCAATTCCAAGGATGGGCTTTCTGGGCAGGAGAAACATGTAATTTTGATGAAATGAATATTTATATTGAGAATTTTGAAACCAAAGACAGTAATTTCTCAAGAAATTTTGACATAACTGAAAAAGAAGCATAT
The DNA here is from genome assembly GCA_017608385.1 of Candidatus Parvarchaeota archaeon. Taxonomy (GTDB): domain Archaea; phylum Nanobdellota; class Nanobdellia; order B33-G15; family B33-G15; genus JAFCFZ01. The sequence continues at coordinate 52,849 of JAFCFZ010000001.1, forward strand.
GCTTCATTTGTTGTTCTAAATTTCAGCATTGGTGAAAAAACAAATGATGGTGACATTATTGTTAGCATAAATGATGTAGAAGTTTACAAAGACAACCCTGTTGAAGGAATATACACTGTAGAGGAAGAAATGAATATCCTTCAAACAAATAAACTACTTGTTCAAGTAGAAACAGGTGGGATTTATGAAGTCAAAAAAATGACTTTAGGATTTAAAATGGATCAAATAGCTGAAAAAATGCCAATTATTGATTTTTACCTTGATGATACAAATTCTGACATAATTGTTAGAGTTTATGTTGAGGAATTAGTTCTTGGACCTAATATTCTAAATCTAAGAATGGAATCAGCAGGAGTGACATATCAAATAAGTCCATTAAGGGCAGGTTGGAATGAGATCACAATAAATAAAGAACATCTTAGATTAAGAAATTCAATGAGACTATCTTCAAATGGTTTAGTTGATATTGACCACATTGAGATAGAATAAGGTGCAAAAATGCCTATTGAAGAAAAATGGTTTTTTGAGGAGGAGGAGGAAGAGGATTCTGATGGAGAGTCTTCTGACTCTGATGGAGAGTCTTCTGACTCTGATGGAGGTTCATCTAAAAAACAGGGGGGCTGGGCCTACATAATAATGAGTATTGTTTTTGGATTTGTTGGATTTCTTATTTTAGGATTATTGGGTGGTTTTCTTCTCTTTATATTTCCATTAATTATCTGGTACTTTGGACCAGGAAAGGGAGTCAATTTTGTTATTTTGATTCTTGCTGCTTTTTTGGGATTGTGGTTTGGTGGAATTTTAGCAGCATTTCTTCTTCCTCTCCCAATTGCAGCTTGGTTATTTAGTGGTTCTTTCTTTGGAGAAGAAGGCGAAGGTAAATTTTTAAGAGGAATGTTAAGTATTGCTGCATTTATTCCGTTTTTCCTCGTATTTTTGTGGCCAATGATAGGAAGTTTTTTTGGATCTCAAGTTGCAATGGTTGGAACAAGCTTTGATGATTTTATTGGTATGATAAGTTCTCAAAAAGATCTTTTGATGAATGCAGATTATCAAAGATATTTAGGAGTTCAACAAAGTGTTTATGATACTTCTTCACAAACTTATTCAAGTCCTACTACTAGTTTTGAGATAAACAGTTTTACTATCTCTCCTGAAAGTGGATGTTTTGAATTAAACACAATGAACTTTTTTGGTGTTGTAAAAAACACGGGGACTTTGAATATTGAAGGTATGAAAACGGGATTTTATTTAGATCCCACTCAAATAGGAACTAATTGTGAACAAACAATCACCCAAATGGGGCACAAATATAAATGTCTTCTTGGACAAGAATGTATTATGGGGAAATGTGGGCTTGTTTTAGGAGAATACTTCTTAAATGCTGTTGAACCAGATTGTACATCTCATCCAAATCATGAGAGATGGGGATGTTATTGTGTGGATGAAGATGAAGTTAATACTATGAATACATTATATCCAAATGCAATTGGAACATTTACTAAAACGATTGAGATGATTGATCCAAGTGATCCTCTTGATGTTGTAGACGCTATAACATGTAGGTTATTTGCTTATGCTCAAGCAGAATATACTGTTAGATCAAGATTAGAAGTTTCAATGATAAACTCTGAGTATTACATACTTAAGGGATTAGTATTTTCATCTGTCCCAGCAGTTCAATCAATAGGTCCTGTTCAATTGAGAATGGGTGTTGGAACACAACCAATTATTAACAACGAAGATAAAAGAGTTTTAACTGTTGCTCTTGGTAATGAAGGAAATGGAGAATTAATTGATCTCAATAGTGTCTCATTATATGTCCCTACAGAATTTTCATCAGCAGGATGTGAAGGAGGTCAATTTGTTAGAACAGTTTGTTCAAGCGCTCCATCTAATATAGATAATTGTGAGGAAATGAGAAGTGAGGGATATAATTTATTTGTATTAGCAGTTGAAGCAACTCCCTATTCCTCCTATTCATGCTCATTAACTATTAATGAAAATATAAAGAATCTAGGTGGTGAAAACCGAAGATCATTTGTATTTTTAGCAGATGCTTCATATAATTACATGGTCAAAGCTCCTGCATTCATAACAGGAAATAGGTGTGTTTAATGGATTTGAAAAAAATAATACCAATATTGGCAGTGGTTTTGGTACTTGGATGTATACAAGCTCCAGCAGAAGAAACCAAATTAATGGAATCTGAAGGATTAGGAATTCTATTATTCGGACTTCCATCTAATCCAGAAAATCCTGTTATAGAAATTGAAAAAGTTCCCGCTAATTCAGATGCCTTTCTTAGTCTTATCTTAAGAAACAATGCAGAAGGAGACATAGCTAAAGATATCACAGTTAGTCTAGACAATGTTGAGCCGTTTGATATTGTAGAATGTGGAGATCAACATTCTCCTGTTGCTCAAAGAACTGAAGCATGTTATGGAAGTATATATGATGACAGACTTGAAGATGACTATAGAACACACAGAATAAATGAGATGAGACCTGATGAAGAATTAGAATTTTTTTGGGTGTTAAAATCTCCATCTAAACTAATAACGGGGGGTTTGTATTATCAACACCCTATTTATGTAAGTGTGAATTATCACTATCATACAAGTATCTATACTGGTGTTGCTGCAATGACCTTTCAAGAGTATTCTTCAAGAAAATCTGGAGGAGGAAGTTTAACAGGAACTAGTACTTCAAGTGCAGGAGAGGTAATTGTTTATTCCCAAACAAGTGAGCCTATCTTATATGTTCAAGGTTCTCCTGGTTCATTTGTATTGAAATTATTAATAACTAATAGAGGAAATGGGATCCCAAAACCGAATGAAAAAGTCAACTTAACTATTGAGTTTGATAAAAATCTTGTTGAATTAAATGGAGAAACAACAGTTGATGTTGCAAATCAAAATCAGTTAAGATGGTTTAATACAGAATATGGAGCAAACAAACAAGATAGAGAATCATTATTACTCCAACAAATAGAACCAATCAATTTGATATCAAATTCTTACACAATAAATGTTCCTTTCAAATTATTGGAAAGTAATGCTAATTACCAAATTTTACCTTTTTATGTGAGAATCAGTTATGATTATTCTTTAGAAAGTCAGACAGCATTAGGGGTGATACCAACTTGAAAAAATATATACCTCTCTTTCTAGTGTTGCTTGTTCTTGGATGTATTCAACAAGAACCTGAAACAAATGACAAAATAATAACTTTTAACGGTTTGACAATTGTTTCATTCTCTGCAGACATAACCAACTTATTACCAGGAGAAACAACAGATTTGGAACTTTATATCAGAAACATTGGTGACTTCACTGCAGATAATATTGAGACTAAATTAATTGGTTTAGGTGAAATGACTGCATTAATGAGAGGTTCCCCTCTAACAGAATTAGAACAAGCAGATTATGATTCATTTTCATGGGAATTAACAGCACCAAATATAGCTGGATTTACAACAGAGGTACCAATGACCCCTCAAGCAACAGTATATTACAAATATTTTTCACAGGCTTGGTCTGATGTAAATATTGTTCCTTCTTCATATTCTGAACAAGTAACTTCAGCAAATGGTACTTCCTCAGCTCCAATTGACATCACTATAACCCCAAGTTCAACTCCTTTGAGAACATATAGAGACAATATGCCTCTAAACATCCATATAGATTTAACAAATAGAGGGGGGGGAGGAATAGCATATTTCGAAAGTGGAGTTGAAAATTCAGCAAAAGCCAATTTTGTTGAGAATATAGTTATTAGATTCCCATCAGAATGGATAATTACAGATGATTCTTGGACCCTTTTAGGGGATAATGGTGCTGAAAAAGTATATTCATTGGGATGTTCTAGTGAATCCATTGTCCCATATATCTGTCCTTCTGGATATAGTAAAGTGGGGAGTTCTTGTATTCAGTGTCCTTCTGGATATAGTTATAATGTAGAAGTTGGATGTGTTTTAGAAGTTGCAATAATTGATCCGGAAGTTTTCAGGATACAATAAGGTTGGGGTCTTTTGTATAACATGTCCATCTGGATATACCTACGACATGGAGATTGGTTGTATAAAAGGAGAGGATATACTCTCAACAGAATCTACAGACCCTATTTGTCCTTCTGGATATAGTAAAGTGGGGAGTTCTTGTATTCAGTGTCCTTCTGGATATAGTTATAATGTAGAAGTTGGATGTGTTTTAGAAGTTGCAATAATTGATCCGGAAGTTATAATTGATCCGGAAGTTGCTGATCCTCTTTGTCCAAATGGTTCTGTGGAAGAAGAAGGAAAATGTATTTCAACAGATTCAGAAAGTTGTACAATTGATGATTTGAATTATAAATTAAGATTAACTCAAGGTAATTCAAACTTAGTTATAGTTCCATTCAATATCAGTCAAGTAGACACACCAGTAACTGAAAGATTCTATGTGAATATGACTTATGGATATAAATTGAATTCAAATCCAATAACAATAACAATAATTCCCTTAATCTAAAAAAAGTCAGTTATTCTTCTCTCTTTCATAACTATTGGTTCTCCATAAACACCATCATATCCTGGTTTAACTTGGAGTTTATTATTTCTCATCAAAGCAACCATATCCCCTAACTTTCTATTTATTGCAGAAATATTTTCAATTGGAACATTAAGAAGAATATTAAACTCATTATCAAATTTTTCAATAAAAGAATTATAAATATCCCATGCTTTTTTAGTTGCTATGCCTGTCTCCTCTACTTTTGAAATTAATTCTTGAAAAGGGAGAAGTTTTTTGAAAGGAATACTATTTTCAGGAACAAAACCCAATTTCCTATCTGCTAACTCATCAACTCTGTAATCAACACCAATTGTAAGGGGTTTTCCACATTTTGGACAAATCCCTTTAACCTTTTTAGTTTCAGAGGGTTTCATAACAACATTACAAGATCTATGTCCATCATAATGATATTTCCCATAAGCTGGTTCAGTTTCAATAGTAAAGAGAAATTTTTCTTTTGTTCTTATTGCTTGTATAATATTATCATATGTTGGATCATCAATATCAAAAACATTACATTCTCTTCCTATTCTCCAGGGATATGGTGAATGACTATCACTGTTTGAAATCAATGTGTATTTATCCAATTGACTTAATCTCCAATTCATTTCTGGATCACTTGACAATCCCGTCTCCAAAGCAAAAATATGTTTTGTCATATCTTCATAACAGTCTTCCACTGTATCAAATCCACTTTTAGAACCAAAAAGTGAAAACCAAGGTGTCCAAATATGTGCAGGAATTATTTGAATATTTTTGTCAATTGATTTGAGGATTTCTACTAATTCGGGGGACTTAATTCCTAAAATAGGTCTACCATCTGAAATTAAATTCCCTCTTTTACCAAGAACATCTATTATTTGGTAGGCTGAATCAAAACTAGGCACGGTGATTATATGGTGAATCTTCCTAACTTTATCTCCCTTTTTGTAGATACATGATATTTCTCCAGTTAACATGAATTTCATACCTTTGTGATCAAAAAGACCATTGTTCAAATCAGATAACTGGGGTTTTATTTCATCTAACCATCTCTTAAATGTACAATCTCCTGTTGCTAAAACATGTAAACCTTTCATCTTTCCATATTTAGTCATGATTGAAGGTATCATCTTATCAGAAGTTCCTCTAGCATAAGGTGAGTGTAGATGTAAATCTGCAAATAACATTTTAACCAATATAATTAATTGATTCTTTTTCTAAATTCCTTTTTGAAGACCTTCTTTTTGGTTCCTCAACAAGAGTCATTTCTTTCATCTTTTTGAGGTCTATTTTAAATCCTAAATATTCAGAAAGGAACTTAACTATTTTCCTGGCGCCTTTTACACCAAGATAAGCTGGATGAGCATAAGTGTCAACAAGAAGAGAAAATCCTTCAAAGCCATTTTGTTGTGCTAGTCCTAATAATACTCCTGCAGCACCTATTACTACACTAACGCAAGAAGGATCTGTACAAACCCCTCTTTTACCTATTTTTGAAAGTGTTTTTTTACTGGTTGCTACAGTATGTAATTTAACTATTTTAGGAACTTTTCTATGACCTATCCCACCTAAAGTAATAATTTCTTTGACTCCTAAATCTCTTGAAACTTTTAGAATTGCTTCTGATATCCTATAAGTCCCTGGTTCTGATGAAGCTTGAGTATCTCCAATCAAAAGAACAATGTCTCTTTTCTTGTTTTTTATGAAGTAAACCTTTAAATTTGGAAGAGTTACCAAACTCTCTTCAGAAACAAAAACAGAATGAGGTAAATCATCAGAATAAATAGTACAATATTCTTCTGCTTTCAATTCTTTTGCAATAAAATCCACAGATATTTTTGCTACATTTCCTATTCCTGGAAGCCCTTCAACTAGTATTGGATTTTTTAGATTTGGTTTCTTTTTCTTCTTGATTAATATCATTTTTTGTCATTCTCCTGTATTTTCCATATTTGTCTTCAGGTGAAAACTTTGGGGGCTTATTTTGTATTGTCTTTTTTTCACAAATAGGACATTTCTCCTTCAAAGTGTATTCTCTGCATTTATCGCAGAAAAGTATCATCATAATAATACCTTAAATTCCGTGTTATTTTTCTTGCTCAAAGATTCCATTTCTTCTAAAAAAGAATTCATTATCTTTTCTCCTTCTTTGTAATCATTTGTAACAAAAAAAACCTCATATTTTGGAGCAGCTCTGTATTTTAATTCTATTTGAGGAACTTTTTCAGATGCCTTTGAAAATATTTGTTTTATCATTTCTGATCCATCGGGATTAAGGTTTTTTATGAAAAGGTCCTTTTTGATTTTGATTTTCTTTCTTGCAATTATTGCTTCAACTTCTTTTATCATCTCTTTTTTCCATTCATTATTTATGCTCAATGAATCAATAACTTCTATTCCTTTTCTTTGAACAAGTTTCATAAAATCTCCAAGACTATTGTAATCCTTTAAAATCTCTTCTTCAACGTCCTCTGATGTTCCTGTTTTCAGTTTTTTTCCAATGAATTCAAGAAGTTTATCAAATCTTTTTGAAAGTCTCCATTCAGCAAATTTTCTCTTTTTTTCTCCTTCCCTTACTCTCTTAAGAGAAACATCAACATATCTTTTATCATAATTTATTCTCAAAGCAATGCAAATAATTTGTTTTTCATGTTGAATATAATCTTTAATGTTCTTTATTCTCCCACTTGCAACTTCTGATATATGTAGCATTGCATCTTGGTTTTCATACTCATCTAAAGAAACAAATGCTGAATGAGGAGAAATACTCTTTACAGTACATACAAGAAGTTCATTTCTTTTAGGTAAACCTCTTTTAAGTTTCATTCTAGTACTTCCAAAACTTTTGCCTTTATTTTAGACTTTCCTCCAGTAGGTTCAACAAGCAATGATTTACATTTAGGACATTCAACTTTACTGGCTGCACTTCCAAAAACTACTGCTTCTGTTTTACATTTAGGACATTTTATTTTCAAAAACCTAGATTTTGGAGTTTGTATCATATCACTCATTGCATTTCCACCTTTTTTGCTCTTTTTCCTTTTTTTGGTGTTTGTGATTTTCCACAATCAGGACATTTATATCTCAAATCAATCTTTTTTGAGGATTTTGCACCATATTTTGCTCCTTTTTCAGGTTTAGGTCTTGGATATCCTCCATAACCAGCTATTTTTGATTTGAATCTTCTTTGTCCTTCTTTCATAGAACCTCTTCTTCTACCAGATTTAACTATTGAAGTCGTATGTTCGGTGTGTTTCTTACATTTTGGACAGTATCTTCTATTTTTCTTTGGAATTTTCATCTTTGATCTCCTCTACTTTACCTCTTTTGGTCAAGAGGTCTGATAACTCTTCAGAGAGATTTCCCATATCCTCTTTTGAGAATGGACCATAACTCTTGTTATTCCAAACAAATGGAGCTACGTCATCTAAAAATCTCACGAGTTTTGTTTTACCCACCCCTTCTCCTTTTTTAACCTTTTCCGCTGATGTAATTGCCTTTGAAACATTATTTCTGTGCTGTTTTACAGTGTCTAAGGTCTTTTCAAAAAGCTTTTTCTCGTGTTCTAACATATTTGAAGTATTATGAATACTTATTTCTTTTTTAGCTGACAAAATTGCATGATAAATTATTTTCTTTTCTCTTAATTGGAATAAAATATCAACAACCCTAATAGCATTTTCCATCTCAACCCTGGCTCTTTCTTCCATCTCCTTTGAAAAGGGGTTATTGTCTTTTTTGTTTTTTGAAATAATATTTTTTTTATCTTGAAGATATTCTGAGATTTCTTGAAGAAAATCGTCTCCCAAATCTTGAATGCTTGAGCTTTCTTTTTCTCTTCTTTGCATATTTCTTATCTCAGAATAAGTTATCATTTTTTATTACCCAATTTTTTCTTGTATTTCTGGTTTTTAAAGCTATATGTGACTGGATTTTTGATTTGTTTACATATATTATCAGGAAAACAAACTTTCATATCTTTATAGTATCCTTTATTATCACAATTGGGTGGAAGATATCCAATATTTCTAGAATACCATTTTATCTGACTTTTGATATAATTTGGTCTAAGGGGTTCTGGATTTTTTTTATTCCACTCTTCTAAAGTATTTTCAATCATTTTTTGATCCCATCCTACTAATCTTAAAAAAGTAGCTAAGACAAAAACACTTCTCTTTCTTCCATCTTCAATGCCTTGAAGGATCTTTTTTATACATGGAGGAAAGAATTTCTCTGGTATTGCTTTTTCAGGAATAACATATTCTTTTCCCAAATCTCTTTTTAGGCTCTCTTCCACATCTTGTCTCTGAACAAAGTCATATGCTTGTGAAAAGAGCCACTTAGCTTCATTCTTTTTTCCTTTTTTTGTGATAAATTGCTTTTCAAAAGAGACTTTATCCTTTTCTGCCATTTTCCTATCAAATTCTAAAATTTTATCCTTATCAACAGGGATACTAACTAACCATGTTTTTTCATTTAATGAATAAGGCATTCTGATTAAATGTCTACTTGAAATAGCTACTGAATCTATTGAAATGACTTGAGAAGGATCAAAAACACCATCTATAAAGAGTTCTTTTTCTTTTTTGCCTGATTCCTTAGCAATTTTCTCAATGCTTCCTTCATAATCAATTAGTTCATTGGAAAGCCTTCCAGATACCATTTGCATTATATACTTTGCAATGTTTTGAGCTGCCTCTGGAAACAACTCCATAGTAGGTTTTCCATTGACTGCTGGAGGAAATGTCTCAAATGGAACAGCTATATGCCATCCTGTTCCTCCTGAAAATTTAACAGAAATATTCTCTAGTTCATGATATTCTAATGCTTTTACAACTAAATGAGCGCATATCCTTCCATAATCAAAAACACTAGTGTCAATATCTAGTATCAAATCCCACCCCGATCTGATGTTATCCATTTCTTTTTTACTCATTTCAGAACTAAGCATCATGGGATTAATCCATCTCTCTTCACTCATATGAAAACTAACAGCTCCATTTCTGACCCAATCTTCTAAATCAGATTGGTATCTAAGGGTTTGAGGTCTCCTCCCAAAGCCACCATCACGGAATTTAGGGGAAATTTCTCTATTCTCTGCTTCCTTGAGAATTGCTTGTTTAACTTCCTCTCTAGAATAATACTTCAGGATATCACTAATCTTCATAGAAATAATTCTGGTTTTATAGTTTAAAAAATTCTTGTATAAGGTATCACTAATTAATCTAATTCTGTTCTGGGTGCTAAAACAAATTTTAGGCTTAATTTATCTTCAACTCTATATTCTAATTGAACTGGATAATCTGTGCTAAATTTTATTGTCAAATCATCTGAAAAAGAGGATGGTTTTAACATTCTTTCAAGATAATCTATTCCATATCTTGATCTCCCCACTCCTTCAAATGAAAATCCCTTGGTTTCTTTATTAAGAAGCATATGAAAACCTTGAGAATTTCCTTCAGAACTCATTTCAAAACCTTTTTCAGAAGCTTCAAAAACAGCTGCTTCAGAAATCATCGAAGCATCTGTGACAACATCTTTAAAGAGTTTTGAGGTAATATTCAATGTACATCCAAATTCTAAAGGAGGTATTGATTGTTCAGAATCAAGAGGTTCAATTAAAGGTAATAAGAAGTTTCTTACTGAATTTCCTTGGAAAAGTATTTTTAACTTATTTTCTTCATCCAATATTTCCATAACTAAAATGTCCTCTGGTCTTGCTCTTTTCAAAATTTTCAACAATAAATCTAGATTTATTGTCATCAAAGTGTCTGATGCTTCAAAAGAATCAAAAGCAGTATTATTAATATTTAGGATCACCATAGCAGCTCCAGCAGGATCCATTGCTATTAGTTTCATTCCTGTTGGACTTAATTTGAATGTTCCCTCAGTAACTAAAGAAGATATAGAATCTAATACATTTCTTAAAAATGAAGGATCTGAGGTTCTTAATTTGAACATAGATTAAGGGTCTTGTTTTGATTTTATATATTTTTAGTAATGAAAGTATCTAATTAAAAAGAAAACAATCTGCTAATTCCCGCCAGTAACACTCCAATTATAATCATTAGAAGGGGTATTGTTAATCCAAAACCAAGTAAATCGAATATTGGGACTGTCATATCAAATGGTAATGGTATTAAATTCATAAAAAAGACAACGCCTAACACAGCAATAATAATTCCTAATAACAAAAATTTGGTTCTATTACCCATCATTAGAGCCTTTTTCATTTAGAGACTTAGTTTCCTTTTCTTTAAATTTATTGTGAAAATCAATATATTTGAAGTAAATTTTTGTGTCAAGATCTTTCATATTTTGGATTACCTCTGCTTTTATTTCGGACGTTTCAATAACAATTCCTATTGTTCTTACTAAGGAACCTATTTCTAAGTCTTTCAACATTTCATCTGAAGGAACTAAAACAGTTGCTTTTCCTTCTCCATCATCTAATACAAAATAACCAGAATCATCTTTTTCTACAATAGTTCCAAGAATCGCCATCCTTTCACCAGGAATCATATCTTTGATCCTGCTTGGCTTTGTAACCTTTCTTTCCATAGAAAAAGATTGTTTTTTCTTATTAAAAAATTAGCTGATAGTTATTAATATATAACAAAAAGTATTATGTTAAATAATGAAAATGGTTGTAAGTTCTTGGATTCCTAGAAGTCATTTACATTTACTAGAAGTAAAAAAATCTTTGGACAAATTAAGTTTGATAATAAGCAATATCTCTCTTGAAGAAGAATTGAAATGTTATATAGAGGGTTTTAGAGGTTACAAAAAGATAAAGTTTAGTATGAATCAAAATGGATTATATTCTTTTGTTTTGGAGAGTAAAAAAAGTTTAGAGGAAATAAGAGATGATATGTTTTATTTGTTTTTGGAGAGAATTGTAAAAAATTCCCACAAAGTTACATATAAACAAATAAAAAGAGATATATTGAAACCAGGAATAACAGTAACAATTATTTCTCCAAAAAAAGAAATGCCAAAAGAAAGCATTAAAATTGATGAATTTATCTTAAAATACGAAAAAGATTATTCAAAGAGTGAAATTAATTATATTTCTGGTCCAGAAAAAAAGGCAATATTATTAGCAGAAGACATTAATCTGTTGACTCTACTTTCTAAATCAAATTATGATATGATGGATGAAATGGAATTAGAATACCATAAAGCAGATAATATCTTTAATCTCTTAGGAAGTGAAATAGATCCAAAATCCTTGAAAAAAGTGGTTTTTTCTTTAGATTTAGTAAAAAAAAGGGCAGGAGAGATTATATCTAAAATAGAACATGGGGGTCAAGTAATCCAAAGGTTAATTAATAATTTTGAAAAAAACAAGTTTTATGAAAAAATTGAATTGAACAAATGGAGTTATCAAATAAAATCTGATCACAATTATGTTTTGAATCTGTGGGGTCTATTATTGAATTTTTTAAAAAATATAGATTTTGCAGCTGAAACAAGATTGACTTATCAAGAAATGATCGAATCAAGAAGAATACAGGGACTTTTAAGTATAGACAGTGCGGCAGTGATTTCTTCTCTTTTTATAGGAATATTCTTTTCAGAATTTGTAGGGGTAGGTGGAATTGTTCTACTCTTTGTTTTCTTAATTACTTGGATGTTTCTTTATAGGTTTTTTAAGACACTAAAATCGAAAGTTAGTGGTAAAGAATTAAAAGAACTAGGTATTGTAAAAAAGAATAATTAGCTGTATTCTCTCCAGACCTTTTTACATTTAGTACATTTATAAAATATAGTTGGTGCCTCATCACCTGCCCTTGTTTGTTCTACCCAAAAATATGCTGATTTATTACCACATTTTCTACATTCTTTATCTATTTCAGGAAGTGTAATCTTCTCATCCTCATCTTTTATCAAAACTATCTTTTGTTTTTTTTCGCCCTTTTCAATTATTTTTTTATTGGTGTTAGAATATTTATCACACTTTTTACAATAAAAGCTTCTTTTCCCCTTGTGCTCTTTTGGTACTAAAATACACCCACACTTCTGACAAAACATACTTCTCAATAAGAAACAGCCTTTTTTTTAAACCTTTCTAAATTCCTAAAAAGTTATGGAGGATTGCTCTAGGGTATCCTAAGATAGGAATAGCAATACCTGCCTTTCCTAAAATTTGATCATATGTTATATTTATCTCAAAAATACCTATTCCTATATTTGCATCTCCTTTTGTAGTGTAGAAATATATTTCTCCTTGTTTTTCTCTAGCAATAACTCTGTGAATTATGGAACTATTTGTATATTTGTAAGGAACATAAATGATTACATCTCCAACATTAATGTCCTCAGGTAAAACTCTTACAACAGTAACAGCATCACCTGGGTTTAATCCATTTAGGAATGGAAATTCTGAATAATTTATGCTTCTGGAATCAAGCCAATCAAAATAAGTTGTATTAACATTTTCAGCATGTATCATACTTCCACTTAATACTGAAACAACATCCTGCCACCCCATTATTAACAAAAATCCAGGATAAGCAATAAATTTTAGAAGTAAATAAGAGACAATAATAAACGCAATATAACTTTGAGGAGACTCATCTTCCCATAAAAATTTCCATATTTTCTTCAAAGTCTTTTTGATGTCCATGCAAATTAAAAAAGGAGAGATATTTTAAGTTTATTTGATTTCCAATTCTTTCCATTCTTTACCTAATGATTTGAGTGCTGAAACCACTGTTTTCTTTGGGTCTCCTTTTGACTTGACAAGAAGTGCCATTTCATCAATGAGAGGATGATCTTGTTTATAACCAGAGATTAAAACATCCTTATTTTCAGCAAGTTTATGTCTCAACATATTAATCAAAGTGGTTGTTTCTCCCTTAACACGAACCTTTATTGTTTCCTTGTCTATCTTTTCTATTGAGATTTCCATGAATCTTCCAAAAAAGAATGTATTAAAAAACTTATGCTTGTCTTAAAGAAATTGAAATTCCTTTGTTAGATATCTTGTATGCAAACAAACCTTGCTTATGTTTTGTTCTTCTCATCTTAACCACTTGAAGGCTTCTGTCAAAATCTCCCCCCAATCCACCATAGTGTAATACAATAACAGAATCTGATAAAAACTCCTCTACTTGGAACCTTGAATATCCTTTCTCGGCAATAATCTCTGAAGTCATTATAGCTGTACATCCATTATTCTTCACTGTCTTTCCTAATTCATAAATATTTTTTCTTAATTCATAAATATCTTTTAGATAAAATCCAATTCCAGAAATAGAGTCTATAACAATTCTCTTTATTTTGTTTCTTTTCAACAAAAGTGAGAACTCCTGCTTAAATTTATCATATTCAAAAGGAGAAAAATGAAGTAATTTTATTTTCCCGCTCTTTATGTGTTTTTCCAAGTCCCAACCATATGCGGAAGCATCTCTTATAAGATCCTCAGCTGTTTCTTCAAATGAAACATAAAGACCATTTTCACCATCAAGAGCACCTTGTATTAAAAATTGTAGAGAAAATGTGGTTTTTCCAGTACCTGGTCCGCCAGAAAGAAGAATAACACTTCCTAATTCTAAACCGCCATTAGCTATTTTATCCAAACCAGGAATTCCAGATTTTATTCTTAACCCCATTGATTTTTAATATTCTTGAAACATTTAAAAACTTACTTGATATGGTTTTATTCATGATAAAAACTCCATTTAACTATGGAAAAGAAGTATTTGATAGTCCTAAGTCCGCAGTAGAACAATTTCTCAAAAAAAGTGGGGGAAGAGACAAAGATTTTATTGATTCAGGTATGAAAATTTTCAAAAATGAGGACAAATTAAGATCTTTTCTTCATGAATTTTATTTGTTAATGACAAAACAAAGAATTAGAGAATCTTACACTCCAGACATACTTGCCTCTCACTTAATTAATTCTTCAGAAGAAATAGATAAGATAATCAATACCTTTTATGAGAGAGCTAGTGAAATTTATGGACTTTATAGACCAGAGAAGTTCAAAAAACTAGATATTCAAAAATTAATAAAAAATATTGAAAAGGAAAAAGAAGGAGAAGAAGGAGATATGGGTTTTTATCTTGATAAAAAAACTCTTATTCTTTTGAAATCATATTCAAAACAGATAAAGGAATTGATAAAATTAAGAGAGGAAATAGTCAAAAATATTGAAACACTCATGAATTCATTTGCTAAGAATCTAAGTAAAGTATTGGGAGAGATGTTAGCCGCAAAAATTATCTCTATTGCGGGTTCATTAAAGAACCTAGTAAATATGCCAAGTAGCACTATTCAAGTATTGGGAGCTGAAAAAGCATTATTTAGACATTTAAGAAGTGGAACAAAACCACCAAAACATGGTGTAATAATTCAACATCCAATTGTTGCAAAAGCAAAGAAACAAGATAAAGGCAGATTTGCAAGGACTGTAGCTTCAAAAGCAGCAATTGCTGCTAAAATAGATTATTTTGATGGAGAATTCATAGGAGATAAACTTTTGAAAGAGTTGGAGGAAAGAAGATGAAAAAGACAAGAGTTCAAGGTGTATTTATGCGCGGAAGAGACTTAGCTACTCTAAATCTTGACAAAGGAAATTCAGTTTACAAAGAAGTGTTAGTAAAAGATGGAAAGAATGAATATAGAATGTGGAACCCTAAAAGAAGCAAGTTAGGCGCAGCAATTATGAAAAATATAAGGGGAGTGAACATCAAAAAAGGAGATAAAGTTCTTTATTTGGGTGCTGCAAGTGGTACTACACCTAGTCATGTTTCAGATATTGTTGGTAAAGAAGGCTATGTATTCTGTTTAGAAATGTCTGCTAGGGTTTTGAGAGATCTAGTTTTTGTTGCAGAATCAAGAAAAAACATGTTTCCTATTTTAGCAGATGCAAGAAGTATTGATTCTTACAAAAATATGGTTCCAGAATGTGATGTAATCTATCAAGATATCGCTTCACCTCAACAAACAGACATTTTAATCAGAAATTGTGATGAGTTCCTTAAAGATGGAGGTTATGTTTATTTTGCAGTTAAATCAAGGAGTATAGATGTCACTGCAAATCCTAATAAAATTTTCCAAGAAGTAGAAAAAAGACTAAAAAGTCATTTTAAGATTATAGATAAAAAAAGGCTTGAACCTTTTAAAAAAGACCATATGTTTTTTGTTCTTGAAAAGAAAAGAGTTTTAAACAAGTAGATGTTTTTATAAAAACATGAAATACCAACAACCTAATGATGTAGAAAAGCTATACATTTTCTCCATTGTGGTCCTTGGAATTTGTGGACTTGCACTATTCTATGCAGCAGTTAATTTACCTGTTATAGAGGGTCCATGGCAAACAATTACAGCAGTAATGAGCTGGATAAATGTCATGGTTCTATTAGTAGTAGGTGCCCAATTAGAAGGAATCAGAGGAAAAAGATAAACTTTTTTTTCATTAGTAAATTTTTTAAATCAGTTGTAGGTGATTAATTTATTCTTATAATATAGGTGGGAGGTGCTATGAGAAATGAATGGAAATCAAAATAAAGCAACACAGCCAATAGTCCTACTTCCAGATAATTATTCTAGATTAATTGGAAGAGATGCTCAAAGAACAAATATTATGGCTGCAAGAATTGTTGCTGAAACAGTTAGAACAACTTTAGGCCCTAAAGGAATGGATAAGATGCTTGTTGATTCTTTAGGAGATATTACAGTTACAAACGACGGTGTGACTATTTTAGAAGAAATGGAAATACAACACCCTGCAGCCAAAATGATGGTTGAAATTGCTAAAACTCAAGAAGAAGAAGTTGGAGATGGAACTACTACTGCAGTAGTTATTGCTGGAGAATTACTCAAACAAGCAAATGAATTGCTTGATCAAGAGATTCATCCTACAATACTTGCAAAAGGATATAGACTAGCATCTGAAAAAGCAGAAGCAACTCTAAAAAAGATGGCAATAAAGGTTGATGATAAAAAAAGAGAGTATATGTTAAAAGTTGCAAAAACAGCAATGACAGGAAAGAGTGCAGAAGTTGCAAGAGATAAATTAGCACAGCTCTTGGTTGATGCAATTATCCAAATAAGTGATAAAAATGAAGTTGACCTAAACAATGTAAAAATTGAAAAAAGAACTGGTGGAGGAATTGATGATACAGTGCTAATACATGGTATTGTCATTGACAAAGAAAGAGTTCATTCAGAAATGCCTTCAAAAATGGGAAATGCTAAAATACTCCTTTTGGATGCTGCTTTAGAAGTGAAGGAAACTGAAACAGATGCTCAAATAAGAATAACTTCTCCAGACCAATTACAGGCTTTCTTAGAACAAGAAGAAAAAACACTAAATGACATGGTCAACAAGATTGAGAAAAGTGGTGCAAATGTTGTTTTCTGTCAAAAGGGAATAGATGATTTTGTTCAACATCTTTTAGCAAAAAAAGGAATTTATGCTGTAAGAAGAGTTAAAAAATCTGATATGGAAAAGTTGGCAAAAGCAACTGGTGGAAAAATTTCCAATAGTCTCAAATCAATTGATAATGTAGATATTGGGTTTGCAGGAAAAGTTTATGAGAAAAAATTTGGGGATAATGCCTTAACCTTTGTCACTGATTGTAAAAATCCAAAAGCAGTCACACTCCTAGTAAGGGGAAGTACTGAACATATTTTGGACGAAATTGAAAGAGCTATTGAGGATGCTCTTGGAGATTTAGGTTCAGTGATAAGAAATGGGACAATTGTTCCGGGTGGAGGAGCTCCTGAAATAGAAGTAGCTAAAGAATTAGAAGAGTTTTCTCAAGGAATGGCAGGAAGAGAACAATTAGCTGTAAAAGCTTTTGCAAAGTCAATGGAGATTATTCCAAGAACATTAGCTGAAAATGCAGGTCTTGATCCAATTGATATGATTGTTGAGTTGAAAGCAAGTCATGAATCTGGAAACAAACATCATGGTGTAGATGTTTTCAAAGGAACAATTGTTGATATGTTGAAACAAGGAGTAATCGAACCGTTGGAAGTCAAGACTCAAGCAATTAAATCTGCAAGTGAAACAGCTATTCTTATACTAAGGATAGATGATGTGATTGCTGCTTCTGGAAAAGAAATGCAAAATCCACAGATGCCTCCTATGGGAGATTACTAAAACTTTTTAATATATCTTCTTCTTTATTTTTAGCATGCCTAAAAAGAGTTCTAAGTCTAGTCCTTCTAATAATAGGTTAAAATATTTAGAGGACAAGATTGAACAAATCGAGAAGAAAACAAAAATTCTTGATCAGTTTGAGTCTGCCATAACCAAATTAGCAGAACAAACAGATAAAATGGTTACAGTCAGTATAAATTTGCAAGCAAAAATGACTGAATTAATGATAAAAACAACAGATCTTACTGAAAATGTCGTTGAGATGGTTGATATTCTAAAAGAAGCAGGTGACCTAGAAATGGATTCGGATAAGGAAGGAGGAAAAATTAGTATTGAACCTATTGTTACTGAATTGAAAAAGATGCAAGAACAAAATGCTTTAACAATGAAAGAAATGAAGGGTCTTTTAGATTATATGAAAAAGATGTATACTAAACAATTAATTGGTGAGGCTGTAAGAAGTAACACAGCTGAAAGTGGCGGTTATGTTATCTAAAAAAGGGATTACACCTGTTATAGCAACGGTTTTATTGTTGATGATGACTGTTTCTGCAGCGGCAGGAGCATATTATTGGATAACAACTGTTCAATCAAGTCTTCAACAAGATGCTCAAGGTGCTATTGCTTCTTCAGGTATTAGTGGAGGATTTAGAATAAGTATCCTTTCTGGAGGTATTTCTTGTAATGGTACTTCAGATGAAGTAACAGTTTATGTAAAAAATGCAGGCACTCAAACCATCCCTGCTGGAACTTGGTATTCTTTCTTAAAAAATACCCAAAACATTGGAGTGGGAACCTGGTCTAGTTCTGAATCTGCTTTTAATTCTGGAAACACTTTAACAATAACCTTTGCACTTGATTCTGGGAATGGAATGTCTTCAGGAAACACATATACAATCCAAGTGAGTCCATCAAAGGGTACATCAGCAACAACAAGCTGTAGAGCAACAACATAAAAAATCAATTAAATCTATGTATCATAATAACTATTAATGAATAAAAAAGGAATCACTCCTGTGATTTCTATTGTTTTAATGATTATGATCACAGTTAGTGCTGCTTCTGCTGGTTATTTTTGGATGGGATCTATTCAATCTAATCTCCAAGTAAGTGCTCAAAATGCTATATCTTCCACAGGTTTAGGGGGGAATTATCAAATTTCTGCTTTAGCGGGAGGAGTTATTTGTGAATCAGGAGTTGATGGAACAATTCAAGTTTATGTCTCAAATACGGGATCAAATAATATTGAAATGGGGGATTGGTATATCTTTGTAAAGGATTCAATAAATGCAAATGTTGGAACTTGGACAAATACTACTTTTCTAAATTCGGGGGAAACAGTTCCCATATTGTTTGAATTTTTGTCTGGCAGTTCTTTGTCAAATAAAACTCAATATGTTATTCAAATTAACTCACCAAAAGGGGGTTCTGCAACAACATCTTGTTTACCTAAGTGATAAACTATTTAAACATTCTTGATGTATGTGTTTAACATGAATAAGAAAGGTATTACACCTGTTATAGCAATTGTTTTATTGCTCATGATGACAGTTAGTTCTGCAGCAGCTGCTTATTATTGGATGACCACAATTCAGTCCAACCTACAGCAGCAAGCGCAGGGAGCAATATCATCTGCTGGTTTAGGTGGAGGTTACGGTATCAGTGTTTTATCTGGAAGTACATCTTGTTTGTATAATGGCACAACAGGTACACAAGTAGACGCTTACCTTAGTGTTACTGGATCCAACCAAATGCCTATTGGAGATTGGTATGCTTTTGTCGTAGACTCTACTGGTGCGAGTGTTGGTACTTGGTCCAAAACAAGTCAAGCAGCACTATCATCTGGTGTTGCAACAAAAGTTGAATTTACAAATGTATCAATAGTGACTGCAAGTTACAACCTAACTAAAGCAACAGTATATACTGTAACAGTTAACTCACCAAAGGGTACATCTGCAACAACAAGCTGCACAGGTAGTACGATATAAATAAACCTTTATTTTTTGATTTGATTTAATATGAAAAAAGGACAATCCACAGTAGTTAGTAGCGTACTTATTTCTGGTATTATTATCTCTATAATTAGTCTCACTTATGTGTGGGGCAGACCTTTAATTCAGAAGACAGCAGATAAATCAAACATTGATTCTGCTAAAAATGACCTAATCAATTTAAAGGATATGATTATTGAGGCAGCAAGTACTGGAAGTACTGGGAGATATGAATTAAATTTAGGTGTCAATGAGAAATTGACTATTACTGACAAGATAGCTTTTGAGACAGTGACTAGTATACCAATTATTTCGTCGGTTTCTTGGTCGCCCTTAAATTCATATGAGCTTCCTTATGAAAGAGAAAACACAAAAGTAATTACTGATGGATCTAAACCAGATGCAACAATGTGTGCAACAACAGGAGACACCATAAAGTATAAACAACAATCATTGAATTTAGGGGATGGAACCTCAAGAACATTTGATTTTGTTTTCTTCAAGAGAACAGCCACAAATGAATATGATTATGCATGTATCGCAGTTGATGGATCTAACATGGGATGCTCTGTTGATTGTGGAGTAGAAGGAGATACTATTTTGAAATATGGAACCACATTTAATTTACTGTTCCTAAATGATTCTGGTTATAACTTAAATGTTGTTGGAAAACAAGTTGAAAAAGAAGGTGTTTTAGGAGAAGATGAAATGGGGATAATGATAGCACGATCTATTGGTTTAGGAGAAACCCAAAGAGTTCTCATTGAAGTTCAATTCAGAAGTCTTGTTGACCCAATAACTGGAGATAAAATAAGACTTAACTTAACATGTGAAGGGGGTTGTGCAGCTACTTCAGGATCTCATATAATTCAAGTAAATAAGGAAGGAGAAACAAAAAGACTTGAATCTGGCCGTTCTGTAACCGAATCAGTAATAAAGGTAAAGATTATCTAAATTCTTATGGCTCGTAAGGTATACAGAAACTTAGGGGCAAAAATATCAAAAGTAAAGAGTAATAGGTCAAAAAGAAGTTATGAAGCTGCAAAAGTGATTGTTGTTCCTGAAATAAGAACTGTTCCTGTTTCTGCTAAAGTAACTCAAATTAATCTTGGGACGAGTACTGTAAGAGGTCCTTCAAATATTTCTGCTTCAAATGTTACAGGAAACATTGGATCTGTTAAAGGTACAGGACAAAGTCAACCTACGGGAGAAAAAAGTTCTTCAGGTGCACCAGCACCAATGGCTGCTCCTCCAGGTCAAGCGCCACAATTTGCTCCTGCCACAGCTCAAGCAGTTCCAATTCCAATGCCTATGCAAGGACAAGGATATGGAAAAGCTCCTGTAGTCCAGAGACAATCGATTCTAAGAGAGAGATATGAAGCAATCCCATTAAAAATTGTTGAAAAAGAATTTCCTTTTGTAGGAGTAGAAAGCGAAGAAATGACTGAAAAATTAAAAGCAGTCAGTGAAAATTACCCGCTTGTTTCAATGAAATTTAAGGGGAAAAAAGTAACGGTTGCTTGGGCAAATATATCTTGGAATGAACCAACTCATTCATTAATTTACAAAATAATCGAGCCAAGATTAGATAAAAAAGAGTATGATCAATTGGGAGAGATAAAATCATTATTAAGAGAAAAGTTAGATATTGACTTCTCAAAAATCAAATTAGAAAGCGCATATCAATATTTGATGAGAAAATTCATTAAAATTACCTCTGATCTTGGAATAAAAATGGATGATAAAACCAAACTCAAATTTCAATACTATCTTTTTAGAGATTTCATTGGGTTAGGATTAATTGAACCCTTATTGCATGATCCTAACATAGAAGATATTTCATGTGATGGAACAAATATTCCTATTTTTATTTATCATAGAAATCCTATTTATGGTCAGCTCAAAACAACAATTGTTTTCAAAAAAAAGGAGGAATTAGACTCTTTTGTTTTAAAAATTGCTCAAAAAACAGGAAGAACACTAACAATAGCTCAACCTCTTTTAGATGGAGCCTTACCAGATGGTTCAAGAGTCCAAGCAACATTAGGTACAGACATAGCTAGAAGAGGAAGTAACTTCACAATAAGAAAGTTCCCTGAAAATCCAATGACTCCTGTTGATGTTATTGGTTATGGTACAGCAAGTCCAGAAATACTTGCTTATCTTTGGTTGTGTATAGAAAACCGTCTTTCTGTTTTAGTGTGTGGTCCAACAGCAACAGGTAAAACAACTTTTCTAAATGCTCTAAGTCTTTTCATAAGACCTGAATTAAAGATAGTTAGTATAGAAGATACTGCAGAGCTTCAATTACCCCATCCTAACTGGATCCCAGTAGTAGCAAGAACTGGTTTTGGATTGAAAGGATATGGAGATGTAACAATGTTTGATCTTTTAAAGGCGTCATTAAGACAGAGACCAGATTATGTAATAGTAGGGGAAGTAAGAGGAGCTGAAGCATATGTAATGTTCCAAGGAATGGCAACAGGGCACCCTGGTCTTGGAACTTTACACGCAGATACCTTGTCTGCAATTATAGACAGATTAACCACAAAACCAATGGATTTACCTATGGCAATGTTGGAAAATCTAGATCTAGTAGTTTTTCTCATGCTCACGAAAAGAAAGGGACGTTATATCAGAAGAGTTAGCGAAATTGTTGAGATAATAGGTTATGATTACACAAGGAAAGATTTGGTTACAAATAATTCATTTAGATGGGATCCTATGAAAGACGAATTTGTTCTGATGAAAAGTGTTCTATTGGATAAAATTAGGGAAAGAATGGGTTTTACAATAGATGATTTAAAAAATGAGATGAGTAGAAGAGTACAAATATTAAAGTGGTTACATGACAAAAAAATAAAGGATTTCAAAAGATTTGCAAAGCTTGTTGGGTCATATTACACTAATCCACAATTTATTGGAGATCTCATGAAAGGAGAAGGGGAGTTATGAGTCTTACGACTTTTTCTTATAAAATATTCAAAAATACTGCAAAAAAATATTCGGGCATATTTTCAGACTTACAAGAAAATCTAAAAATCTCAGGTTCTGGATACTCTTTAGACGAATATTTCTCAATGTTTCTCTTTTCAGCAATTATAGGCACAATTGTAGGATTTTTAATGGTGTTTTTTATTCTCTTCATTTTCTTTTTTGATGTACTTATAGCACTTATTGGAGCAATAATTATCTCTATTCCAATCTTCGGAGTCATAATGTTGGTTTTTCGTATTTATCCAACTCAACTTATCCAATCAAAGAGGAAAAAGATAGATAATGTTATCTTCTTCTCAACAATATACATGTCCACAATTGCTGGAACTGGAGTTCCCCCTCATTCAATATTTAAAATTTTATCAGAATTTGGAGAATTTAGTGAAGTTTCTGCTGTTGCAACAGATATTGTTCAAAATATAGAGGTTTTTGGGCTTGATATTGTAGATGCTCTTGAACATGCTGCAGATAGAACTGCTTCAGAAAACCTAAAAACATTATTATGGGGTATGAGAAGTACCATAACTTCAGGTGGAGATTTAAAGGGTTTTCTTGATGAAAAAGCAAAGGGGTTTGCCCAATTATACAAAAGAAGGTTAGAAGAATTCACAAGAACTCTTTCAATGTTTCTTGAGATTTATATTACTATAGTAATTGTTGGTTCTGTTTTCATACTTGTTCTAACAACAATAATGTCACTTATAGGAGGATTCACAGAACAACTGCAAATGGTTCAAATGATGTTAATAGTCATAGGTTTACCTATGATAACTGCAGTTTACATAGTAATACTAAAATCAGTTTCCCCAACCGAGGTATAAAATGAAAAGAAATCGAGTAATAATAATCTCAGCTGGAATCTCAATAGTTGGACTTTTAGCTGGATTAGCTATTTTTGGATTTACTCTTGAAAATATGGCATATGGAGTTATCTTTGCAATAATTTCAATAGCAATTCCTTCATTTTTAGCAGAATATGCTGGTTTTTCAAAGTCAAAAAAAATGGAGGAGAGATTCCCAGATTTTCTAAGAGATTTAGCTGAATCATTAAGAGCAGGAATGACAATCCCTCAAGCAGTAACTAATGCTACTAAAACAAATTATGGTCCACTATCGGAAGAGGTAGGTAAATTAAATTATATGATTAGTTGGGGTGTTCCATTTCCTGAAGCAGTAAAAACAATGAAAAACAAGCTTCGTTACACTCCTTACATTAATAGGGGTTTATCAATAATTCTTCAATCTTATTATTCAGGAGGAGACATTGCTACTACAACTGAATCTATAGCAGCTGCTACCACCGAACTTCAAAATGTTGAGAAAGACAAGACATCTATTCTAAAAGAACAGGTAGTAATTGTTTATGTTATTCATTTTATTTTCATAGGAATTGTTGTTTCAATGTATGGTGTTTTGATACCCATGGTAGGAACTCAACCTTCTGGAGGAGAAGGATTTGTGAGTCTTGGTGGTGCTGGAAGTCCTCCTTCTTATGCCTATTTCAAAATTCTCTTTTTCATGACAATAATCATTCAATCTATTTCCAATGCTTTGGTTGCAGGAGAAACAATGGAAGGAAATTTATTAGCTGGTTTCAAACACTTGGCAATAATGTTACCAATAAGTCTTGTAACATATATGGTATTTATCTATCCAGTTAGTTTTGATGTTAACTTTTCAATTCTAGACAAAGAGGTTTCAATGGGTGGAACTATCTCAATTTATGGAAATTTAAAATTTGAAGGAAACATGGTGGAAGGAGGAGAGATAGAAGTATTTATTGGTGATATCTATGCAGTTGCTACTTCAGATGATAAAGGTGATTTTTCTATTGAAATGGAAACACCTATTGAGAAAGATATATATGACGTCAAAATAAAAGCAACTTATGAGGATTATGAAAAAATTGTCAATGATCAAATACTCATCATCTAAAGCTCAAATTAATGTGGATTTAATAATGAGCTATATTTTATTTGTTTTCTTCCTGATTTTTCTTTTTCAATTTATAATCAATCTCACTATTCCTTTTTCAAATTCAGTTATTAAAAGCAGGGAAAATCAGGTTATGGAGATACTAAGAAGTACAATAGATGAAAGAATGACTTTATCTGATATAGCAGATAGTTGTATTTTTTATCATGAGGCTATTGAAAGCATAAAAACAGAATTTACCATTACTGGATTTCCTTTGCCTGAAGATGATATTAGTTATACTCTTCCTAACCAAACTCAAGGAAGTCTTGTTTTTTATAGAGATGGAAATAAATTGAGTATTATAGCTGGAACAGAATATTCTGAAAAAAACATATCAATACTCCTTGTTTTTCCTGAAAATACTCATGCAAGTTTATCTTTATTAACAAATGAAACTAATGATCAAGTTGATTTTGTAAAAGATTTCTTTGGAAATAGATTGCTTGATTTAATTTTAAGAATCAATTCAACAGATGAAGACAGGATTAATGTATTGACTGAAAATGAAGGAATCGTTGTGATAAGTAGTTTATCAGGAATTGATGAAGAAGATGTTTATGTGGGAACTGTTCCTTTAAAAAATAATTGTGGTGTAAGTTCAGGAGGATATAGTTCTTCTTTAATTGGTTTTACTTCAGTGGTAAAGGATCAAAAAATATTCCCCTCTGAATATAAAATAAATGTATGGTGGTTCAAATAACAAACAAAAAAGGATTTACAAGAACCTTGGAAACAGTTATAGCTATTGTTCTTATCACTGGAATCCTTAACTGGGCTACCACTGCTATGAACGAATTCTCCAGAGTTCCTGTAGTAAGAGAGGAAGGAAAAGAAATCTTGAATATTATTGAAAACTCAAACATTTTTGAAGATCTATTAAATAGTTATGATTTCAAAGCAATTGATTCATTATTCTATTACATGTTACCTTCTTCAGTAGGTCATAAAGTAGAAATTGAAAAATATGTTAATGTTAAAGTTTCTGAGGAAAGTGGAGCAAATATCACCAAAGTGGTTGGATTTACATATAATTTTCCAAAAGGAGTTAAAGAAGACTCAATAAACTTTTTTTCAGAGGGATATTCTTATGACCACAATGTGATATGGGCCTGGTATGAATTACCTATAACTGTTATAGGAAGTAGTTCAGACATAACAAACCAACCAATTTTCTTAAGAAACATAAACATCAGTGCTGAATACCCTATACAGAATAAATCATTAGTTGTTTATCATGGAAATTCTATTTTGGATTTAGAAGACCCATTTAGTCATGGAGAATATGAAGGAAATGAAACTCATGTCACTGTTAATTTAACAATTGAGATAGATAAGATTGAAGCTAATGAGTTTGTTGAATTAATATTATTTTATGCAGATAATAGAACTATCTGGAATACTACAAACCAATTTGTAGAGTTAAGTAGTGCAACAGAATTAGATATTATTTATAGTAATTCAAGAGAAACACATAGGGGAGATGTTTTGATGAATATGTCTCTTAAAGGGGGAGAAGAAACATCAACATATATGAGCTATGGTGTAAATGGGGGTGGGGGTCTTTACACATCAAGTATAAATGAAATAAATAACACTAATGTAACAATAACTCTTGAAGAAAATCATTTGAAAAGAGGAACAAGTCCTGTTTTTCAATCTGCATTATTAGCAAGCACAAGGACATTTAACAAGCTTTTATTGACAGATAATGGTTTGTTTAAAATAACATTTCACACGTGGTACACATGAAAGCACAATTTTTTATAGTCTCTGTAATTATTTTGGCACTCACTATTGTATCTCTTGTAAATTTAATGTCCCTTCCTGAAGCAATTAAAGCTACTTTTGACACAAATAAATTGGATTTTTTTATGGATACCTTATCCTCCACAACAAAAAATATTTACTCTATTTGGCATGATCCTCTATTATCCAATAAATTCAGAATAAGTTTAACAAATTATGAATGTGGGGGGGGTTATTCTACTTTTTCAGTTGATAGGGATTTTCCAGACAATATTGTTCCAAAAACTATTAGGGTTTTTGGAGATGTTGGAGGTTCTACTCAAGTTGTTTGGGAAGATATTGAAACAAGGGAAGGTTCTGTTTATTGGCCAATATTATTTAGTGGATGTGAATCAAAGGATTATTTTATTTATTACAATTTAGTTGGAGAAGGAGATATTGAATCTGAAAAAGAATCTTTGGTGAGTTATATTGAAACTTCATCAGAAATAACAATTAATACAACCAAATACAAGGCAGTTATTGACAAAAATAATGGAGGGGTTATCTCTGAATTATATATTAAAGGAAGTTCTTCAGATAGAGTCACTTCAATTCAATCTATTTACAGATGTAATGGCACCTCTTATGAACAAGATAGTGATGGTGGACCAGAAATAGAAGTTGCTGAAGCAGGACCAATTATGATAACTGTAAAAGTTAGAGCAAATCATGGGATATCTCCAAGAGAAAGTTTCACACAATTGATTACTTTTCTCTATGACAGAATTGTTATCGAAGAATCCAGTAATCTCCTCGAAACAATTTACTGTTCTGGTGCAAATCCTCACACCTATGGTCATTTAGTTGATCCTTCTGGATCTCCTATTTATGAAACAGGAGGAGAATGGGTAGATTTTGATTTCTCGGGGGATGGTTTTGGTTCATTAATCAATAGTTCTCTCTTTGTGAGTACTTCAAACAGCTCTTCATATTCATATTTCAATGCATTAGATCAAACATCTTTTTCAGGAAAAAAGAGTTATAAATTAACAATATTTCCAAGGTGGGGAGATGAAAAAACAACATCTAATCAAAGTTCTTTTCTAAGTAATATTGATTATGAAGTTGGAGCAATCACAACAAAACAAGAGGCAATAAATCATTTTAAAACAGCTTTATCAGATGCAATAGGAAGATTTGGATACAATATCTTCCTATCTTCTGAAGAAAAAGGTATTGTACAAAATTATTCAAGTGGGTTAGATTGGTATTATCAATCAAGATTAGATTATTACATGCCAGTCAGTGTTGACAAGGATGGTTATGGTGAACTCAATAATAATTGGTCAGAAATTCAAGGAACTTATCCTGTTCTTGTGGGATATATTGATGATAATTCATTTAGATTGAAAAGATTTGACTCTGATGGAATGTTTTTGAATGAAATCCCTACATATTCCTCTAAATTTGAAAGGGTTTTTGAAAATATGAATAACTCTGATTTTTGGACTAGAGTATCTAATAACACTGAAACAGGGGTTTCTTCAAATAAAGATATTCTAAGAATTTTCTTAAATGCTTCTACTACAAATTCATATGCTTGGTATAATTACTCAATAAATGGAACCTCTTATGATTATATTCAATTAAGGTACAAACATGATTCTTCTTCATTTGTGGAGATATATCAAATAAATTCTTCTGGGACTTTTTTTGTTTGTTATTTAACTTCTAAAATTAGTTTTTCAGATTCAAAATGCCAATTTTCAAATGAATTATTAGGGGTAATGATTGGATTGAATAAAACAGGAGCAGCAGATAATGAAGTTCATTCTTTGTATATTGACTGGATGAGAATTTTCAAAGACAATTCAAGTTTGATCTTTGATACAGAAACTTCTGGAACCTATAGACTTTATTTTAATACATGGATAGATGAGGAATGTAGAACTTTTCCGAGTTGTGATTCAGATCATTCGCCATACTCTTCTGTAAATGTTATTTTGGGTAGTGTGACAAAAAAGAGCATAACAGGAGATTTTCCTACATCAAGGTCTATTTTTTATATGGATTCTGAGAGAAAATTGTCTTGGTGGCCATTTGATCTTTGGTTTGAATCAAACAACACCTTAACTGATAATTATATAGGAATCACAGATGAATATGGAGTATTGTTACCAACCCAATATGTTGAAAAAAATGGTTCAGAATATAAAATAGCATTTTCAGCTACCATAGATGGAAGTAATAAGTTTTATTTATATTATGATCTCAATCAAACAATAAATTTTGATTTTGAAACAGATTTGATTTATAATAATAATTCAAAAACAGTTGAAAATTCATATTTTTATTGGGATTTTGATGATAATATTTTCAAGTACAAAGATTCAGATGATTGGTTTGTAACAGATCAATGGAGAAGTTCCAATGGAACCCATACAACTTATTCTTTATCTAATTGGGAATTTTTGGATGCAGGACCTGCAAGAGTACGAGCACAAGCACAAGCACTCAATATTATATATAATATAACCATTTTTGCTTACAACAAGATGATTCTTATTGAACCTTCTGGTCCTGAAAACATTACTTTTGGTCCTGTTTGGAGCATTAATGGGGATGCTGATTCTATAGGATATTTTAATGGAGAATCTTTTTCCCTTCCAAAAGAAGGAGATTATAAAGATATGTCTCTAAGGAGATATGTTTATTTTGGAAAAAAAGATAGTTCAACTGGTTTGATTGTTTTTGTTGAAAAGGACAAGGCCTTTCCTTCATCTTCCACAGTCCAAATTGGATCTAATTATGTCTATGTTGGAGTTATTGGTGATGAAAATCCAAAAGTCTATCTCATGCCAGATGATTTTCTTTATTGGGATTATAATAGTGTGAGAGAAGATTTAGAAACAAGAACAAGATTTTCAGAAAATGTCTTTGTTTTTAGTTCAATCTTATCTGGCAGAGATCTAACAATAGAATCAGAAAAGATCTAATTTTTTACCATTAAACTATAATATGGAAAAATCTCTTTTTCTGCTTTTTTTCTTGAAACATGACAAATTTTACCCAATTCTTCTGAAATTTCCTTTTTTTTCCTTCGTAGGGACATTGTTTTCATCATTTTGAATATTCTTGAAGGGCTTTTGTATTTCGTAAATGCTGAGTATGATTTTCCACTTGTTGCAACACCTAAACTTAACAAAACCCTAGCATATCTCATATAATCATAGTAGCTTGTTCTTCTAGCTCTATTAATGAAAACATCTGCTCTACTGACCATTTCATATGCTTTTGCTCTTTCTTCTCGTGTTTTATATTCCTCACAAATATTTTCTGCAATCCACTGTTTAAAATCATTCAAATCCTTATCTAATTTGTTTATCCAAGAAAATGCTTCTTCATCTTGACTTTTAAAAATCCCTCTCATAACCATAAAAACATTCTTTTTTGTTCTCTTTTTTTCAATTATTTCTTTGGGAATTTTTAGATTGTTTATTGCTGTTCTTGCGTCTCCTTCTGAATTTTTCGCTGCAACGTCTATCAGTTTTTCATCATCTGAATATTTTCTTAATATTTTTTTCAAAGATGGAATGGAAATTGGTTTGAATTCTATTTTTTGACAAATATTTCTTATTTGTTTTAATTTTGGGCTCCACAGATCATCAGCAATAAGAACAATAGGATATTTTGATTCTTCGATTATTTTTGCAATTTCAGGAATCCCTCCTCTTTCAATAACAGCATCTATTTCATCAATAAGTATTATTTTTCCTTTTTTGAAAAAAGATCTTTGTTTTGAGGCTCTTGAAACATTTTTCAATCCTTTGAGCCCTCTTTTTTCACCAGCATTTGTCTCAAAAATCTCTAAATCTAATTCCTTAGCTATTTGATAAACTGAAAAAGTTTTTCCTGTTCCTGAAGGACCATATACTAAAATTCCCTTTCTTTTGTTTCTTATTGCCAAAACTAATTCTGAAACTGCTCTTTCCTGACCAATTATATTATTTATCATGTTCCTAAATATGCCATTTGTGCAAGAAGTGCTTCTAATTGGAGGAATTCATCAGCTCCTTCAACCATCCTAAATTCATATTCACCAATTTTATCAGATAATTTGGCTTTTTTTTCAGGAGCTATTTCCATATCATCTATAATAATTGAGTGAATTTGTTTGATAATATCAATTCCATCTAAACCATAATTTATCATTATATCCATCAGGAGGTTCATTGCTTTTCTTATGTCTCCTTTAAATCCTATTTTCAAAACATCCAATAATTCCTTTGGTTGGACCGCTCCTGCTATTTCATAAACATTTTTTGGATCTACTTTTCCCAAAGAAACGCACGATTGTAAGATATTGACGGCTTTTCTCAAATCTCCATCTGAAATCTTTGCGATTATATTTAAAGTATCTACACCCCCAATAACATTTAATCCCTCTTTTTTAGATATTTCTAATATATAGCTTACAATAGTTGAATCATCACTTATGGGCTTAAACCTAAATACAGCACACCTTGACTGAATTGGATCAATTATTTTTGAAGAAAAATTACAATCAAGTATGAACCTACAATTTCTTGAATATCTTTCCATCATTCTTCTCAATGCTTGTTGTGCTGGTCTTGTCAATGAATCTGCCTCATCTAATAATATAATTTTAAAGGGATAATTCCCAATTGGCTTTGTTCTTGCAAATTCTTTGACCTTTGTTCTTATTGTGTCTATTCCTCTTTCATCAGAAGCATTTAATTCTAATAGATTTCTATTCCATGAATCTTTATAGATCTCTTTTCCAATTGCCAATGCGGATGTTGTTTTTCCTGTTCCAGCAGGACCTGCAAATAAAAGATGTGGTAAATTCTTTTCCTTTACAAATGACTTTAATTTTCTAACAATTTTGTCTTGTCCAAATATTTCACTCAAATTTTGAGGTCTATATTTCTCTGTCCATAATTCCATAAACAAAACTCTTTATTTGGGTTTATAAGAATTGTTGTGGTCATTTCCACAAATTTTAAATTAGCCTTACTTCTGGGGAATTCTTATGGGTTATGATCAGCACAAAGTAGAAGATAGGATATTAAAATTTTGGAAAAAGAATGAAATATATGAAAAGGTTAGAAAGAGAAAGGGTAAAAAATTCTTTTATTTGGATGGTCCTCCTTATGCTAATGGAAATCCTCATCCGGGACATTTACTAAATAGAACTCATAAAGATATTATAAGAAGGTACAAGTGGATGAATGGGTTTAATGTTTGGGACCAACCCGGATTTGATTGTCACGGACTTCCTATTGAAACTGCTGTTGAGAAAAAATTTGGACTAAAAAACAAGCAGGATATTGTTAATTTTGGGGAAAAAAGGTTTGTTAAAGAATGTGAGGACCTAGCAAGAAAAAATGTAAAATTAATGTCTGATGTGTTTTACAGATTAGGGGAATGGGCAACATGGAACAAACCTTATCTCACAATTGATGATAGTTATTTAGAATCAGTTTGGTGGTCTTTCAAAGAATTATGGAAAAAGGATTTAGTATACAAGGGTGAAAGGGTTCTCCACTGGTGTCCAAGATGTGGAACTGCCTTAGCTCCAAACTATGAAATTGTTTACAAAAACCTATCTGACAAATCAATTTATGTTAAATTTCCTGTAAAAGGAAGAGATAATGAATTTTTAATAATATGGACAACAACACCATGGACAATTCCATTTAATTTAGCAGTAATGGTTCACCCAAACTTTGATTATGTTAAAATCAAAAATGGTTTGGAAACATGGATTGTTGCAAAAGATTTAGTGAAAAATCTTGGAGATTTTGAAATAATTGAAACAATGAAGGGAAAAAAATTAGAGGGTGTGGAATATTGGCACCCATTTTTCACAGAAATTCCTTATTTTTCTAAAACAAAATCAAAATGGATGCACAAAATCTTGTTAACTGATAAATATGTCACACTTGAAGCTGGAACAGGATTGGTTCATTCTGCTCCTGGATGTGGGCCCGAAGATTATGAAATAGGTAAAAAATATGGACTTAAACCCTTTAATAATGTGGGAGAAGACGGAGTTTTAAGAGATATGGGTCCTTTTACTGGATTCAGAGCAAGAAAAGATGATGAAAAAATAGTGGATGCTTTGGATAAAAAGAGTCTCCTAGTTGGAGATTCTAGATTTTCTCATGAATATCCTACTTGTGAAAGATGTGAAACTCCTGTCTTATTTAGAACAACAACTCAATGGTTTATCAAAGCAACAAAAGCCAAAACAAAGATGTTGAAAGAAAACAAGAAGATTTATTGGGTTCCTGATTGGGCAGGAAAAAAGAGATTTTCTTTGTGGTTAAAAAATATCAAGGATTGGTGTGTAACAAGACAAAGATATTGGGGAATTCCTATTCCTATTTGGGAATGTGATAAATGTAAAAAAATAGAAGTTATTGGAAACAAAAAAGAACTCAAGAAAAGACCAAAAAATCTTCATAAACCAGATATTGACAATGTTACATGGAAGTGTAAATGTGGAGGAACATTCAGGAGAAACCCAGATGTCTTAGATGTATGGTTGGATTCTGCTTGTGCTCCTTTTGCAAGCCTTTCATATCCAAATAATCAGAAATTATTCAAAAAATTATATCCAGCTGATTTGATTATTGAGTCTCATGATCAATTCAGAGGTTGGTTTTACTCTTTAATGGCTATGAACACTTTTCTCTTTGAAAAAAGCCCTTACAATTCAGTATACATGCATGGACATGTTTTGAATGAAAAAGGAGAGAAAATGAGTAAGAGATTAGGAAATTTTATTCCGGTTCCTAAAATAATGAGTGATTATGGAGCAGATTTATTTAGAATGGGAGCAATGATTGCAACCCACCCAGGACTAGATTGGAACTTTGGGGAAAGATCCTTGAAGGAAGCATATAAAATATTGAATACCTTATGGAATTTGAAAGAATTGATTGAAGGAGCTTCTAAACTTCACAAAATAAAACCTAAAGAGATAGTTTCTCTAGGAAATGAAGAGGATAAATGGATCATTTCAAGGATAAATTCTCTTGTTTTTGAAACAACTCAAAGAATGGAAGAATATGAATTAAGTGAGCCAGGTAAATTAATTGCGGATTTTATTTTAGAAGATTTTAGCAGGTGGTATGGAAAATTAGTAAGAGATAGATTATTCAACTCAGGAAAAAAAGAAGCAGAAAAAGTCCTCAACAATATGTATTATTTAATGAGAAGGGTATTGTTGCTTGCAGCTCCAATTGTCCCATTTATCACGGAAGAGGTTTATCAAAAGATGAAAATGGGTGAAAGTATCCATTTAGAGAAATGGCCTTCTTATGAAAAAAAATTGATCTCTATTAAATTGGAAAAAGAAATGGATTTTGCCAGAAAAATGGTTCAAAACATTATGGCATTGAGGGACAGGGAAAAAATAGGAGTTAGATGGCCAATTGAAAAGGTTTTATTGGTTTCAAACATAGATGATCTCAAAAAAATGGATAGGTTCATAGAATTAGTTAGAAATTATACTAATGTTGTGGAGATTGAATTGACCAACAAACATCCTAATGTGGAAATGTCCTTTAAATTCAATTATGATAATCTAAAAAGACATGGGGATAAAGTAGCTTCAGTAATAACAAAGGTTATGGGTTCTGATCCAAAAGGAGTAATGGAGAAATTAGACAATGGAGAAATGGAAATTAATGGTCTAAAGTTAACCCATAGTGATTTTAAATTTGAGATGAAATCAGATAAGTATTCTATTTCAAAAACAGATTTTGGAACAATATATCTCGATAGAGAAATCTCTGAAAAAGGAATGGAACAAGGATATGTCAGAGAAATAATAAGAAGAATTCAAGAAGAAAGAAAAAAGAAGCAATTGCAAAGAAAGGATTTTATGGTGGTTAAATTGGCCACAGATAAGGAAATGGAAGCTATTTTAGAGAAAAATAAAGAGGAGATAGAAACACGAACTAATTCCAGATTTGAATTTGGAGAGGGAGAAAATGAATTTAAAATCAAAGACAGAAAATTCAAAATATCTATTCTTAAAAAAGTGAATTGACAAAATTACCAACAAAATAAGTGAGAACGACTACTACTATTCCAATCAATAAATGTTCTAAAACAAAGGCTTTTGCACTGGTTTTCTGAATTTTAGCAAGATGGTAGCTTGAAATAATGATTATAAAGAACCCCCAACAAATACTAAAAATAATCGCTAAATTTATCTCAAAAATAAAAAAACATATCAAAAAACTCATTGTAAAAAGAAATTTGAAAAAAATGTAGATCCCATTGTTTTCCATACTTCTCTTTTTGGTTTTTTCTCTGATTCTTCAGATAACTTAATACTAAAAGAATCTGAAAGACCATCAGCAACAGCAATTATAATTATTCCACTTAAAATCGCTGTTAAGGATTGAGTAAAAGCATATAACCCAATTATCAAACCCAAAGTCGTTATAACTGCAGAAGTTAAACCAAAATACATTCCTTTTCTAGTGGGAGAATCCATATTATTTCACAACAATACTTATTAATAAAAATTGACCCTTGTTGCGTGTGCTTCGTTTGAAAGCTTAAATAATTTACTGTTCTATTTATAAAATAGGTGTAATTATGTTTAAAAAAGAATATACAATACAAAATGTGGTCGCAAGCGCAGACCTACACACAATAGTGCCTCTTGAGAAAGTTTCTAGAACACTCGAGAACACAGAATACAATCCAGAGCAATTCCCAGGACTTGTTCTAAGAATATTCCCAGCCAAAATAACTTCATTAGTATTTAGCACTGGAAAAATAGTTTGTACTGGTGCAAAGTCAGAGAATTCTGTGGAAAATGCCGTTAATCTTGTCATTAAAGAGCTTAAAAAGGTGGGTATTAAATTCACTCAAAAACCAGATATTAAGGTACAAAATGTAGTTGCCAGCGGAGACATAGGAGAGAAGTTGAATCTAATTGACTTAGCTTTCAAATTAAAAACAGCAGAGTATGAACCAGAACAATTTCCCGGTTTAGTCTACAAAGTTCCAGAATCACACATAACTTTTCTTCTATTTGGAACGGGGAAAATAGTTTGCACAGGCGCCAAAAATGAAAAAGAGATTAAAAAAGCAATAAATGAGCTTGTTAAAACCCTGAAGAATGTTATGGGATTTACACAGGCGCCAAAAATGAAAAAGAAAGTGAAAAAGAAAGTGAAAGTGAAAAAGCAATAAATGAGCTTGTTAAAACCCTGAAGAATGTTATGGGATATGCAAAATGAAGTAAGAGATAAAATAAAGGAATTCGTAGAGGAAAAATACTACGCCAAATTACTGAAAAGTATAGAAAAAGGTAATAGGGGCCTTGAAGTAGATTATGAAGAGATAAATAGATATGATCCGGAATTAGCGGATTTGGTTTTAGACGAACCTGATAAATTCTTT
This sequence comes from Candidatus Parvarchaeota archaeon, assembly GCA_017608385.1. Taxonomy (GTDB): domain Archaea; phylum Nanobdellota; class Nanobdellia; order B33-G15; family B33-G15; genus JAFCFZ01. The sequence continues at coordinate 88,647 of JAFCFZ010000001.1, forward strand.
GAATTGTTTGAAAATGTTCTTGTAGATCATGAATCCAAACTAAAACCAAGAATAACAAATCTTCCTGAAACAAATCATGTGATTATAAAAGATATCAGAAGTAAACATTTGAGTAAATTATTAGTCACAGATGGATTAGTAAGACAGGCAAGTGATGTAAGGCCTGTTTCTGCTATAATTGTTTTTGAATGTCCTAGTTGTGGAATGACTATTGAAGTCAAACAAAACACTAACACGATAAAGGAACCGGGAAGATGTACAAATTGTGGAAGAACTGGAAAATTTGATACAAAATCAAAAAAAATGGTTGATACCCAAAGGATAGTATTAGAAGAAATTCCCGAATTATTAGAGGGGGGAGAGCAATCAAAAAGAATTTCAGTGTTTTTGCAAGATGATTTGGTTGATCCCAAAATTGTCGCAAAAACAGCTCCTGGTTCTAAAGTTAGAGTATATGGGGTCTTAAAAGAAGTTCCTCTAGTTTTAAGGGGTGGGAGTAAATCAACAAGATTTGATCTTATAATAGAAGCAAACAATATAGAAAGAGTAGATAAGGAATTCGGAGAATTAGAGGTCACAGAAGAAGATATGAGACAAATAGAACTCCTTTCTAAAAATCCAAAAATTTATGAGAAATTTGTTCAGTCAATAGCACCAACTATTTGGGGTTATGAAAAAATAAAGGAGTCTATAGCTCTACAAATGTTTTCAGGAGTTAGAAGAAAGAGACCAGATGGAACTTTTTCAAGAGGAGATATTCATATCCTATTTGTAGGAGATCCTGGTGTTGCTAAATCACAAATCCTCAAGTATGTTGCTGCAACTGCTCCAAAGGCAAGATATGTCTCCGGTAAAGGAGCAACAGGAGCAGGATTAACAGCAGCAGTAGTTAAAGACGAATTTCTGAAAGGATGGGCTCTAGAAGCAGGTGCTTTGGTCTTAGCTGGAGGGGGAATTTGTTGTATTGACGAAATTGATAAGATGAATAAAGATGATAGAGTTGCAATGCACGAAGCAATGGAACAACAAACAATCAGTATAAGTAAAGCCAATATTCAAGCTACACTAAGGTCTGAAACATCTGTTTTAGCAGCAGCAAATCCAAGATTAGGTAGGTTTGATCCTTATTCTTCTATAGCAGAACAAATAGATCTTCCTTCCACTCTGATCAATAGGTTTGATCTGATATTTATAATGAAGGACATTCCAAATAAGGAAAATGATGAGAAAGTTGCTTCTTATGTTTTAAACACAACAAAAGATCCTGAAATAAGACAACCAGCAATAAAAGTAGATTTGATGAAAAAATATATTGCATACTCTAAAAAAATAAATCCTTCATTAACCTCAGAAGCAATAAGTGAAATAAAGAATTTTTATGTTAATTTGAGAAACAAAGGAAGTTCTAGTGAAGAAACGGTTAGACCTATTCCTATATCTCCTCGTCAATTAGAGGGTTTAATCAGATTAAGTGAGGCTAGTGCTAGGATGCAATTAAGACGAAAAGTATTGAAAAAAGATGCAAGAAGAGCAATAAATCTAGTTACTTATTACTTGAAAAAAGTGGGGGTGGACCCAGAAACAGGAGAATTAGACATAGATAGAATTGTTACAGGGATTACAGCATCACAAAGAAGTAGAATAATCACAATCAGGGAGATTTTAACTGATTTGGAGGCCAAATTTGGAGAGAATATTCCAGTTAGTGAGATCTTTTCAGAAGCAACAGAAAGAGGTTTAGATGAGGCAAAAACAGAAGAAATTGTGGATAAAATGAAGAGAGAAGGAGAAATTTTTGAACCAAAACATGGATTTTTTAGGAGATTGAGATGATTGAGAGAGCAACAGCATACAAATTAGGCATTGGTAAACTAATGAGGGGGGAATGGAAAGAAGATAGAATGTTTGTAAATAATGCTGAGATCTTAAGAGTTAGAATAATGGGAAATGTAGTCCAAAAATATGTTTCAGACGATAAAAATTATGGATTCTTAGTTATAGATGATGAGACTGGAACTATAAGAGTTCGTGTTTTTAGGGAAGATTTGAGATTAATGAATCATGTCAGATTAGGAGACATAGTAGAAACAATTGGTAAATTAAAAAAATATAATGATGAAGTATACATTTCTCCTGAGATTAATAGGAGGATCTTTGATCCAAATATGTACTTCTTGAGAAAGATAGAGTTATTCAAGGAATTTAAGCCACAAGATGTAGAGGTTGCTGAAGAATATACAATGGATGGAAAAGAAAAGGAAAAAATGTTGAAATTGATTGAAGAAATTGATAAGGGAGAAGGTGCCTTTTTTGATGAAATTGTTGAGAAAATCAAAATGGGAAAAAAAGATGTGGAAACAATATTATATAATCTTTTAAAAGATGGATATGTTTATGAACCAAGACAAAGGAGATATCGAGTGTTATGATGGATTATGAAAAACTTTTGAAACGTGCAATGGATCAAGCTCCAAAAGAAAGTATAGAAAAATCAAGATTTGAGATTCCAAAAGCTATCTCCAAAGTCCAAGGAAATAGGACTACAATAACAAATTTTTCTAAAATTGTTGATCATTTAAATAGAAAACCAGCACATGTTCTCAAATTTTTAGATAGAGAATTAGGAACCAACAGTGTTCTTGCTGAACAAACAGCCACATTTGTTGGAAAATTTAATAATTTAAAGATAAATGAAAAAATCAAAAAATATGTGGATGAATTTATTCTTTGTAAAGAATGTCAAAAACCTGACACAAAAATAATCAAGGAGGGCAGAATAAGTGTTCTCAAATGCACTGCTTGTGGTGCAAGAAGACCTGTGAGGAGTATAAAATGACTGTTGCCATAAAAATTCATAGAATTGATCAAGGAGGAATAATAGAAATACTTGTGGCTCTTGCGGATATGGAACTAGTGGGAAAAACTCTAAAAGATGATTTTTTTGTGAGTTCAAGATTTTATCATGGAAAAGAACTAGAGGTGGACAAAATTGATTCTCTTCTTAAAAATGCAACTATAATTAATGCTGTTGGAGATAAATCAGTTAAAAAAATAATTTCTCTTGGTTTAGCTGATAAAGATTGTGTTATAAATATAGGTAATGTTCCTCATGCTCAAGTTATTGTTATGGGAGATTAGAACTCTTTTTAAAGGAATAGTTTATTCTTTGTTTTTATGGAACAAAAAAAAGAAGAATTTAGAGTTAGATTACCAAGAGGAGAAGAAATAATTGGTATTGTTGAGCAATTGTTGGGTTGCAGAAAGATGTATGTGAGATGCACAGATGGTGTTGTAAGGCATTGTAGGGTTCCAGGAAGATTTGCAAGAAGAATATGGGTAAAACCAAAAAATGTAATTATTATCAAACCATGGCCAATAAGCAAAGATAAAGGAGATGTAATATACAAATATACCGCAGCTCAAGTGGACTGGCTTAGAAGAAATGGTCATCTTAAATTTGAGGACATATGAGAGAAGAATTTAAAGTTTATCAGGGAGTTTTTGACGATTTTACTATTAAAACTCTTTACACTCTTTCTTTAAAGCATTTTGAAACAATAGAAGGACCTATTAAAACAGGTAAAGAAGCTGATGTTTACTCTTTATTAACCGAAAAAGGAAGGGTTGCTGCTAAAATCTTCAGAATAGAAACTTCAAATTTCAAAACAATGAGAGAATATATTATAGGAGATAATAGATTTCCTTATATTCGTAAAGGGAAGAGGAAAATGGTCTTTGCATGGGCTAAAAAAGAATTTAGTAATTTACAAAGAGCCATAGATATGGGAATAAGAGCACCAGAACCCATTGCATTTAAAAATAACGTAATCCTCATGGAATTCATTGGAAATGAAAAACCAGCGATTGCAGCAAAGGATAATCCTCCCAAAAACAAGGAAAAATGGAGAAAAATTATAAATAATTACATGGAAACTATGAAAAAATATGATTTTGTGCATGGAGACTTAAATGAATTTAATGTGTTAAATCATAAAGAGGAACCTATTTTAATTGATTGGGCACAAGCAGTATTTAAAGAACACCCATTATATGAAAAGATGTGGAAAAGAGATATGAAAAACGTAAAAAGGTGGTTAAGTGGATAAAGAAGAGTTTTTGATAGTTAGGAGGTCTAGAATCAAAAAAATCAAGGAAAACCAAGAACTTTTAGAAAAAAGTCTTGAAGTTAAGATCAAGATAGGTCCCAGAGCAGAAGTAACAATAACAGGAGATGGAATGGAATGTTGGGACGCTAAAAATGTCTTGAAAGCGATTTCAGAAGGTTTTATAATTGATAGAGCTATGCTTCTCAAAAATGAGAAATATGTTATGGAATCTATTGAAATAGAGGATTTTGCCAAGAAAAGAGATGATGAAAAGAGGATATTGGCAAGAGCAATTGGGAGAGATGGCTCAGCAAGAAGAAAAATAGAGGAATTTACTGATTGTTTTATTAAAATCAATGAGAAAACAATAAATATAGTAGGAGAATATGAGGATGTAATGGACGCAAAAGAAGGATTTATTAAGTTATTAGATGGGGCTACTCACTCCGCTGTTTTTCGCTTTCTGGAAAAGAAAATACGGGACAAAAGAATAAAAAGGATAATTTAGTGGTTTTGCCTATGACTATTGCAGATGACCTAGCTAAGAATCAGAGAAGCATTTCTGTAGCTGAATTTTTCGAGAAAAATAGGCATTTGTTAGGCTTTGATTCTAAAACAAAAGCTGTTTTAACATGTGTTAAAGAAGCAGTAGATAATGCAATGGATGCTTGTGAGGATATGGCAGCTGAAATCAAAAAAAAGATTGATGTTGCTGAGAAAGCAAAGAAGGACACAACCGAATTAAAGCAAATGTTAAAAGATACTTTGCCCGAAATAAAGGTTAAAGTCATGAAAGCAGCAGATACTTGGACATTGGTAGAAAACCCAGGAAAAGACGATGAAAGGGTTGTGGGAGAGATTTTTCTAAAAGATGGAAAAATAGTTGATGTTGTTGGGATAAAATTTGTGAAAAAAACAAGAGAAGTCATTGCAGGAACTAATAGAAAGTCATCTCAATATGAATTCAAAGACGGAGAAACAAGCATTTTCATAAAAAGAGAGCCATGGCAAGAAGTTCCATATTACACAGTTTTCCTCAGTTCAGTAAAGGAAAATGGAAAAACATTAACAAGAAATTATAGTTTAAGAACAAATATCACCAGATACAGAATTTCAGTGGAAGATAATGGTCCTGGGATTGTTAAGGAACAAATTCCAAAGATATTTGGTTCTCTCTTATATGGTTCAAAATTTCATATTCTAAAGCAATCAAGAGGACAGCAGGGAATAGGTATTTCTGCTGCTGTTTTATATGGTCAATTAACCACAGGTAAACCTGCTATTATAACTTCTAAAATAAGCAAGAAAAACAAAGCTTCTCAATTAAAAATAATAATTGATACTCTAAATAACAGGCCTGAAATTGTTGATGAAACAATTGTAGAGGATGATAAAGACCATGGAACTAGGATTGATATTGAAATGGAGGGAATTTATACAAAATCTGTAGCTATTTTCTTAAAAAGAACTTCAATTGTTAATCCTCATGCTAAAATAATTCTTATTGATCCAGAAGGGAAAAAGTATCTTTTCAAAAGAACTTCAAACAAATTTCCAAAAGATCCAATCCCAATAAAACCACACCCCCATGGAACTGAAATGGGTATTTTATTAAGAATGTTAAAAACAACAAATGCAAAGACTTTATTGAGCTTTTTAACAGGTGATTTTTCAAGAGTTGGAGCAAATTCAGGTAAAAGAATTATAGAAAAGGCTAAATTAGACCCAAAAATGAAACCGGATGTTATCACAAGAGAACAGGCAAGCAAATTAATTGCTGCAATGCATTCTGCTAAATTATTGAGACCTCCTACTGATTGTTTGTCTCCAATTGGGGAAGCATTAAGTGAAAGTCTTTTTGGAGAGTTAAAGGCAGAATATGTTGTAACTACAACAAGAGAACCTTCAGTTTATAGGGGGATTCCTTTTCAGGTTGAAGTAGGTCTTGCTTATGGTGGATCAATTGGAGGTTCAGATTCATCAGCTAAAATCTTAAGATTTGCAAATAAAATGCCTTTATTATGGGACATGAGTGCCTGTGCCTTAGCAAATGCAATTAAAACAATGGACTGGAGAAGATATGGGTTAAATCAACCAGGGGGACAAGGAATGCCTAATGGACCAATTGCAATTGTTGTTCACTTCTTTTCTGCATGGGTACCTTATACTAGCGAAGGTAAAACAGCTATTGCTAATTATCCTTTAATTGTTAAAGAAATCAGATTAGCTTTACAAGATGCATCAAGAAAATTAAGAAGATATATTACAAAAAAATATAGTGTTGAGAAAAGTAAGAAAAGGGTTTCATTGTTTATAAGATATGCTGACCTTATTTCTGATGCATTAGAAAGTTTAACAGAAAAAAAGAAAGATGAAGTAGATAAGGTTATCAAAAAAGTGTTAAAAGATAAGTATGGAGATGTTTATGACAGAGTCAAAAAAGAAGCTTAAGGAACTAGGAAATAAAATTTTTAACGAGTTTAAAACTGGAAAAAATCCAACAATAGAGATTCCTATAAGGTCCTTAAAAAATGTAGAATATATCCCTGAAAAAGGATTAATTACTTTGGGTGGAGAAACTTCCAAGAGGTTTTTCTTCAATATTGCTCATACAAAGAAGTTCATGCAAACGTTAATGGTTGCCAAAATGGCTAAAAAATTAGTTGAAGAAAATGCCACAACCAGTATAAGAGACTTATTTTATTCATTAAAAATACCCATCCCTGGAATGAAAGATAATATATTCAATGACCAAAAAGAGTCGGATCCCATTATAGAAGATTTGGAGGTTTCTTTGGACTTATTAAGAGAAGAAATGAATTTGAGAGCAGACAAGAAGGGAACAATGATTGGAGATTTGGTTATAGAAGATGCGGGAGATGAGATTGACTTAAGGAAACAAGGTTCTGGAGGATGGAGTATTCCTTCTAAAGTTGAGTCAGATGTTATCAAATTCAAAGAACACTCAGCAAAATTTATATTGTTTGTGGAAAAATCAGCTATTTGGGAGAGGTTGAATGAGGATAAGGTTTGGAAAAAATTAAATTGTATAATGATAACAGGTAAGGGTCAACCTAGTAGAGGAATTAGAAGATTACTCCATAGAATGAGATATGAATTAAATTTACCAGTTATTGTTTTTAATGATGCAGATCCATGGGGATATTATATTCACAGTGTTATTAAGCAAGGTTCAATCAATCTTGCTTTCTTAAGCCAAAAAGTAGGTGTTCCAGATGCAAAATATCTTGGTTTAACAACAAAAGATATGAAAAAATTTGGAATAAGCAGGAATGTTTCTGAACCCTTATCTCCAGTTGACATCAAAAGAGCTAAGGAATTATTAAAATATAAGTGGTTCCAAACAAAGGATTGGCAAGAAGAGATAACTCATATGCTTAAAGAAGGTAGAAAATTAGAAATGGAGGCTTTATCTAACAAAGGAATTAGCTATGTTTCTGAAGAATATCTTCCACAAAAAGTATCTGAAAAAGATTTCTTAATTTAACCTATTGTTTTGCCATAATTTGTTTCGTAAGAACTGTTTTTTTAAATATATTCAAATAGTTTAAAAACGGAATAGGATTTTAGTTTTCTTGAGCCCCGATAGCTCAGCGGTAGAGCGTTCGGCTGTTAACCGAAAGGTCGCAGGTTCGAATCCTGTTCGGGGCGCTTCTAAATTTCTCAGAATCATTAATATGGAAGGGAAAACCCTCCCATTACCATTGGGGTGGTAAAGTTATCTCATGATGTCTAGTATGATATATAAACTTTTTCCAGAAGTTTTAAAAAGAAAAGAATAAAGTTTGAGGATTAAACTTTGTAAACCAGGTCACCCACACTAACTTTTGCCTTCATTTTCATACCTACCTCATCTCCGGGCCCTGCTTCTTCAATTTTATTGTGGTCTATCTGCATGGATGAAATTTCTTGTTCAAATTCCTCTCCATCTTTTCTCTTGATTTTTATTGTGTCACCCAATCTGATCTCTCCATTTAATTCTATAATTGCTACATTAATTTTTGAGAAAAAATGGGTGATTTTGCCTACCTCTTCCATTTCAATTTAATTATGTATTCCAAAGATATATTCTTTTCTAATCAAAATAGTAAAAATAAAAAGGGAGGAAAGAGAGTGAAAATATCATGAAAATGCAGAATCCAAAGGGTATGAAAGATTTTTTACCTGAAGAGAAAAAGAGAATGGATTGGATACTGCAAAGAATAGAAAATGTTTTTGAACTTTATGGGTTTGAACCTTTAGAAACTCCCGCCATAGAATATGCTAAATTATTGGAAGGAAAGTATGGAGAGGAAGAAAAATTGATTTATAAATTTAAAGACAAAGCAGGAAGAATGTTGTCTCTTAGATATGATCAAACAGCACCATTAGCTAGGGTAGTTGCTTCTAATCCACAAATGATTAAACCTTTGAAAAGGTATGTTATTGGAAAAGCGTGGAGATATGAAAATCCTCAAAAATCGAGATACAGAGAATTTTATCAAGCAGATATAGATATTGTTGGTTCTAATCAAATGTTAGCAGATGCAGAAATAATTGCTTGTGCTAATCAAATTCTAAAGGAATTGGGTTTCAAAAACATCAAAACCAGAATAAATAATAGAAAAATGATGGATGAATTAATGGATAAATTAGGGATAAAAAAGAAATTAGATGTTTATAGATCAATTGATAAAATTGACAAAATAGATAAAAGAGGAGTTGAAAAAGAACTAAAAAACAAAAAAGTTAAAAAAGTCAAGGAAATCATGAAAATAGTTTCTATAAAAGGTAATAATAATAGTAAAATCAAAGAAGTGGAAAAAATATTAGGAAAATCAGAGGGATTATCCGAATTAAGGGTACTTTTCAAATATTTAGATTATTACAAGGTTAATTTTGAATTCAATCTTTCACTAGTTAGGGGTTTAGATTATTACACTGGTCCTGTTTTTGAAATAGTGGGAGAGTTTGGGTCTCTTGCAGGAGGAGGCAGGTATGATAAATTAATTGGTGCCTTTACTGGGAAAGATATTCCTGCAACAGGAATTTCTTTTGGACCAGATAGGATCTTAGATCTTATGGAAGAAAATAATATGTTTGAAACTCAAATGCCAAAAGCAAGTGTTTTTGTCGCAAGAATAGGAAATGTTGACAAAGAAGTTATTAAAATAATCAAAAAATTAAGAGACGATGGAATCAATACCGAAACAGAAGTTATGGGAAGGAATTTGAGAAAACAAATGGAATATGTTAACAAAAAAAATATTCCTATAATGGTAATTGTTGGAGAAAATGATTTGAAAGTTAATGAGGTTGTTATAAAACAAATGGATTCAGGAGAGGAGATACGAACCAATCTAGGAACAATAAGTTTTAAGATCAATGAGTTTTTGAAATGATTATTAAAAATTTAGATCCAAAAAAAATACTTGTTGGGATGATCCTATTAATACTCTTTTTTACTCTTTATGAGAGATTCACCAATCCTATTTTTATGACAATGATAGGAATGAGTGGAACAAGTGAAAGAGGAACTTCCATAATGTTGAGTTTTATCAGTCCATTAATAATTATAGGAATAATTGCTGCCATAATGTTCTATGTCTTAAGAATACATCCAATTAATTCATTTATGATTGCAATGATCGGATTTATGGTTTATTTTCTTTTCACAAGCCCAACATTTTTCTCAATAATTGGGTTATCTTATTCTGAACAGGTAAAAGCAATAATATGGATTGATTATTTGAGACCAATAGTTATAACATGCATAATTTTAGCATCGGTTCTTGTACTTATGGAGTCAAAAAGAAGGTAGTCAAAAGAATTAAAAACTCATCCTTTTTTCCTTAATTAGCGGACCCGTGGCCTAGTCTGGCGGGGCGCTGGTCTTATAAGTCCACGTCCTAAGAGAACCAGAAGTCGCCGGTTCAAATCCGGCCGGGTCCACTTAAATTTATTTGATAGCCTTTGCAATAATTAGTGAAGATAATCTTGATGTTTTTGCAAATAGGCTTTCAATTTTTCTCACAAAAAAAACTAATGTTTTATTTTTTCTTGAATTATTTGGATTAGCTGGATGTAAAGGCACTCCTTTTATTTTTTCAACATGAAATCCAAAGGTTTTCAAAAGTTTTGAAAGAGAATACCGATTGAATACCCTCACATGTCCTGTGTTATAGATTTCTTCAAACCTATCACTAAAGGGAGTAAAAATAAGATTTGGCGCTGCTTCAATCCAAATAGGCATTTTTCCAAAAAGAACTAAAAGTCTATTGTAATAACAATTAATATTAGGAGTTGAAACTAAGAAAATTCCTCCTTTTTTCAAAACTCTGTAAGCTTCCTGAACAAATTTTTCTGTATCATATAAATGCTCAATTATATCTCCTGCAATCACAACATCAAAGAAATTGTTTTTATATGGCCATTTTTTTCCTTCAAGATTAAACTTTTTTGTTATAATTCCGTTCTTTTTTGCAGTTTTAAGTGCCTTATTTGAAATATCTAACCCATGAACTTCTGAGTTGAATTTTTCCTTGATAAGTTTACCAAGAAATCCATCTCCACAACCAACATCTAATATTTTTTTATGTTGTTTGTTTATCATTGAAATTAACATTTTATTTTTTGTTTTGAAGAGAATTTTATGTTCTTTTATACGCTTTTCATCAGAGAAGATGTGATCATATATTTCTTTATTGTGTTTAGAGATACTCATAGATTAAATTTATCTTCTTTGTTTAAATTTTTATTTATAAAAACAGTAAATATTAAAAGAGAGTTGATCTTCTCGATTCTTAAGCTTCTGTCGTCTAGTCCGGTCAAGGATATTGGCCTTTCGAGCCAAGGACCCGGGTTCAAATCCCGGCAGGAGCATTATGAATCTTATTTCCTGGAATTTGAATGGAATAAAATCAACTATGGGATATGGATTAATTGATTTTGTAAAAAAGGATAATGCTGATGTCTATTGTTTTCAAGAAGTTAAATCAAATCCAGAAGATGCAAATTTAGAAATGATTCCTTTAGGTTACAAATCATATTGGTTTCCTGCTGAAAAAAAAGGATATGCAGGAGTAATGGCTTATTCAAAAATAGAACCATTGTCAATTATCAAAGGACTAGGAAGAGAAGAATTTGATAAAGAAGGAAGAGTTCTCACTTTAGAATTTGAGAATTTCTTTTTAGTTAATGCTTATTTCCCACACTCCCAAAGGGAATTAAAAAGAATTGATTTCAAATTAAATTTCAATAAAACTTTTCTTAAGTTCTGTGAAAAACTAAGAAAGAAAAAACCAGTTGTTATTGCTTCAGATTTTAATGTAGCTCACAAAGAAATAGATCTAAAAAATCCGAAATCTAACAGAAAAAATGCAGGATTTACTGATCAAGAAAGAGAGTGGTTTGAATATTTCCTAAATAAAGGTTATGTGGACATATTCAGAGAATTTGAAAAGGAAGGAGGACACTACACTTGGTGGTCTAATCGTTTTAAAGCAAGAGAGAGGAATATAGGATGGAGGGTGGATTATTTTATTGTCTCAAGCGAATTTCTAAAAAATGTAAAAAAAAGTGAGATTTTACCAGATATTTTTGGTTCTGATCATTGTCCTATTAGATTAGTGCTCTCGAAATCTATTTAAAACGATCCGTGATTCTCAGATACATGAAGAGAAGCTCTAGAAATTGGAAAAAAAAGATTACTAAATTTAGGTGGAGTACTAAAAAGAAGAGAATGCAGGAAAGAAAAAGAGCAAGAAAAAGAAGTAAATAATCTTAAAGAAACTTATTTTAAATATCACTTATTGTATCCTTTTATGAAAATACTTACTAAAATAGATCCAATCTCAACAGCGAAGATTTTTGCTCTTATCTGGACAGTTAGTAGTTTTATTATGGGTGTTTTTGTTGTAGGAACAAGCTCATTTCTCTCAGCATTTTCAAACCAATTCTTTACTCAAATGGGATTTGATGTCTCTGTCTACTTATTATATGGGTGGACAGCAGTGATTACAATGCCAATTATTCAAGGTATAGTTGGTTTTATAATTGGTTTAGTTATAGCTTGGACTTACAATTACACTGCCAAATGGGTTGGTGAAATTAAAATAGAATTAAAATAAACATTTCGTTAGTTTTTTAATATCTTTGATTATCTTGAAGACTATTGCGGGGGTGCCCGAGTGGCCAAAGGGGCAGGACCGAGGCTCCTGTGGCTTAGTGCCTTCGCGGGTTCGAATCCCGTCTCCCGCATTTCTCAAAAGAAATTATTATTAATGACTCTTGTATTCAAATATTGTGAAAAAGAGTTTTGATATAAGAGGTTTGGATTGTGAATCCTGTGCAAGAAACATTGAAAAGGTTCTTTCAAAAAAAAATGGTGTTAAAACAATTAGTGTGAGTTATGCTACAAACAAGATACATATAGAATATAATGAAAAAAAAATAGATTTTGATTTCTTATCGAAAGTTGTTTCTGATATGGGTTATAAAATAATAGAAGGAGAAGAAGATGATGTTAAAAAAACTGATAGAGTCATCCTTTATTTCACACTAATATTCTCCGCTTTTATTATAATTTTTGAGAATTTTCTTAGATGGGTACCTAATATCCATTGGGTGATCTTTATTTTAACAACACCCGTTCAATTCATTGCAGGATATAAATTCTATAAAGGTGCTTTCAATGCTTTAAAAAACAAAACAACCAATATGGACACTTTGATTGCATTGGGTACTAGCACAGCATACTTCTATAGTCTTTTCATATTATTGTCTGGTGGTGTTGCGGAATATTTTGGAACCTCTGCTGTACTAATCGCTTTTGTTATGTTGGGTAAATATCTAGAGGAAAAAGCAAAGGGTAGAGCAAGTAGAGTAATTAAAAAATTAATGGATCTTTCACCAAAAAAAGCAACAGTCATAAGGAAAAAGAAAGAATTCTCTATCCCAGTTTCAGAAGTAGAAGTAGGAGATATCATCCTTGTTAAGCCAGGAGAACAAATTCCAGTTGATGGAATTGTTAAAGAAGGACATTCTTCAGTAAATGAGGCAATGATAAGTGGAGAATCTATGCCTGTTGGTAAATATAAAGGAGACAAAGTCACTGCAGCTACAATCAATTTATATGGTTCTTTGAAAATTGAGGCCACCATTATTGGAGAAGGAACAGTTTTCAATAGAATAATTCAATATATTGAAGAAACACAAACAAAGAAAATACCTATCCAAAGATTTGCAGATAGAATTTCTTCTTATTTTGTTCCGTTTGTTATATTCATTGCATTCATCACCTTTGTTTTATGGTTCTTCTCATCAGGAGACATTAACTCTTCTATTATCAGAACAATATCTGTTTTAGTTATAGCTTGTCCTTGTGCATTAGGGTTAGCAACACCCACTGCAATTATTGTTGGCGTAGGACTAGGGGTAGAAAATAAAATATTGATAAGAAGAGGAGAAGCAATGGAAAAAGCACATAAAATAGATGCAGTTGTTTTTGATAAGACAGGAACATTAACAAGAGGTGAATTAGAAGTGGTTAATATCGTTCCTTTCCAAGGATCTTCTGAAAAAGAAGTATTGAGTTATGCGGCAAGTCTTGAAAAATTTTCAGAACATCCTATTGCCAAAGCAATTGTAAAAAAAATGGGAGATGGAAAACTCCATAAAGTTAATGATTTCAAAGCATATCCTGGATTAGGAATTAAAGGATATATCAATAGAAAACCTGTTCTTGTTGGAAATGAGACATTTATGATTAAAAATAACATAGAAATAAAATTGTTTTAGTTGCAGTTAACAGAAAAATATTAGGAGTTGTAGGAATTTCTGATGTTCCAAAACCAAGTGCAAAAAAAACAGTAAAGGAATTGAAAAAAATGGGTCTTGAAGTTTACATGATCACCGGAGACAATTCAAAAACAGCAAAAGCCATTGCAGATGATGTTGGAATTGATATGGTTATTTCTGATGTTATGCCTCAAGACAAGGCAAAAAAAATTAAAGAATTGCAAAACAGTGGGATTTCAGTTGCAATGGTTGGAGATGGAATAAATGACTCTCCTGCTCTTGTTCAATCTAATTTAGGAATTGCTATGAGTAGTGGTACTGATATTACTATTGAGTCTGGTGATTTGATTTTAATGAGGGATGATCCTGAAGATGTAATAAAAGCAATAAAACTCAGTAAGAAAACAATGAGCAAGGTAAAACAAAACATGTTCTGGGCTCTTTTTTACAATTCACTAGGAATTCCTTTGGCAGCAGGAGTGATCTCTTCAATTTGGTTAACTCCTGAAATAGCAGCAGGAGCAATGGCATTGAGTTCGATTTCTGTTGTATTGAATTCTCTTTCTTTAAGAAAAGCTAAGTTATAGTTATCTTTTAAAAGGATGAACAGGATTAAAACTTCATGGCCGGAATAGGTTAGTTTGGTTAGACTGGGGGCCTGTGGAGCCCTTGACCCGAGTTCGAATCTCGGTTCCGGCCCTTCCTAAATATTTATATTTCAATCTAACATAGAGAAATTATAATTGGAGGTGTGTCTATGGGTCTTGGTTTAAAAGGAAAACGTGTAAAATTTGATAAAAAAATAGATGATGTCCCAAAATTTGATGTTAATCTTGGAGATCTTGATACTAAATTAAAGGGAGATATTGATGCTTTTTACCAAGTTCAATTTAAAAGATTAATAAGAGGAAATAACACACTGAGAAATGGTTTGGTAACTATTGAAGAGATTAAAAAGGAAGATAAAGAATTAATGGGTTCCTTAGTCAACTTTGTGAAAAAAATAAATGAATATTATCAAAAATTTGGAAATGCTCAAGGAGTTCACAAATGGACTGTGGATTCATTAAATATCTTGAAAGATTATTATGATGAAAGACACAAAGAGTTGTTGAAAAGTGGGAAGAATTTAGAAAAAAAGATGGATAGCTTTGATGGTTTTTTGAATGCTATTGAAAAACAAGAGTCTAATTTTCTAATATCAAGAATTAATAAAATAAAAATGGAACTCAGAGAGAGAGGAGTGACAGATATTGAAAAACATCTTAATGAAATAAGAGTTAGGATAAGTAAACTAAGAAAAACAGAAATTTCCCCAGAAGAAATAAACAAATTTAAAAAAGACATACCTAGAATAGCAAAACGATCTAAAGATAAAATTCTAAAGGCAAAAATACCTGCTTCTTTAAGAAAATCCCTTATAAAATTAATTGATGAGATAATTGATGCGTTTACTACTTTTTGGCTATTTAGAGGATTAACATCTGCAATTGGGTTTTTATTAGAGGATTTAGCAGATGTTTATATATTGACTTTAGAGGCAAATAAAAGAACAGTAGATAAACATATAGGGAAAGTTAAAGAACTCCAAGCAAATGATAAAACAATTGTTTTGGTTCAAGGTTATGTAAAAGGACTTCATAACAACTTAAAAAGAGAAATATTGTTTTTAGAACAATTTTCAAAAATATTGAACATTCTTTCTAGTAAATACAAAAATTATGGTTTCTTACCATATGTTTTGTGGTTGATCAAAGCGGATAATATCAAAGGAGTTAGTGTAACAGTAACAAATTCTATAGAAGAAATTACAGAATCAATAGGTGAGATGCTTCAAGGGAAAAATGGACGTTTGGTTTCTGATAAAGCAAGAGAGAAACTTGCAAAAAATCTTAGGAATTTGCAAAGTGTTGATTTGACAACAAAGATAGCCACGCGTTATATAACAAAATTCGATGTAGAGATGAAAAAAGCTAAGGAAGCAATGGAAAAAATGGAAAGAAAGGGAGAATAAAAAAAGTTATACAAATCTAAAATTTTAATTTTTCTTTCCAAAAGGTTTATAAGGAAAATAGAGAATATTAGTTCTTAGTGCTTTATGCACGTTATATGTCATATATTTTAATGACACCAGAGAGAGGATAATTCCTATTATAGCTGGTTTCATTTCAAATATGACTACAATATGTGATAGTGATGCTCAGTATTATTATCAAGAGAGATGGTGAATCCCAATGTGTTCTTTCAGCAATTCCAGTTGATCCTGCTGGAGGTCACTGCTATCTGGTTGGGAATTAGGTATGCAAGTCAGGGAATCAGGCTGATGATTCCCGGCGAACGGCTCAGTAACACGTAGACAACCTGCCCTCAGGAAAAGGATAACCTCGGGAAACTGAGGACAATACTTTATAGAAAATGGATACTGGAAGGTTCTATTTTCCAAAGGGCTAAGACTCATGCTGTCTTAGTTCGCCTGAGGATGGGTCTGCGGCCTATCAGGCAGTTGGTGGGGTAACGGCCCACCAAACCTCAGACGGGTACGGGCCATGAGAGTGGGAGCCCGGAGAAGGGCACTGAGACAAGGGCCCTGGCCCTACGGGGTGCAGCAATCGCGAAAATTTCCCAATGCGCGCAAGCGTGAGGAAGCTAGCCAGAGTGCCTTACCTTAGGTAAGGCTTTTTGAGAGTGTAAATAGCTCTTAGAATAAGGGGTGGGCAATACCGGTGCCAGCAGCCGCGGTAATCCCGGAGCCCCGAGTGGTGACCATATTTATTGGGCCTAAAGCGTCCGTAGCCGGACTGAAAAGTCTCTGGTGAAATCCTTCCTCATAAAGGAAGGGCGGGCTGGAGATACTATTAGTCTAGGGACCGGGAGGGGACAGGAGTATTCATGGGGTAAGGGTTAAATCTTATAATCCCATGAGGACTACCGGTGGCGAAGGCGCCTGTCTGGAACGGGTCCGACGGTGAGGGACGAAAGCCAAGGTAGCGAACCGGATTAGATACCCGGGTAGTCTTGGCCGTAAACGCTGCCCACTAGGTGTTGCATGTTCTTCGTGAGCATGCAGTGCCGGAGCGAAGGCGTTAAGTGGGCCGCCTGGGGAGTACGATCGCAAGGTTGAAACTTAAAGGAATTGGCGGGGGAGCACAACAAGGGGTGAAGCTTGCGGTTCAATTGGATTCGACCCCGGGAACCTCACCAGGGGCGACAGCAGAATGAAGGCCAGTCTGAAGGGCTTGCCGGACACGCTGAGCGGAGGTGCATGGCCATCGTCAGCTCGTGCCGTGAGGTGTCCTCTTAAGTGAGGCAACGAGCGAGACCCTCATTTCCTGTTGCTATTCATTCCTCCGGGAATGGAGCACTCTGGAAAGACTGCCTGCGTAAGCAGGAGGAAGGTGAGGGCTACGATAGGTCAGTATGCCCCTAATCCCCTGGGCTACACGCGAGCTGCAATGGTCAGGACAAAGGGACGCAACCCCGAGAGGGGAAGCAAATCCCCCAAACCTGATCTTAGTTCGGATCGAGGACTGCAACTCGTCCTCGTGAAGCTGGAATCCCTAGTAACCGCAAATCAAAATGCCGATGAAGATATCGGGCTTCGGATAAAAATATGAAGATGCCATGCACAACAGATGGCTTGAAGATTTGCGGTGAATGAGTCCCTGCTCCTTGCACACACCGCCCGTCAAGCCACCCGAATCTGGTTTGGATGAGGCTTTGTCGTTGGCAGAGTCGAATCTGGGCTAGGTGAGGTGGGTTAAGTCGACACAAGGTATCCGTAGGGGAACCTGCGGATGGATCACCTCCTAATGTTACAGTATGTAATATTATTATACAAAGAACACATTGGGCACCATACTCTCTCTTGATAATAGTTCTTAAAAGTGAATTTATGGAAAATGAAAGAATAACAATAGAAATTTATTTAGGTAGGTTTACAAATGAACTTATCTCAAAAATAGATGATTATAGAGCAAATTTACTTGAAAATGATATAATCTCACATAGTTCATACAAAAAGATTGAAAGAGGCATATATATTATTAATTTAAACAAAGATGATTTCACTGAAAAGGTCCAAGAAGAATTTAAAGATATTCTAGATGGAGTTTCTTACAAAGTAATTTAGACATAAAAATACTTTTAAACTGGATTTTTACTCTTAAAATATGAGTATAGTTGTTTTATTAGGAAGCGAAAAAAGAAATAAAAATCTGGAAAATTTTATACATAGTATGAATAATGTTAGAGATATATCTATTAGTACAACTCTTTTAGAAAATTACGATAAAAAACACTATATTTCATTCATTGATTATTCTAAAATGGACCTAACTTCAATGAAGAAAATAAAAGAGTGGCTTAAAACACATAGTATCATGGAGTCTGGTCAAGAGTATCCAAAAGAGAATGAGTATGTATTAATTGAAAAATAAACTAGGTCTGTCTTTCTAAGATTAAGTCAACAACTTCAATCAATATCTTTTTTGCATCTGTTTCTGGAAGATCTTTTATTGAATCTTTAGCCTTTTCTAAATAGGTTTTGGTGATTGCTTCTGCTTTCTTTTTTGCATCTGTTTTATTGATTATCTCAATTGCTTTTTCAACATCTGGATTATCTTGAAGGAGTATAGTATATAGGTCTTCACTATCAGCTAAAAGAATAACTATATTTCCTAACTTATGTTCTAAAATATCCTTACCTATTTTCTTTCCAAATAGGGCTTCGTCTCCATAAATATCGAGAATGTCGTCAGTTAATTGAAAAGCCATACCAAGATTGTAACCATATTTTTTAAGAGCTTCTATTTGTTCTTTACTCCCTTCTCCAAGAATTGCTCCCATCTCACAACTAGCTTTGATAAGTTCTGCTGTTTTTTTAGAGATCATATCATAATAATCATCTAAAGTGATCTTTCCAAATTTATTTTCATTATAAAATGGTTCATCTCTCCCATATTGTTCAAAAAGAACATCTTTCATCTCTCCATCTGACAATACTTTTGCTATTCTAGTGAGTATTTCTACAATAGGTTTCCCACACTTATTTGCCGCCTCCACTGCTGCAGACATAAAAACAAAATTAACACATTCTGTCCCAGATAGACCATATTTCTTAATTATCGTTGGGTTTCCTCTTCTGATTTCCCCTTTATCAATTATATCATCTACTATCAAAGTACAATAATGAAATAATTCAATTGATCCATAAGCATATAATGCATCTCTTTGTTTTCCACCAACTGCTTCACAAGATAAAAGAACCAGATTACCTCTAATTCTCTTTCCACCAGTAGATATTGCATATTCAGCTATATCCTTCAAAAGATCAGTATCTTCTAGAAGTAGTTCCTTCATCAATTTTTCGGCTTCTTCATTTGGTTCAGGTAATTTCATTGAGAAACCGATTAACTTAACATTTATAAAATGATTGGAAATCTAATTGATATGGGCCTGTAGTCTAACGGTAGGACACCTGCCTTGCACGCAGGAGGCTGAGGGTTCGATTCCCTCCGGGTCCATTAGGTAATTTTTATGCTTAGAGCTGTTGAGTTTGAACTATCTGCAAAAGGATTTGAATTAGATTTTTCTCTTTCTGAAGTAGGTTATGTTGTACAATTAAAGAAAAAAGATTCTGAACTTATGGGACAAACAATATGGTTTTCAAAAAATGATAAGGAAGGGATTATTGGGGAGATAAGTTTAATTCAAGCATATAGGGGTAAAGAAAATAAGGGGGTTGCAACAATAACCACAGGTAGTTCATTATTACAAATGTGTGAAAATTGTGATATTCAAAATGTATACTCTAGTGTTATTTCCAATATTTCTAAGAGAATATTGAAGAATTTTGGTTTACAAGTTGTCAAATATAATAAACTTTCTTCTACTTGGGTCCTTCAAGGAAGAATAGATCCAGATTTTATTTTGGATAAACTTTACCAAAAAATAGAGAGGATTGATGAGAATTTAGTTTCATTGATATGATTAGTTCTTTTCAAATGGTCTCTTGAGTTTGACTCCTTTGTGATATTTGTCTCCTTCTACTTTTACCCATTTTACTCCTTCTCCAAAAATATAGTCTTTTAGTACATATAATATAACCAAAATATTCATTATAGTTCCAACTACTAGAAAAGCAGGAATCCACAAAATCAAAAATGGTTTTGATTTAAATGACACCATACAAAGAACAATAGCTAAAACATTCAATAAGAAAATGTGCCAAGGATAATTACTTAGGAAAAATGCAATCAATGAAATAAAACCAGCAAGAGCATTTAATGTAAACAAAGAAGAAAAAGGAATTCCTCTTTTTGAATTACATTTAACTCCTGCCTCAACAGTCCCAACAATCCATCTCTTTCTCTCTTTAACAAAGGAATCAAAATTATTGACTGACTCAACTAGAACATAAGCTTTGGGGCACATCTCCACTTTGTATCCTTTATCCCAAAGTGCTGAACTTAATTCCGCATCTTCTGTTATTGTTTTTGTCCCATAATAACCTACTTTTTTTAGGGTTTTCATTCTAACTGCATGATTACTACCATAAGTAGCAGTATTTCCAACAATGTTTTTTCTCCCCCACATTCCAGCAGAATAAAACCAAAAATCTTCAACTGTTCTTATCTTTGTGATCCAATTGTCATCAAAATTACCAGAATAAGCTGGACCACACACAGCATGAACTTTCTTATCATTAAAATGTTCCATCAAATTACTTAACCAATTATTAGGCATTACCGCATCTATGTCTGTATTAACAAGGATTTCTCCTTTTGCATGTTTTTTTATGACTTTATTCAAAAATTCTGCTTTTTTTTCATGATGTTTTTCAGATCTAACATAAGTTATTTGTCTCTTGTACTTCTTACATATTTGAGAAGTTCTATCTGTGCTTCCATCATCTGCTATAATTATTTGGACCTTTTTCTTGGGGTAATCTTGATCTAAAACGCATTTTATAAATCTCTCAACAATATGATCATCATCCCATGTCCTTGCAATAACAGTGACTTTTGGCTTTTTTCTATTGGCTTGGACTTTAAAATGAACTTTATCTTTTTGAAAAGACATCAAACCAGTCCCTAAATTAATCAACGAAATTCCAATCAGTGTCACGTCCCAGAAGTTGACATGAAGGCTCATGGGTAATAATTGTGACATAAAGTTTATAAACCCCTTACATCATCTTAGTTGTTAGATGCAAAATAATTAGACAATCGATGATGCGATATTTGCTGATGATTTCTTGAAATATACGCTAGATGTGCATAGAGAGATAAGAGTCTCTATGTGAAGACTGAAACATGTTTCAGTTCATGTTCATGAAAGTCATGCATAGATAACGAAGCAGAAACGCTGTTGGGTGGATGGCTCGGCTCAGGCGCCGAAGAAGGGCGTGGCAAGCTGCGATAAGCCTTGGGTAGACGCACGCAGTCTTTGAACCAAGGATTCCCGAATGAGAGTCTCTATATACTCCCGCATGGGAGGGGGAACGCGGGGAATTGAAACATCTTAGTACCCGCAGGAAAAGAAATCAATCGAGATTCCCTTAGTACCGGCGAGGGAAAAGGGAAAAGGGCAAACCGAATGTGTTGTCGTGAGATAGCACAGATGTGGGGTTTGGGCCAACATAACTTCTTCAAGATGAAGTCAAAGTCCACTGGGAAGTGGTGCCATAGAGGGTGATAGCCCCTTAGACATAAATCAAGAAGAAGTAGTTGGTTCCAGAGTAGGGCAGGTTGGGATTCCTGTCTGAATGTGGGAGTCAACAACTTCCAACCCTAAATACGTCCTGAGACCGATAGCTCACAAGTACTGTGAAGGAAAGCTGAAAAGTGCCCCAGATACGGGGGTGAAAAGATCCTGAAACCCAACAGCCACAGAAAGTTGCGGCCCTAAAGACGTAAGTCAGGGTTGCAACGTTCCTTTTGGATAAAGAGCCAGGGAGTCTAGGGTTTTGGCGAGGTTAAGGAGAGTAACTCTGTAACCATAGCGAAAGCGAATTGTCTGCAGTTTACAAGGGACATGGGTGTGAAAGCGCCCGAGTCAAAGCTCTAGTACCCGAAGCCGCACGATCTAGGCGTGGGCAGGGTGAAGCCGAACAATTGTTCGGTGGAGGCCCGAAGCAGTAGTGTTTAATGCCTTTGTCTGACCTGCGTCTAGGAGTGATAAGCTAATCGTGTGCGGCAATAGCTGGTTCCCCCCAAAGTGAGCCTTAGTTCAGCCTCGTCGGAGCATGCCATAGGGGTAGAGCTACTGATTGGAAGTTCAGGGAGAGAAATCTTTCGGCTTCTTGTCAAACTCCGAATCCAGTGGCTGCGTAGAAGACGGGAGTCGGGGCATCGGGGTAAGCTCGATGACCGAGAGGGGAACAACCCAGACCAAGGTTAAGGTCCCAAAGTGCCGGTTAAGTGTGAAACTCTGTGTTAATTCATAGACACCAGGGAGGTAGGCTTAGAAGCAGCCATCCTTTAAAGAGTGCGTAAAAGCTCACCTGCCTAGAGTTGGCGCGAGAAAAATGGACGGGGCTAAATCGGCCACCGATACCTTGGAATTTGAAAGAATTGGTAGGGGGGCGTCCGGGCTGGGCAGAAGCAAGGTCGTGAGGTCTTGTGGACCGGTTCGGATCGAGAATCCTGGCGGTAGTAGCAACAAAGCAGGGTGAGAACCCCTGTCGTCTTAGGAGCAAGGGTTCCTCAACGATGTGAATCAGTTGAGGGTTAGTCGATCCTAAGTCAAACCCTAACTGGGATTTGGCGAATGGGAAGCAGGTTAATATTCCTGCACTATTTAGGTACCTTGGGTGACCGATGCCTATCAGTGACGCTTCCGGATAAGTCGAGCAATGCCATCGCGTTGTTTAATTAAGATAGGTCTGAGGAGTCTTGTAATGAGGAGAATCAGAGCAATCTTAAGAATAGCCTTCATTAGAAGGTTCGATCGATTCCAGGAGCCCGTGAAAAGCTTGATAGGAAATGGAATCCTAGATATTCGTACCCAGAACCGATACAGGTGCTCCAGGTGAGAAGCCTAAGACGTATAGGGATAACGTAGCTAAGGGAACTCGGCAAATTGGCCCCGTAACTTCGGGATAAGGGGTTCCTGCACTAGTATGTTTTAACATGCTTCTGCAGGAGGCACTGACTAGGGAGGGGGGACTGTTTAATAAAAACATAGGAGACTGCAAGCCCTAAAGGGTGAGTACAGTCGCCGACGCCTGCCCAGTGCCGGTATCTGAATACTCAGTTCAATGGGTGCAAGGACCGGTAAACGGCGGGGGTAACCGTAACCCTCTTAAGCAAGCGCAATGCCTTGCCATTTAAATGATGGCTTTGCGAATGGCGTAACCACCTCTCCACTGTCCCTAGCTGGGACCCTGTGAACACACCTTCCCGGTGTAAAGGCCGGGGACCTCCAGCGGGTCGCGAAGACCCCAGGAACTTCACTGTAATCTGCTGCTGTGTTAATCGTCTGTTAGTAAAGCGTAAGTGGGAGACGTCGAAGGGAATCCGCGAGGAAACCTGGAGTCAAACTTGTGACACCACTCTTTCAAACGCTTAACGCTCACTTTTCTTTATAGGAAAGGACACCAGTTGACGGGCAGTTTGGCTGGGGCGGCACGCCGGCGATAAAACATCACCGGCGCCCAATGGTCAACTCATCCGGGTCAGAACTCCGGAGTAGAGCGTAAGGGCAAAAGTTGGCCTGACTGTTTTTTAACCAGTACAAAAAGCAGGTACGAAAGTAGGGCCTAGCGATCCCCAATGTCCTTCTTGTTGAGGGCTTGGGGTGACAGAAAAGCTACCCTGGGGATAACAGAGTTGTCGCGGGCTAGAGTTCATATCGACCCCGCGGCTTGCTACATCGATGTCGGCTCTTCCCATCCTGGTTGTGCACATGCAGCCAAGGGTACGGGGGTTCACCGATTAAAGGGGATCGTGAGCTGGGTTTAGAACGTCGTGAGACAGTTCAGATGTTAACTACTGGAGGTGTTCGGTGTCTGCGTGGAAGGAAGCTTAAGTACGAAAGGAACGAGCTCCCGAGGCCACTGGTTTACCGGTTGTTCGACAGAGCAGGCCGGGCAGCTACGCCTTATGGGATAAGAGCTGAAAGCATCTAAGCTCGAAGCCCTCCGTAAAAATAGACACCGTTAAGACCGGAAATAGAACATTTCGTTGATAGATCAGGGATGTAAAACCGTAAGGTCCAGTCCGCTGATACTAATAGGTCGAAGCTTCGTTATCTATGCATGACTTTTCATATTTTATTTTTGTATTGACAGATTTTTTCAAAATCAGAGATAGAGATAAGTATAATTTTTTCATCTCTTGTTTTGTATAACTTTGTTATTCTATCTGAATAATTTCTTATTTTACAAATAGTGAGATTGTCAAGAATAATATGCTTATCAAAAGCTGGTTTATCACAAAGAATCTTTAATTGTTTGCCACTTAAAATATCAATAATTTCTTTCATTTAACTAATGAATATTAACTTGTTAATAAAATCATTCAGTAATTTAATCTCTTTATCTCTGATCTAACAATTTTTGAGAAACCTGAGCGCTTTATGTAAAGATTAACAAAGAAGAATATAAATCCTGGAATTCCTTGCATTTTTTTGATATTTTCTTGTTTTGTCCATGCAGGTTTTCCAAAAACACTTTGTTTAAAGAGTTTCTTGCTTTCTGCACCAAAAGCAGGATCTGCTATGATCCATTTACCATTCAAAAAAACTTCAGCATAGATGTGCTTTGACTTTCTTGGTAATTCTTTATCATTTGTATTCAAATAACAATCAGCAAGAACATATCTTACAGGTATTCCGATAGCCCTACACAAAGCAACAAAGAGATTAGTTTTATCAGAACATAATGCTTCTTTGTTCTTTTTCTGAAGAAGTGCTTTGGCTCCAATAATTTTAGTTAGATTCCATTTATATTCATCTCTAACCCATTTGAAAATCTTTTCAGTTGCTTGTCTTTCATTTTTAGAACCTTTAGTTATTTTTTTAGCTGTTTTAATCACAAGAGGATCCTCGCTTTCAGCAAATTTGGCTGGTTTACAAAATTCTTCTTTTCCTTTTGGGCAAGAAAACATACTAAAATTATAGTGCTTTCAACTTAAATATATGTTGAGATAATCATAATTATAAACCACTGTTTTACAGGAGAATTATGGAGCTAAATAATTTTTATTCTAAAAATTGGGAAAAATTGAGTTGGGATGAAAAAGTGAGAATTTCCGCTGAGTTACATATTAAATTTACACCTTACTGGAAAGATATTTCGAAAATAGAAGAAATAACAGATATTAAAAATTATGAGGATATGTTAAAAAAAATCCCATTAACTGATGATTCTATCTTCCCCAGAGAAGGGAATTTTGATAGAATACCTCCAGAAGAATTCAAACCAGATATAAATGGTGATTTGAAATGGTTTTATTCATTTTCTTCTGGATCAACTGGACCAAGAAAATGTTTATTGTGGAATGATATATCTAATGAGATAATAATCAAAAATTATGTTGATCATTTCAAAAGAGAAGGAGTTCCTGAAAATAAAGGGTGGATAATTCCCGGTCCTGGAAAGAATCCAAATGGAGAATTAAGTCTATTTCAAGAACATTTAGGAGAAGTAGCTAGAAGGATGAAATGTATCCCTTATTTTGTTGAAGTTGACA
The DNA here is from genome assembly GCA_017608385.1 of Candidatus Parvarchaeota archaeon. Classification (GTDB taxonomy): domain Archaea; phylum Nanobdellota; class Nanobdellia; order B33-G15; family B33-G15; genus JAFCFZ01. Next base: position 114,244 of record JAFCFZ010000001.1, read on the forward strand.
CAACGGGTATAAAGCCACTTTTAATGTCGGGGGATAAAGAAGACATATGGGGATATTTCAAACCAGTATTTGACCAGATAAATAATATTTTACATGATGATTCAAAAAATGTTTCGATTATAACTGTTGTTCCTATGATGTTACCTTTTTTAGAATCAACAGGGATAATTGAAAATCAAAAGTTAGAAACTATTCTTTTTGGAGGTATGAGTCTAGATAAAAAAGATGTTGATTTTGTTAGAACTAGAAGACCAGATATTACATTAACTGGGTGGTTTGGTCATTTTGAAACAGGAGGTATCCCTGTAAGAATTGATGGTGAAGGAAATAGAGATTATTCATCAAATCCGCTTGTAAAAATAAGAGTAGTTGATAACAGGGGAGAAGAAGTAAAAGTGGGAGAAGAAGGATTCATTGAAATAACTAGGACGGGTAGTGATATTTTCTATAGACATATTGAAAGTGATTTAGCAACAAGGATAGAAGAAGGATTTAGAAATCCTTATAGGAAGTTAGGCCCCCCTAAATAGGTTTGATATATCTAATTCTCTTAGGTTTTCCTTTTATTTTCAAAACATCAAGATTTCCAGGTTCAACAGAATCTACATTCATAATTATCCTTCCATTAGATATCTCATTTGCAAGAGGGAAATTAGAATTTATTAGATTAGATTTAATGTCCTCTCCAATAAACTTATCTATCTTACCTAATGATTCCAATTTGATATTTAATATGGGTGTTCTTGTTTTCTCATCAAAATCAACTAGTATTTCATATTCCCCAGTTAATTTGTTGATCATTTTTTCATTGTAAATCAAACGTTCAATGTCATTCATATCTAATTTAGCTCCACTAATTACAATAGCATCATCACTCCTATGTGGAGGAGTTATTGTTCTTAGTTTTAATCCACAAGAACATTCTTTGTCTTCAAATTCAAAACTATCTCCTATTTTGTAATTTATCAAAACAGATCCCTTTTCATATCCTATGGGTATAAGAGTAGTCATTATTGCCTGGCCCTTTTTTCCGGGTTCTTTTATGAACTCCTTTTTTTCGTTATCATAAAGCATAAAATGATTTGCATCTTCCATCAAATGTAAATTTCCTTTTGTACAACCCATCGCCATAATCATTCCTTCTGTTGAACCATATAAATCAAAAACCTTTGCTGAAAACTCTTTAGCTATTCTCTTTTTTTTCTCCAAAGAAGATGCTTCTCCACCTATAATCACTTTTTCAAATCCAACTTCTTTTGGATCTGTGCCATTATTCATCAATTGTCTCGCTAATCTATCTACATATGATCCAGAACTTAATAGTACTGTTGGTTTGTGAGTTTTAATCAATTGCTCCTTAGGTGGAAAGGGAGCCACACCTGCAGGGATTTGTTTAATTCCCATTTCATTAAATATAAAACAAGTAGCCATACCAGAAACATTTATTCCAATAGGAAAACAATTCAAAACTACATCTTTTTTGTTTATCCCAGCCATATGAAAGGCACGAGAAGATATTTCATTCATGAATTTCATATCATCTCTTGAGTGATAGAATATTTTAGGCTGTCCTTTTGTACCAGAAGTATAAAACCTAAAACCTCCTTTTCCCTTTTCTGACTCAAATGAAAATTCTTTAGAAAGTGGAGGACTATTCTTAATTAATTCTTTAGAAGTAATTATTGGTAATTTTTCTAAATCTTCTTTAGTTCTGATGGTTTCTGGATTTATTTTGTTTTTATCAAACAATTCTTTGTAAAAAGGGATATTATTGTAAGCATAATTCACAACATATCTTATTCTAGAATCTATTAAAGCATCTAAATATTCCCTATTATCTAAATAAGGGGGATACATCATTTTCATTTCTTTTTCATTATAATCTGACAAAAACTATCACCTTTAGCAACACACTTTACTTCTTTTCCTTCCCATTTCTTTTTGGTAAATCCCTCAAATGCTCCAGAGGATATACCAACAACATAATGACATATTGGTTCTTTTGTTTTACCAAACTTTTTTCTATAGTTTTCTGCAATTGGAGAAGGAGAAATATTTGCAACAACCTTATCTCCACTTGAAGCAAATTTTATTTGACCAATACCTGTAATTTCAACAACGCCCTTTGTAAAATTAAGAAAACTTGGAAAACTAGTTGCAGCTCTCATTGAATATCTTCTTCCAGCTGTTAAACCTTGTTCATGACCTATTTCAAAGAGTTTTTTCTTTCCTTTTGCATTTAATAAAAGCTCTTTGTAAACACCAACCCACACATTCATAGCAATTATTATGCCTGGAACATCCATCATCATAAAGAATTTACCATTATCATAACGAAATTGCCTCGAATAAAGCAATTTTTTGAAAAGAGAAGGCATAGCCATTATAGTCCCTCCATTAATTCCTTGAGGAATCTTAATTTTTCTATTTCACTTGGCCAAGAAACCAAAGCTTGCCCTATCTTTTTTATTTTAATTTTCTCATGTCTTGCTAATTGATCTATATGATATTT
>JAFCFZ010000020.1 GCA_017608385.1 Candidatus Parvarchaeota archaeon
ATTCACAACCCCCTTCGGGAGTTGTTGCAGAAAATGTGAAATCCTCACAAGTGTCTGGTTGCATATAATCACTAGTAGTCTTTGCAACGTACATGCAAGCCTGCTTAGTAGATATAAAAACCAGTTCCCAACCTTCTTTTTCATCACAGACAAATTCTGTGTATGCTAAATTTCGGTATATTCTTACCTCGTCTATTGGTTCATCACTGTTATCTAAATTACAAATAGATACGGTGTAATCGTTTTGTTGGTTTGCTGCTGACCACTCTGGTTGCAAATCTGCCGTGCTGTAATGCAAAGCAAAAGCACCACTCATGGTAACAACTCCCAACGTCAAAAATACTGCTATGAGAACAAAAAACTTGTTCAACATTGTGTTGAAGGATTTACTCCTTAAATTTTTTGTTTCCATTTTTTCACCTTTAAGCTAGAATTAATTCTAGTATAAGCTTACTCTCAAAGTTTTATTTAAAACAATATGTATGACTTTTGACATACTTTGTAAGACAATATTATTAGTATGGCACTGACTTACAACGTAAGACAAAAAAAGCCATTAGGAAACACTTAAAAAACGCAAAAAAACGCGTCTTACTATGTCTGACACTGGTAAAGATAAGATCACAGTAAGAATCTCTAAAGAAATTATTAATCAGGTAGATGAATTTATATCATCTTCAGATAAATTCAAAACAAGAAGTGATTTCATAAGACATCTTATCAAAAAAGAAGGTATGAAAGCTACAATGTTTAGATCTTCTCACATGACCTTACATCAAAAAACCTTTGAAGAAATCTTAAAATTCTTGTCAATTGATAATGTTGAGGAAATCACAAAGAAAAATTCATTCTTAGTTCATTCATCTATTCAAAAAAGAACGAAAATCCCACTTCAAAAAATAAAGAGGAATGATGCTTTTGAACTTATAAAAAAAATTTATGAATCTTGTGGGCTTGTAAAAGAAATTCATTTTGAACGAAAAGAAACAGACATCACTGTTTGCATGTCAGGAGATAATCTTGAAAATGCTTTGTTCTCAAAATTCGTTATGTTCGAAATGGTAAATATTATGAGTCCTTGGTTTAAACTAAAATCTTTCTCAGAAACTCCTGGGAATTTATTAATGATCTTTGAGTGATTAAGGATAATTCCTATTGATTGTTCTTGGATAAGTGGTTGCATCTCTTATATGATCTAATCCACAGATCCACATAACCATTCTCTCAATTCCTAATCCAAAACCTGAATGTGGTACTGAACCAAATCTCCTCAAATCAAGATACCATTCATAATCCTTTTGTTTCAAACCAAACATCTTCATGTTTTCCTTCAATAGCTTTTCACTATCCTCTCTTTGACTTGCTCCTATTAATTCTCCATATCCTTCTGGAGACAACATATCTGAACAAAGAACTGTTTTAGGGTTGTCAGGATTTACCTTCATATAAAATGCTTTCATATCTCTTGGATAATTTATAACAAAAACTGGTTTTTTGAGATTCTTTGTAAATTCTCTCTCTTCATCTGCTCCTAGGTCTTCTCCCCACTTAATCTTAACTCCTTTTTTTTGTAGGATCTCTATAACTTCATCATAAGTGTATCTTTTGAATGGGGGTTTAACTCCTTTCAAAATAGATATGTCTCTTTTAAGAAACTCGAGTTCTTTCTTATTTTTTTCTACAACTCTCTTAACAACATAAGAGACTAGTTCTTCTTGAATTTTCATATTACCTTCATTATCACACCAAGCCATTTCTCCTTCTAAGTGCCAATACTCTGCTATGTGCCTTCTTGTTCTAGATTTTTCTGCTCTAAATGAAGGAGTCAAAGAATATACTTTTTCTAAAGAGAATATTAAAGACTCTAAATAGAGTTGAGCTGATTGACTCAAATAAGCAGTCTTATCAAAATATTTGAAGGAAAATAAAGTTGATCCACCTTCACAAGAACCAGAAACAATTATTGGAGGAGTTACTTCATGAAAATCTTGTTTTGCAAACCATTCTCTAAATGCAGCTAAAATAGTTTCCTTAACTTTCATTACTGCTGTTAGTTTTCTAGATCTCAACCATAAATGTCTAACATCTAACAAAAATTCCACACTTTGATCTCTTGTTATTGGAAATCTTTGAGCTGTTCCAACTATCTCTGCTTTTTCAACATCTATCTCATATCCTGTTGGTGCTCTCTTATCCTTTCTTATCTTTCCTTTGATAATTATTGATGCTTCCATTGAAGCGTCTTTAACTGGTTTTTCAGAAACACATTGAATTATTTCAGTAGAATCTCTAACAATTATGAATGTTTTATTTTTTTGTTCTCTAATTCTATATATCCATCCCCTAATCTCTACTTTTTTACCAATATATTTGTCAGACAATACTTTAGCAATTTCCATAAAAGGATAATCAAGCTGATGCATTAAAACTTTTCGAGCTTGGTAAAAAGTAATACAACCACTCTAAAATTCTTTACTGGTTTTTTATGCCAATCGAATGTTCTCTTTATTGGAAAATCCAATTCCCTAATTTTCTGGCAATTAAACCCTCTTTGTCTAGCAAAGTCTCTTAAAAATTCGTAAGAATTAGCAGTATGAATGGAATAAATATTATCACTCAAATCAAACGCCTTTAACAAAAAATCTCTATCCATGTGTCTTGGTTTCTTTCCAAAGGGAGGATTCATAATAACTGTATCTATTTTTTGATCAAATTCAGAAATGTCTGAATGAATAAAGTCTATTTTCATTTCTTTTGAATTTTGTTTTGCAAGTTCAATTCTTTTCTCATCTTTCTCAATTGCATAGACTTTTTTAGCTCCCAAAAAACAAGCTCCTATTGCAAAAATACCATTACCTGTCCCAAAATCAGCTACTTTTCCTTCTAAATCTCCTCTCATAAAAGCAGTCCACAAGATATCAGCAGCTATTTTGGAAGGAGTATCATATTGTTGAAGCTTATTGTTCTTTTCCTCTATCTGATCTAAATAAGAAAGAAATATTTCTAGTTCTTTTTTTGAGCTCATAATTTCATGTTCATATTAAAGTTTATAAATCTTAACAATTGTTAATCTTTTATGTTTGAAATAAAGGATTTAAGTGTCTTTTCAGATGACAAAGAAATTGTCAAGAAAGTTAATTTAACTGTAAAAAAAGGTGAAGTTCATGTTTTAGTAGGTCCAAATGGATCAGGAAAATCCACTTTAGCAAGAGCCATTATGGGGATTAATGGATTCAAAACAAAAGGAAAGATCCTTTTCAAGGGAGAAGACATATCAAAATTGTCTCCTGAAGAAAGAGCAAAGAGGGGTGTTTTCCTTGCTTTTCAACAGCCTCCCTCAATTGAAGGAGTTAGTATGAGGATGTTACTTTCAGAATTATCTTCTAAATTCAAGAAGAAATTTGATACAGAAGAATTTGGAGTGGATGAAATAAGAGGTAGAGATAATTCAGACTTTTCAGGTGGAGAAAAGAAAAAGTATGAATTGATTCAAATGATTGGGATGGAACCAGAAATAGCTGTTTTAGATGAGATCGACTCAGGGATGGACATAGATTCTTTAGAAAAAGCAATGAAAAAAATAAAGCAAATGAAAAAAACTGCATTTATTCTTATAACTCATCGTACTAAGAAATTCAAAAACATCCAACCAGATAAAGTTCATGTGATGGTCAATGGAAAGATAATTTGTTCAAGCAATGTCAAACTCTTAGAAAGGGTTGACAAAAAAGGTTTTGGTGATTTTAATGATAAATGTTGAAGAAATGTCCAAACAAAGAAAAGAACCAAAGTGGATGACAGATCTAAGAATTAAATCTTTGAAGGCTTTCAAACAACTTCCAGACCCTAATTTTGGACCAGAATTAGATATTGATTATGATAAAATGATTTACTATTCTCCTCAAGAAGAAATCAAAAGTCTCAAACAAGTGCCAAAGGAAATGAGAGATACTCTAGATAAATTAGGTTTACCAGAATTTGAAAAAAAGAGGTTAGCGGGGATTTCAGTCCAATTAGATAGTAGTGTTATCTATGAAGATGTTCTAAAAAAAATAAGGGACAAAGGAGTAATTATTGAACCAATGGATAAAGCTGTGAGAAAATATGATTGGTTAAAAGATTATTTTGCTAAATTAATCCCATATAATGATCACAAATTTGCTGCTTTACACACTGCTTTATGGAGTGGAGGAGTTTTAGTAAGAATTCCTAAAGGAGTTACAGTTGACATACCTATTCAGACTTTCTTTCTTTTGAAAGAAAATAGAATTAGTCAATTTGAACACACAATTGTTATTGCAGAAAAAGGAAGCAAAGTACATTATATAGAAGGCTGTTCAGCTCCTCAATTTATTCAAAAACCCCTCCATGTTGGTAATGTTGAGGTCTTTGTTGAAGACAATGCAAAAGTCCAGTTCACCACAATCCAAAATTGGACAGATAAAGTGATCAATCTAGCAACAAAAAGAGCAATACTTGGAAAAGGAGCTGAAATGAAATGGTTATCTGCTTCTCTAGGAAGTAAAACAACAATGCTATATCCAACCACAATTCTCAAAGGAGATGATTCAAAAGTTGAAAATCTCGCAGTTAGCTTTGCAAACGGAGAAAAAGTATTAGATACCGGCGGGAGAGCTATCCATATAGGTAAAAGAACAACTTCTAGAATAATAAATAGAAGTGTTGCTTCAGAAAATGCAGAAGTTAATTTCAGAGGAAAGATAATTGTCAACAAAGGAGCAACTGGCTCAAAGGGATATATGAAATGTGATTCTTTGTTATTATCAGATAATGCAAAATCAGAAGCGTATCCAAGTATCAAAAGTAGCAACAAAGAGGTTGAATTAGCTCACGAAGCAACTGTTGGAAGAATTGGTAAAGACAAATTAGATTACCTAAGAAGTAGGGGTTTTTCAGAAGATGAATCTATCTCATTATTAGTTAATGGTTTTATGGAACCAATTGTCAGAGATATTCCTTTTGAATATGCTATAGAAATCAGAAGAATTCTGGACATGAATTTAGGGATTAACAATTAATGTCGTCACCTAATGCTTTTTTCAAGGCATTTAAAGAAACCAACACACATTGTGTTCTTGTTTGAATATTTCCTATCTTGTCAATGAATTCTTTCTCATCCATTTCCAAGACTTGTCTAGTTGTTTTTCCTTTAACCATCTCAGTCAATATAGAAGCAGAAGCCATAGATATTGCACAACCTTCTCCATCGAACTTAATCTCTTCAATAACACCATTTCTGGTTTTAACAGACATTTTTATTAGATCTCCACAAACAGGATTTCCATGTTCTCCTTCATAATCTGGATATTGAATATTTCCTTGATTTCGAGGATTTTTGTAGTGATCCATTATTTCTTCAGGATACATTATAGGTTCCTCCTTATCTCATCAAGATTTTCAATCATAAAGTCTATTTCCTTTTTAGTATTATAAACATAAAAACTGGCTCTAACTGTTCCTAGTATTCCCATTTTAGTCATTAATGGTTGTGCACAATGATTCCCACTTCTTACAGCTATTCCTTTTTTATCTAAGAAGTAAGCAACATCATGTGCATGAATTTTCTTTAAGTTAAAAGATATTATTCCTGCTCTGTCATCTGGACCATAAATGTGTGCATCTTTTATTCTTTCTATAGCATATTTTGCTAGATCTCTCTCATATTTGTCTATTTTTTCCATCCCTATTGAGGTTAGATAATCTAAAGCTGCTGAAAATCCTGCAGCTCCTGCAATATTGGGTGTCCCTGCTTCAAATTTCCAAGGAAGGTCATTCCATGAAGCTTCTTTTGAAGTAACTTTCTTTATCATGTCCCCTCCAGTCAAAAAAGGTCCCATCTCTGAAAGAGCTTGTTTTGTTCCATATAAAACGCCCATTCCAGTAGGTCCTAACATTTTATGAGCAGAAAAAGCAAAGAAGTCACATCCTATTCTCTTCATATCAACTTTTATATGTGGTGCTGACTGGGCTCCATCTATTAAACAATAAGCTTGATTTTCATGAGCTAGTTTACATATTTCTTTAACTGGATTCACTGCACCCAAAACATTACTTACGTGTGTAATTGAAACCAATTTGGTTTTTTTACCTATTTTAGACTTTAAATCCTCCATATCTAAACTTCCATCTTCCTTGACATCTACAATTTTCAAAACAATTCCCTTTTCCTTGACTAATTCTTGCCAAGGAACCATATTACTGTGATGTTCCATTATAGAAATTACAATCTCATCTCCTTTGTTAAAATCAAGAGAGTGAGCAACCAGATTTATTGACTCAGTAGTATTTTTAGTAAAGATAACTTCTCTCCAATCAGAATTAATGAATTTGGCTGTTTTTTCATGTGCTTGTTCATAAATTTCACTAGCTTCTTGACTAAGTCTATGAACACCCCTATGGATATTAGCATTATATTTCTCATAAAAATCTGAAATAGCTTGGATAACCTGTCTTGGTTTTTGAGTTGTTGCTGTGTTATCAAAATATATCAAAGGATATCCATTTATTTTCTTATTCAAAATTGGAAAATCTTTTCTTATTGTTTCAACATCCATAAGAAAAATTCAACAATTGTTTATTTAAAGCTTACTCTTGGACCTTAAACAAACAAGTATTATTGATACATTGACAAGAAGCCTCAGGACAGTTATATACCTGAATACAAGCAGTTCCACCACAATCATTGTCCATAGAATTTTCCCATCTCTCTGAAAAATCATTATTCAAACAGGTATCCTCTCCACCTTCAGAACAACCACAACAACTCGCTCTAACTTGTACACAATCAGAATCTATTTCACATGCTTTTATGGTCTCGGAAGTCACCGGAACATAAGTTACTATCATCCAAATTATCAGTATAGTATATAGTACAAAGAAAAAGAAAACAACTTTGTAAAGTAATTTCATGAG
>JAFCFZ010000012.1 GCA_017608385.1 Candidatus Parvarchaeota archaeon
AATTCACTGCATCCATCTTATTCATGGCAACCATTATTTGGGTAATTCCCATAACTTTTGCCAAGTAAATATGCTCCTTTGTTTGAGGCATTACACCATCATTAACGGCAACTACAAGAACAGCGGCATCTGCTTGACTTGCTCCTGTAATCATGTTCTTAACAAAGTCCCTATGTCCTGGAGCATCTATGATCGAGAAGTAGTGTTTTTTCGTTTCGAACTTCTTAACTGCTACATCTATTGTCATTCCTGTTTTTCTCTCTTCCTTTCTGACATCTACAGCATAAGCAAACTCCCAAGTAGCTTTACCCATTTCTGCAGCTATCTTTTTGAATTTGTCTAGTTGTTGTTGTGTCAAAACACCAGTTTCGTAGAAAATTCTACCTATAAGTGTCGATTTTCCGTGATCCACATGTCCTATAAACACGAGGTTTATGTGTGGTTTATCTTTTGCCATATACTTTTACCTCCGAATATAATTCGATAACTCTGACTATTTAATAAGGGTTTAAAAACGTTACTGGTTATTAAAAATAGTCAAAAATATTTACTGCCCTTCTTTTAGACCTTTTCTACTTCTAATTCGTTTGATAACATCTTGTTCTAGCTCTTTTGGTATAGGAACAAACTCTGACTCCATAAGGGACCATACTCCTCTACCTTCAGTAGCACTTCTTAAGTCAGATGTGAATCCAAATGACTCTGCTACTGGTAATTTCCCTATTATAATAAGATGTTCTCTTTCTTGGGTAACATCAACTAATTGTCCTCTCCTTCCTTGGACTAATTTTGACACAACCCCCATAAATTGGGATGGTGCATCAATTCTTATTGTTTGAATGGGCTCAAGGATCTTTGGTCCTGCAGCATTCATAGCTCCTCTAATAGCTTCTCTAACTGCTGGAATAACTTGTGCAGGCCCTCTGTGAATAGAATCTTCATGTAATTTAGCATCATGAAGCATTATCCTTACTTTAGATAATGGTTCTCTTGCAATTGGTCCTTCTTTGACAATTGCTCTAAATGAATTGGAAGTCATATCTAAAACTTCTCCAATATGAACAATTCCTGCAGTCATATCAAGAAGAATATTATCCTCAAAAACATCTATAACTCTTCTAGCTTCTTTTTTATCCATCCCTAAATCAATAAATTTATGTATCAATTCTAAATTCTTTTTCTTAATTCTTCCTTTAGGAATTTCACCCTCAACAATTGCCTTATTAACTGCTTCACTCAAAGAAGAAACAGAAATGTAGAATTTATTGTGTTTATTTGGGCTTTTTCCTTCCATTTCTGGACTTGAACCAATAACACTCTCTCTATATACTACAATAGGAGGAGATGTCACTATTTCAAGTTTCATATCTCTTGTAATTCTATTTTCAATAATTTCTAAATGCAACTCTCCTAAACCAGACAACAAGTGTTCTCCTGTTTCAAGATTAATCTTTGCTTTTAGAGTTGGATCCTCTTTTGTAATATTACGAAGAACTTGGATTAATTTTGGCAAATCTTTAGGATTTTTAGCTTCAATTGCCTTAGTCACAACTGGATCAAATATGTGTGTGATTTCTTCAAATGGTACAATATCCTTTTGTGAGCTTATTGTTTCTCCTGAAAAAGCTCCCTTTAATCCTCCAATTCCTATAATATTTCCTGATGGGACTAAATCAACGGGGAATTTTTGAGGTCCTTTGAATATGTAAATTTGTTGAACTCTGCTACTCATTTGAGATAAGGATAAGTGAGCATCCTCTCCTCTTTTAGCCGTTCCTGAAAATAATCTACCTACTGCAATCTCCCCTGCAAGAGGATCTACCATCACCTTAGTTACACAAAAAACCATTGGCCCATTTGGATCACAATTAATAAGTGATTTTCCTTCTGGAGAAGTTAAATCTCCTTTCCAAATTTTTGGGATTCTATATTTCTGGGCTTGTTTTGGTGTTGGTAAATGACTCGCAACCATATCCAAAACTCCTTCGTGTAGGGGTGCTTTATCTCTTAATTTTTTTAAAGCAACTTCCCTATCCGTTCCTTCAATTGCATAAGCATCATAAATGTCTTTGAATGTAAGTCCTTTTTTCTTCATTATTGGAAATGAAAGAGCCCATTTATCTACAGAAGAACCAAAACAAACATTTCCTTCTTCAACTCTCATTTGCCATTCTTTTATAAATTCTTTAGGAGCAAAAGTAACAATTATTTGATTTACATCGTCAATAGTACCAATAAACCTTTCTTGGATTTTATTAGGAGTTAATTTTAATTCATTAATTAATCTATCAACCTTATTTATAAACAAAACTGGCTTTACTTTCTCTCTCAAAGCCTGTCTAAGAACTGTTTCTGTTTGAGGCATTGCACCTTCAACCGCACAAACAACTACCATAGCACCATCTACTGCTCTAATGGCACGAGTTACATCTCCTCCAAAATCAACATGTCCTGGAGTATCAATCAAATTAATTAAAAATTCTTTTCCTTCATATTCGTGAACCATATTAACATTTGATGCTTGGATTGTGATTCCTCTCTTTTGCTCTTCTTCTAGAAAGTCAAGATATCTCTGATCTCCTGCAGTTTCATAAGATAACATACCAGCACCAGCCAACAATGAATCAGATAAAGTGGTTTTACCATGATCTATATGAGCTATAATACTCATATTTCTTATTTTATCTTGTTCAATGATCAATCTCTTTACTTTTTCAGTCATCGGTTCTTTTGCCATGTTAAACACAAGAAGTTAAGAGGTCTTTTTAAGCATTTCCTCTTAATTTTTCAGATTTCAAGATCCTTTCTATAGCTATTATATAAGCAGCATCTCTGTAAGAAATATCTTTTTCTTTGACTTTTTTATCAATTTCATAAAATGATTTAGTCATTTTCTTGTCTAATTTGTCCAAAACTTCTTCCTCTTCCCAATAATAACCAGTATTATTTTGTACCCATTCAAAATAACTTGTAGTAACGCCCCCCGCATTAACCAAAACATCTGGTAAAACTATTTTATCTCCTATTTCAAGAATTTCATCAGCATCGCTTGTAATTGGTCCGTTAGCCACTTCCAATATTATCTTGGCTTTTATGCTACCTGCATTTTCCTTAGTTATTTGATTCTCTAATGCAGCAGGAACAAGAACATCACACTCTAACTCTAAAAGATCATTATTTTTGATATCTTTAGTAAAACCACTTACTTTTCTCTTTTTTTTCTTGTATTCTATTAATTTTGGAATATTTAGTCCTTTTTTATCATAAACTCCGCCCTTACTATCACTTATTGCAATTATTTTATATCCTTCATCAAAAAGAATTTTAGATATGTGCATTCCTGCATTCCCAAAACCTTGAATAACAATTTTCATGATTCTTGAGTCAATTTTATTCGATTTTACATACTCACGGAGAACATAATATGCTCCCATTGCTGTTGCCTTATCTCTTCCCTTGCTTCCACCTAATTCCAAGGGTTTTCCAGTTATGAATCCAGGATAGTGTCCTCCTTTGATTTTTTCAAATTCATCAAGCATCCATGCCATTATTTGAGGGGTTGTGTATACATCAGGAGCTGGAATATCCTTTTCAGGTCCCATCTCCTCATGAAATGCTCTCACATATTGTCTACTAATTTCTTCCAATTCCTCTTGACTTAATTGTTTAGGATTTACTTTAACTCCTCCCTTGGCTCCTCCATAAGGAATATCAACTACAGCACACTTAAGTGACATCCACAAAGCCAAAGCTCTCACTTCATCCAAACTCACATCAGGGTGATATCTTATACCCCCTTTTGTTGGTCCCCTCGCATCATTGTATTGAATTCTAAAAGCAGGAAATTTCATATCTCCTATAACTAATTCAGAATAATGTTCTCTCTTTGGTTTTGAAAAAATTTGAAGTTGTTTTTTATTGAAATCTCCAATTTTCCCAAGATTCTCTATTCTCTTTAAAGTGTCTTCAAAAATATTCATAAACATTAACGGCTAGCAGAAGCTTGTCTTTCCATTTCGTGTTTTTTATTGTTAGAAAAGCATTTATCACCTTTAGAAGCATCAATTATTTCTGCTGCCAAAGCTTGTGACATGGTTCTCTTATTTTTTATAGTTCTTTGAGCTGCTCCTTGAGTTACCCATCTCAAAACAAGATCAACTCTTCTTTGTGGAGCTGTATCTACTGCCTTAGGGTGTCTTATTCCCCCATATTCAATAATTGTTATCTCTTCTCTTGGTGCTGCTATTTGAATAGCATCTATTAATACTTGAATAGGATTTTTGTTGGTTTTCTTCTCTATAATGTCTAAAGTTTCCTTAACAATTTTTGCTGCTTTCAAGGATTTTCCAACATTTCTTCCGCTTGAGAATTTGTGTTCTTTTCCTCTATGTCCAGAAACACCTACCTTATTGATCAATCTCTCAACAATATTTATTTTAGATTTTCCAAATCGTTTAGATTGTTCTCTTCCAAATGTTCTTGGAAATAAAACAGGTTCTAAATTGATATATCTCTTTAATCCTGGATCATCAACAACAACTTGTGTAGAATCCCATTTCCCAAAAACTTTCATTTCTTCCATTATCTCACCGGTTTCTGTTTCTTTCCTTTGACTAATTCTTTAAGACTTACACCAGCTACTTTAACTACTCTGAATTTAATTCCTGGCATATCTCCTAAAGCTCCTCTTTGAGGTGCTCCTGCTCTTTCCAAGATAACCTCGTCGTGTTCATTAATAAATTTCCTTGCTTCTACAAAGGGAATGTGCGCCGTTACAGATTTTCCATTTTTTATTAGTTGGACTCTAGCACATTTTCTCAAACCAGAATGTGGCTGCTTTACTTCTATCTCTCTCTTATCTAAAACAATTCCTCTAGCTTGAGGCGCTCCCTCAAAAGGATCAAATTTAACATAACGTCTAGTCCTTCGACTATATTCACCTTTTTTGGCAAATCTAAATTTCTTTCTTCTTTCTACGAGCTTTTTTGCAGCAAAAAGCCCTCTTGGTTTCTTAGCCATAATCATCAATCAAATTCTTGTGTTTTAAAAAGTTTATTAACCCTTTATTAAATCCATTTCTCCAAAGTATCTTGTCATTAATCTCCTAGATTTTTTTATTTTAGCTATTAAAAGCGGTCCTGATCTATTTACTGAAAAATGAATTGCTTTTTTTCCATCGCTCTTTTCTGAAACATATGCATTTTTCATATCAAATGGTCTCAATATGTTTGAAAGGAATTTTATAGGATCTCCTGAAAATTCAATGATCTCTATCTTTCTTCTTAGCATTTTTTCAAGGTTTTTGATATTAATTCCTTTTCTTCCAATAGCGATCCCAGCAAAACCCTCATTAACAACGAATATGATCTTCTCATTATTTGGAATACAATCCTTTACCATTGCTTTTGTAACCTTTTCAAAAAGAGTTATATATTGGATACTCTCTGAATCTAACTTTATTCTCATTTTTTAATCCCTAACACCGCTATCATGAAACTTCTCTTACAAAGAATCCCCATCTGAACATTGTCTTCTGAAAATACATCAACAGGAATTTTGTTCAGTTCTGAATAAAAAAACATTCTTTCTTTAACCTCTTCAGGTGTATTTTTAGCTAGAATTATCTTTTTAACCTTCTTCTTTCTAATCTCTTTCAATACATTATTCATACCAACAACCAACTTTTTAGATTCATTTGCTGCTCTTATCTCGCTTTTTAGCTCCATCTTTTTCACTCCTATAAACCAGTTTTGGAATTCCTGTTCCTACTGGAACTGGTTGATTAATCATAACATTCTCAACTACTCCTCTTAAATGATCTATTTCTTTCCTAACAGTTGCTTTGAAAAGGTGCTTGGTTGGAACTTCAAAAGAAGCTCTTGCAAGAACAGAATCCTTTAGTGCAGTGACTCCATACCTAGTTATTCCTTTTACTTCTCCATTCACTGTCATTGTATCTGAAACAAGCATCAAATGTCTAATATTAACATTAATTCCCTGTTGATTTAATACTTCTAAAGTTTCATGGATTATAGCACTTCTTGCTGCTTCTATTCCTAAAACTTTTCCAATTTCAAAAATATCATTTGATGAAGTTCGCACAGTATCTATTTCTTCTATTTCTAAAACTTTTTTCAGGTTTGTTCCTGCTGTTTTGATATACCATTCTCCTGATTCAGTTTTCATTGGAAGAACATGGTTTATTCCTAGAATTCCTTTAACAAAAGTGTCTAATAATTTAACTTTTAATTTGTAAATATCTTTAACGTCTGCTTCTGCAGGAGGTTTTACCCTTATTTTCTCTGTTTTGAGCATTTTAAATTCACAGTCTTTGAAAACCTTTTCAAGCATTTCTATGACTTCTTTCACTTTGACAGCATATGTTTTCTTTAAATCTTCATCCAAACTGAAAGTTAATCTAAAATTCAATAAATCAACAGAAATATCATCAGCAACATCTCCTAAGTTAACATGAAGTAATTTTGCAGCAACTTTTCTAACATCATCTTCAGATTTTGCATATTTTTTCTTCAGATAAATTGTCATTGAAGGGGTTGAAGGTGTTTTTCTTGCATCAAGTATTTCTATAATTCTAGGAAGACCCACAGTAGTATTCATTTCTGAAACACCTGCAAAGTGGAAAACATTTAATGTCATCTGGGTTCCTGGTTCTCCAATTGATTGAGCTGCAATCACACCAACAGCTTCTCCTGAAGTTACTTGCATTCTTTGAAATTCTGTTTCTACTTCTTTCCTGATTTTCTTCTTTGTTGAAGTATCTACATCTATGAGTTTGATTCTCTCTTCTAATCTCTTTTCTATTGTAGATGGAATTTTTTTACTCATTTTGAAGCATGCCTCCTTATTATCATATCTACATCTATTGTTCCACCATCTGATTTACTTACATCAATTCCATCTTCTCCAAAAGAAAATTGAACAATTGTTCCTGATGCGTCTCTAACAGTGCCATCAGGGAAGACTTTAATATCTTGAAGAGCATTAACAAGTCTTCTTTGTAAGTAACCACTTTTTGGAGTTCTCATGCCCTTATTAACCAAAGAATCTCTTCCAGAGATAGCATGGAAAAAGAATTCAGTAGGAGTAAGTCCTGCTTTATATCCATGCTTGATAAATCCTCTTGCTGAAGATCCTAAATCTCCTTTTTTAAAGTGGGATAAGGTTCTATTTCTGAATCCTCTATTGATCCTAAATCCTCTAAGATTTTGTTGACCAACACAACTTCCAATCAAAACCATATTTAATGGGGAACCATTTGCTCCAGACCTTATCATTAAAAAGGTTCTATCTTTTCCAGTCATTTCCTTCAAAACTATTCTTCCAGAATCATTTCTTGCTTTATTGAGAATAGGTAATATTGATGTTTCCAAAGTTTCTCTTGCTGTTCTCCCAGGATAAGGTTCTAATTTACCTTTATTATATAAGTCAATTAAATCATCTACCTTAGTTTCAGCATCAGACAATCTTGTGACAACTTTTTGATACAAGCTTGGAGAAACATCTGTATCTGCTGGAGACACACTGAATCCAAAATACATAACAACATTTGAACCCAACAAAGATATTTTTTCAAGAACTTCCAAACTCCTCTTAGGTCCATATAATTTGAATATCTCTTGAAGAACAGATCCTCTTCCCGCACCAATTGATTTTTTATCTATAACTCCTGTAACTAGATTTCCTTTTCTTATTATTACAATGGAGTCATCTTTGTTTTTTTCAGCTTCTTTTGCTTTTTCTAAATCTTCAACAAAGTGCAAATCTTTTGGTAATATCAACGAGAATATTTCCTTTCCTGTGAATTCCTTCTTATTAGGTATATCTTCTATTCCTGAAGATATCAAAAGTTGCATTGCATCTTCTCTAGAAAATACTTTATTTCCTTTTGTTAATAAATAACATCCTAAAACATAATCTTTACTTCCACCTATTATTGGTGAACCATATCTTGGTGTGATTATCTGAGTTGACAAAGCCATGAGAACTTTTGCCTCTGCTCTAGACTCTTCTGTTTGAGGAATATGAAGATTCATTTCGTCTCCATCAAAGTCTGCGTTATATGGGTGAACAACTGCTGGATTAATTCTAAATGTCTTAAATGGAAGTACTTTTACTCTATGAGCCATAATACTCATTCTGTGCAAACTTGGTTGTCTATTGAAGAAAACAATATCTCCATCTATAAGATGTCTTTCAACTATATCTCCAGGAGCCAATTCACTCAAAATAACTTCTTTTGCCTCTTTCATAACCTTCTTTCTTCCATTAGGTGTTAAAACATAATTAGCTCCAGGATATTTTTCTCCATTTTCTACAAATTTCCTTAACCAATCAATATTCCATTCAGTAACTCTTTCAGGTATTGTTAATTCTGCAGCAATTTCATAAGGTATTCCTACTTCTTCAGGACTTATCTTTGAATCAGGAGAAATAACAGTTCTAGCAGAGAAATCAACCCTCTTACCAGCTAAATTGTGTCTAAATCTTCCTTCTTTACTCTTTATTCTATCTGAAAGGGTTTTCAATACCCTTCCACTCCTATGTCTTGCAGGAGGTACCTGAGATATTGAGTTGTTAAAGAAGGTAGTAATATGATATTGTAAAAGATCCCACAAATCATCTATAATTATTTGAGGTGCTCCTGCACTAATGTTTTCACTTAACCTTTGATTGGTTCTTACAATATCTCCTAATTTATGAGTTAAATCATCTTCACTTCTTTGTCCAGATTCAAGTGTAATAGAAGGTCTTACTGTATTTGGAGGAACTAGTAAAATGGTTAAAACCATCCATTCTGGTCTTCCGGCCATAATATTCATTCCGAGGAAAATTAAATCGGAGTCAGGAATTCTTTCCAATCTTTCTCTAACATCAATTGATGTCAATTTCCTAATATCTTCTAAAAAGGTTGATGGTTTTTGTAACTTAATCTTTTCCTGTTTTTCTCCACAATGAGGACATTTTGAAGCATTTTTCATCTTTCTCAAAAGAGCTTTTCCAATATCCACTTGTACTAGCGAGTCTTCTTTTTGAGCGTTTTCTAATTTTTCTCTCCACTTCTCCATATCTGCTTCTGAAAGGATCACTCTTCCACAAGACCTACAAGAAGCTCTGAGAAAATCATAAACATAACTAATATATTCTACATGCATAACTGGTCTAGCTAACTCTATTCCACCAAAATGCCCTGGACAGTCTTGAACCCTAGATCCACAAGTTCTACATCTTAATCCTGGATCAATAACTCCCATTCTTAAGTCCATTAAACCATTATCAACAGGATAACCATCTGCATCATACAGTTCAGGGGTCATTATTTTAACTGAAGCTAGTTTCCTTGCTAGCTTAGGTGAAAGTATTCTAAATTCAATTCCAGCTATTTTATCTTTTATTGCTTCCCTTTTCATCTTTTTCATCCCTTTGATTTAATTAGTAATTTTGGGTATATTCCCATACTCTTTAATTCATCAAGTAATAACTTGAATGCATAACTCATCTCCACAAAAGAAATAGGTGATTCATCTCCACAATTTGAGCATGAACCTTGTTTTTTATAACTATTATAAACTGCTACAGATCCACAAGTTTTACAGACAGGAACAACTGTTTTATCTGAGTCAAATCTTTCTTTTAGTGCTAAAGCAGCTCCATGAGCTACAAAACAATCCTTCTCCATTTCTCCTAAACGAAGTCCTCCTTCCTTACTCCTTCCTTCTGTTGGTTGTCTTGTTAATAACTGAACAGGTCCTCTTGACCTAGCATGGATCTTATTAGATACCATATACTTAAGTTTCAAATAATACATATTTCCTACGAATATTTTTGCTTGGAATTCTTCTCCTGTTTTTCCATTATACATTGTTTCCAAACCATCTTCCCTAAAACCAAGGGAAAGTAATTCTTCTCTAAGATCAAATTCTGTTTCTCCCATAAATGAAGAAGAATCAACAGTTCTACCTGCTAAAGACCCTACCTTACCAGCAATTATCTCAATAATATGTCCAATAGTCATTCTTGAAGGAAGACCATGTGGATTGAATAAAATATCAGGAATTATCCCATTTGCAGTAAAAGGCATATCTTCTTGAGAAACTGTAAGACCAATAACTCCCTTCTGTCCATGTCTTGAAGAAAATTTATCTCCTATTTCTGGAATTCTATCGTCTCTTGTTTTTACTTTAACAAATTTATTTCCCTCTTCGGTGTCTGTTATAAGAACAGATTCAACAACTCCTTTTTCTCCAAATCTAACTGATGAACTAGTTTCATTTCTTTCTTCCACTCCAATTCTAAATTCATCTAAACTACTCAAAAATCTTGGAGGACTTACTTTACCAATTATTATATCTCCTCCAGATACAGAAGCAGAAGGATAAACAACTCCATCTTGTTCAAGATACTTATAATCCTCTTCCATTTTATATCCAGAAACATCCTTATCTGGAATAACAATTTTATCAACCTGCCCCCCAGGGTATCTTAATTCTTCTGCCCTATAAGGTCTATAATATGTTGATCTTCCCAAACCTCTCTGGATACTGGATTTATTCATAACAATGGCATCATCCATGTTATATCCTTCATAAGGAAGAACTGCTATGACTATGTTTTGTCCTGCAGGTCTTGAATCATAATTAATATACTCATACATGAAAGTTTCAGTTATTGGTCTTTGAGGATAATGTAAAATAGAAACATCTGTGTCCATTCTTTGTAGAAAATTCTTACTATAGATTCCAAGTGTTTGTCTCATCATCTTAGCTCCAGTCATAACTCTTGGACTCTGATTATATTCTGGAAAAGGAACTAAGTTAGCAAGAGCTCCAAAAATAACAGCAGGACTTACTTCTAAATGAGTATGTTTAGTGGTCAAGTTTTCTAGATTAACTGCGATATATGTATTTTCCTCTTCTTCTGCATCTAAATATTCAACATTTCCCTTTTCAATCAATTCTGTCCAAGTAATACTTCCTTCAGCGACTTTCTCAAGAATAATGTCATCAACCAAAGGTTTTCCTTTTTTAACAACTATCAAAGGCCTTCTTAACCTTCCATTGATTGTATTTATTATAACTATGTCTTCTTCATCCGAATAAGAAGTATTAATGAATTTAGGCATTTTCCCATTTCTTCTTTGGTTGATTATATTTTTACAAAGATCTTTTCCACTAGGACAATTCCCTACAAAAACCCCATCTAAAAATACTCCTGTCATTCTATCACCTTTAAACCCATCTGCTCAAATTTCTTAATTAATTTTGATGATTGCGTTTTATGTTTTGGAGAGATCTCCGATAATATTGCCAAATTCTTTCTCAAACCTATTGAAGGTCCTTCTGGTGTTTCAGCTGCACAAAGTCTCCCCCAATGAGTTGGATGAAGATCTCTTGCTTCAAATGCTTCTCTACTAGTTCTCAAAGGAGAAACAACTCTTCTCAAATGTGAAAGAGTTGCAAAAACATTCAATCTATCTAAGTGTTGACTAACTCCATGTCTTCCACCAATCCATTCTCCTGTTGATAAAACGCTTCTAATTCTTGAAGTCAATAACTTTGATCTAGTTGCTCTAACTAATGATGGCATCTTTCCTCTTTTAACCAATCTTTCAAAATTATATTTTATATCTCCTGTCAACATTTTAAAAGAAAATCTGAACAAAGATTCCATCAAATCTCCAACTAATTGGATTCTTTTGTTTTTATAATGATCTTTATCGTCTTCTTCTAAACCACCATGTGATACTACAAGAAGTTTTTTAACTGCTTTAGCAAGAAAATAAGCTTTCATTCTTCTTAATTTTGAATCATGACTAATATGAGGTAAGAAAAAATTATCAATACTGTCTAAGGCTCTTCTCTTTCTCAATACTTCTTGAGAAACCCCCATTTTCTGTCCTATGAAATCAATAGCTTCATCAGAAGTTGATATCTCAGCAGACTCATATAAATTGATATACAAATCTGAATGAAGAGATTCGTCTTTAGAAACTGCTTCCATTATCTCCTTGTCATTAGTAATTCCTAATGCTTTCATCATAATTGCAAAAGGTATTCTCTTGATTCTTGTGAATGAAACATAAATAATTCCATCTCTTGATTTTTCTAAGATATGGGGGATTTTATATTGACCATCATCACTAAATGTCTTTGCAATGAAAGGATATGGTCCTGTTGTCTTTTCAACAAAGATTTTGTTTGGAGCTAAATCCTCCATAGCAACAACAACTCTCTCTGTCCCATTTATTATGAAATAACCACCAGTGTCTTCTGGATCTTCTCCCATTGCGATCATTTCTTTTTTTGTTTTCCCAGATAGAGTACAATATTTTGAACGGACCATTATGGGGAGGTTACCAATATTAACAACTTGTTTCTCCTCATCAACATCGTCTTTTGAAACCCACATTTCCAAAAAAATTGGTGCTTCATATGTTAAATCCCTTAGTCTTGCTTCCATAGGAGTTAATGCTCTTCTAACTCCATCCGCTTCTCTAACGGCTGGTTTTTCAATCCATATCTTTCCAAACTTCACACTTATGGCCCTCAAACCTTCTGGAATAATGTCAGGTGAAATTTGTCCCAATTCATATATTATTTTCTGCATGCTTTCCTCAATAAATTGATTAAAAGAATTGAGCTGATGCTGAACCAAGGAATGTTCCTTGAAGTGCGAGTCCATCAATATTTTAGAATATTTATTATTCAACTACAACCACCCTATAATATTTTGCTTCACCTGTTGTACGACTTTTTCTCTTTATCTCAACAATATCCCCCTGTTTTGGTTCCATATCCCTAATTGCTGCATCGTTCTTGAGTATTTTTGGGAACTGGTGGACTCCTACATTAAGGTTTTTCAAGATTTCCTGTTTTTCTTCCTCTTTCAGAATCCTGTGTTCGGGAACTAGCTTATGTGTCATTCTTTAACTCCAATATGGGCCGGACGGGATTTGAACCCGCGACCCCCTGGTCTCTGCCCCACATGGGTTAAAAGCCAGGTGCTCTGCCTGATTGCTCGAAACTTTTAGGTTTTCATTAAAAAGTCTCTCTGAGCTACCGGCCCCTAGGTCTAAAAGTAGTAATTGTTGAGAAATAAAAATCTTTTGGAGCATTAAACTTCACAAATTTTCAATGCTTTTTAAAACTTTTGGTTTAATAAAAGAATAAATAAAAAATTTAAATCTGAATCCCTATTCTCTCAAAAACCTTGAATCTGAGGGCTAAAAAGAACAAAACATAAACAATTAGCCACCAAGCAAGTAAATCAATAATCATGGCAGAAAAATCAAAATTTATAACAGGATTTAACACAACAGCTTGATTCATCCAAGGTAATGGAAATCCCCAATAACCTACTCCAATCAAACCTGCATTATTTGGAATCAATCCAGTGATTAATGTAATTCCTAAAGAAAGAACAAAAGTCATTAAGATCTGTTTGTATTCTTTTTCCATATTAAATTATAATACATGATTATTATTAAATTTAATTAATATTGGAAAAAAGGAAGTCTCCCCTCACTTCAAATAAATAGTGATTTTATTTTTTTGTTATGAATATTGCCAAATCCATTGAGATGTTAGCTGACTCCTCTAAATATGATAAGTGTATGTGTAAAGACAAATCAACAAATTATCCATTTATTTATGAAACAACTACTCCAAAAGGAAAATGTGCTCTTATGAAAACTCTTGTTTCTAACTATTGTAAGGGAGATTGTAAATACTGTGTTAATTCTGCCAAGAGAAAAATAAGGAGGGAAAGAGCAAATGAAGGAGAGTTAGCAAACCTTTTCATGAAATTAGATAAATCAAGATTAGTCCAAGGAGCTTTTCTTAGTTCTGGAATTGATAAAAATGCAGATTTTAGCATGCACAGATTGGTTAGAACTGCAGAGATAATTAGGAAAAGAGGATATAAAGGTTATATTCATCTAAAAATAATTCCGGGTGCTAGTAAAGATATGATAAAAAGAACTGCAGAATTGGCAGATAGAATAAGTATCAATATTGAAACTCCAAAAAAAACATATCTTTATGATTTAGTTTCCCAAAAAGACTTCAAAATAGATATTATTAGAAGAATTAGATGGGCTTCCAAAACAATCAAAGGAACTTATAAGAGTTTAACAACCCAATTTATTGTTGGAGCTTCTGAAGAATCTGATAAAGAAATAATGAAAACAAGTAGTCATCTATATGAAAGATATCAAATAAAAAGGGCTTTTTTCTCTGCTTTTAATCCTGTGAAAGGAACTCCTTTACAAAATAAGTCTCCTGAAAATAGTAAGAGAGAATATAGGTTGTATCAAACAGATTGGTTAATCAGAGAATATGGTTTCAAATTCAAAGAGTTGGTTTTTGGAGAAAATAATAATTTAGATTTGAAAATGGATCCAAAATATAAGATTGCTATAACAAATAGAGACATTTTTCCTATTGATCCTGAAAAGGCAACATATAATGAATTGATTAAGGTTCCTGGGATAGGACCTACTTCAGCAAACAGAATAATTAGATTGAGAAATCAAGAAAAAATGAACAAATCTCTTCTTAAAAAATCGGGAGCTGCTCTAAAAAGAGCTTCCCCTTTCCTAAAAATCGACGGTTCTTTCCAAAATAATTTAGCTGCATTCAGTAAGATTTAAATTCAATTGGATAAACTAAAACATTCAAGAAAAAGATTAATTAAGGTATATTTATTCCTAAAGTTTATGGCAGATTTAGCATTAGGGATTTCATTTATGGCAATTGGATTGTCAATGGGATTGTGGGGATTTGAAGAATTTATCAAAGGGGATTGGAAAAAAATAGTAAAAGCAGTTTATGGTTTCATTGGTATAGCTATTGTCTTTTTTGGAATTCTTGTGTTCCAAGGAACAATTCAATAATGAAATTATTCGAGTATTTTTAGTGTTAACTTACTAAATATAATTATTAATGCTCCTCCAAAAAAAGCAGCATAAAATCCTGTATCTAACCACCAAGAATTTTCTAAATTAGTTACCCAAAGTATCAATGCAGCCACAACAGATAAAATCAGAGGAATTACTGCTCCTTGGATAGACTTTAATGCATTATCTTTGATATTTTTTTCAGATATTTTTTTCTCTTTCAAAAGAAAATAGGAGGACCTTATCACCATTAAAAATCCTGCAACACCTATCAAAACAATAAACGATGAGATAATTCCAGAACCAAAAGAGATGTAACCATAATTGTGAATTTTATAATAATAATCATAATAATAAAAACCTCCAAAATCTAGGAACAATAATAAAAGAATACTTATAACTGCTGTAAAAAGTTGAATCCCCATATACACTCTAAAATCAGAAAGATCTTTTTTAATCACTATTTAAAAAATAAGTTTAAATATAAATAACTAATCAAATTTGAATCAACCAACAAAAATTAAAATGCTTAATAATTGAAAGAAAGAGTGAAAAGGGAAGATAAAATTTTTGTTTTGGGTATTTTAATTATCGCTATTATCTATATTATTGCATTTAATATTTTTGGGAGTCTTAGTGAAATTTTAGGGATATCTGAAGACCCATTAGTTTCTTTATTTAGTTCAAGAGAAGTAGCTATTCAAAATATCAACTTTGCTCCATACAAATATAGACTCTTTTCACAATTTCTAGTACTTATGGATGGAATTATTCTAAGTATTAATTTGTGGGGATTAATATTTTCAGTTATTTTTTCATTAGCAATTTATTTCACAATAAAACCAAAAGGAGAAGATCTTTACTTGATTTTATTAATTCTTTCAATCATGATACTTTTGAGCTGTGCTGTTTCTCCTGCCCTTTATTTATTGGTTATTTTAATCAAGTATTCGAATGAAAAAAGAAGTTCTTTATTATTGATTCCTCTTGCTTTATTTAGGGAGATTACTTCTTGGCTAGGTTTTATATATTTATTTTTAACAAATAAGAACAGAAAAGAAGCTATATTCTCCTTTTCAATTGCTGTTCTTTGCTATGGTTTTGTTAGATATATATTGATAGGTGATGTTGGATATAATCCTGACTTTGTTGGTTTCTTCCTTCCCTTAATTTCGTTCCCTTTTATTTTAAAAGGACCAATAATTTTCCATATTATTTATATCGTTTCTCTTACAATTTCTATATCTTATATAATTTATAAAAATATGAAAAGTAAAATTGAAAAGCAATTAACTATAATGAACTTGATTCCTATTCTTCTTTTTGCAATTGTATGGGAACCACAATTATGGGCTCCAGTGATAGTTATGTCTATTGCTCATAGAAAATTTATGAAATAATGAGTTATTATAATACTTTTTTAAGTGTTTTTTGACTATTAAAAATAAATAAAGATATTTAGACTTTTATTTTAATTAAGATCTAAGTTTAAACTAATCATAAAATAAATTAAGAAAGAATTTTAAAGTTTCATTCAAAATTTTCTAAAATTACAAAATAAGGGATGTTAAAAATAACAAAAAAAACTGTTTTAGTTGAATATATAAATGAGAAGGGAAAAACAAGCCAAATTTGATCATATCATAAAAATTGATGATTCTGGTGGATTTTTCAGTCTTTTTATACTTGAAAGAGTAATCTTTTTAGATAAAAGAACTGTTAATAAAGTAAATATTAAATGGAATTAACCATTATGACTAAAAAAAAGCCAGCACCATGGGAATTAAGTGGTGATGGGTATATTTTTGTGTTTAAATTCTCAAAAGACTTTGTTGAAAAAAACGGATTTCTTCCTAAAAACTTAAAAGAATCTTTTGACGGTGGTTTAGGTTTTATAATGATAATGGATTACAAAGATTCAAATGTTGGACCTTATCAAGAATTGCTTTTTATTCCGGGGAAATTCGATTTTCATGAAAAAAAGGTATTTTCCATTACTAAAATTTATGTGTCATCAAAAGAAAGTGTGTATAATGGTAAATTAAATTGGGGGATTCCAAAAAAAATAGGTGATTTTAAAAGGAAAAAAATCAGTGAAAATGAAGAAATAATATCTGTTAAAGAAAATAAGTCAAAAGTTATGGATATAAAACTAAAAACAAGAGGATTACCAATTCCTGTTAATTCAAAAATTCTCCCATTCGCCTCTACCTTATGTCAAAAATATAATGATAAATTCTATTATACCCATGTGGATATTAGTGGATGGATGAGATACACCACAGTTTCAGATATCTCAATAAATCAAAAGTATTTTCCTGATATCTCAAATATTCGTCCAATTCTTGCCATCAAAATTGATAATCTTAAATTAACATTCGAAAAACCTGAAATTAAAAAGAAATAACTTATACGTCCCGGCAGGGTGTATAGTGAATGGTTCAAGATCTGTGGGTTTTTCTGTTGTTATATAAAGAGTTTAAGAGTTATAATTATGGATGGTAGATTTGATACAAGTTCTAAAAAAGACGCAATCTCTTTGTCCTGAGTGCTTGAAAATCTTGGATGCGGAAGTTTTTGAAAAGGATAGAAAAGTTTGGATAAGGAAAAAATGTCCAGAACACGGGGAGTTCGAAGAACTTTACTGGGGCTCTTATGAAATGTATAAGAAAGCGGAAAGCTTTGCCTGTGACGGCAAAGGCATAGAAAATCCAAACACAGAGTTTAGCAGCTGCCCACGATCCTGTGGACTTTGTAAAATCCATAAATCGAACACATGCCTTGGCAACATAGCTGTCACGAACAGATGTGATTTATCGTGTTGGTATTGTTTCTTTTATGCGGAAAAGACAGGTTATATTTACGAGCCCAATTTAGAACAAATAAAATTTATGCTTAAAAATCTCAAGAACGAAAAGCCCGTTCCCACAAACGCTATCCAACTAACTGGTGGGGAACCAACTCTAAGAGACGACATAGTAGATATAATAGAAATGTGCAAGGAAGAGGGGTTTGACTATGTTCAACTTAACACAAATGGAATAAGGCTTGCTATGAGGGATGGGTTTACAGAAAAGGTCAAAAAAGCCGGAGTAAACACCCTTTATCTTTCCTTTGACGGTATTTCCGAGAAAACGAATCCAAAGAACCATTGGGAAATACCACGAATAATTAAAAACTGCAGGAAAGCTGGCTTAGCCATTGTACTTGTACCTACTGTTATAAGGGGAATAAATGATCACGAAGTAGGTGATATTTTAAAGTTTGCCCTGAAACATATTGATATCATAAGGGGTGTTAATTTTCAGCCTGTTTCCCTTGTTGGTTCTATGTCTAAACGTGATAGAAAAAAACATAGAATAACAATTCCCGATGTAATAAAGAAGATAGAGGAACAAACTGATTTTGTGAAAAGCAAAGACTGGTATCCTATTCCAACTGTTTCCTCAATAACTCATCTAATTGAGGGAATGACAAAAAGACCGCAGTATGAACTAAGCTCACATTTTGCATGTGGTATGTCAACTTACCTTTTCAAGGACAAGGAAGTCATGCCAATAACAAGATTTGTTGATGTGGAAGGGTTGTTAGGATATATTGAAGAAAGAGCGGGAAAACTGAAAAAAGGCAATAGCAAAGTACTGGAAGGTTTGAAGTTTTTAGCAAAGATAAACAGCTTCATAGACAAGAAAAAACAACCTAAAAATCTGAGTTTCGGTAAATTATTTTTTAATATGGTAGTAAAACGCAACCACAATGCACTTAATGAGCTACAGCAAAAAAGCCTTTTTGTTGGTATGATGCACTTCCAAGACCTATACAATTATGATATTCAAAGAGTCCAGAAGTGTGTGATACACTACGCAACGCCTGATCCCAAAATGCCTATAATCCCATTCTGCACATTCAATGTTATACCTCAATGGTACCGTGACAAAATCCAGAAGGAATACTCTGTTTCATTTGAGGATTGGGAGAAAAAAACTGGAAAGACTATAAAAGATGACTTTTACAGAAGAGATATAAAAAAGCTTAAAGCAGAACCCATTTACAAGAAAATTTATGGCTAAGTATAAATTCTTTTTTAGAACCCAATATTAGTAAATATTAAAGTTTCTATTCTTTAATTTCAGATTTTACCATTTCAATAATTTTTGAGAATATATCCTTATATTTAGGATTAATTTCAACAACTGGCTTCATTTTTATAGTAGAATCAACAAAGTCTTTTCTATATGGAATTTTACCAATAATTGGAATTTCTTTCTTGTTCGCA
The DNA here is from genome assembly GCA_017608385.1 of Candidatus Parvarchaeota archaeon. Taxonomy (GTDB): domain Archaea; phylum Nanobdellota; class Nanobdellia; order B33-G15; family B33-G15; genus JAFCFZ01. The sequence continues at coordinate 19,191 of JAFCFZ010000012.1, forward strand.
AATTCTTCTATTTTTAAACAAAATTTCTTGTTAAGGTCAAATTTGTTTATAACAATCCCATGATTGATTCCAAAATGTCTTGCTAAGTACAACACTCTTTCTAAATCATGAAGTGCAGAAGGAGTGGGTTCTGTTACAGCAACAATATAATCTGTTCCAACCAAAGAAGCGATTACAGGACAGCCTATTCCTGCAGCAGAATCAATGATTATTACATCTGAGTTGATTTTTTTATCAATTTCTTCAGAATATTTTCTTACTTCAGCAACAACTTCACCTGAAGCCAGCTCACCTAATTTAAGTTCCCCTGAAACCAAAAAAACACCATAATTATTTCCTGTATAAACTGTCCCTATTTCCTTTTTAGTTTCAGAAATAGCTCCAGTAGGACATGCAATAAAACATGCCTTACAACCCATACAAACATCTTTTACAAACGCAGGATACTTTCCTTTAACAAAGACAATTGCTTCCTGTCTACATGCTTCGGCACATTTACCACATTTAGTACATTTATTAAAATCCCATTTTGGAATTGGCTGATAAACTGTCTTATATTTCTCCTTTTTTATAGACAATAGTAAATGATCATTTGGGCACTCAACATCAGCATCAATAAGCATTGTTTTTCTTTTTCTTGAAAATTCGACTGCAAGAGAAGTAGCCACCATAGATTTACCTGTCCCTCCCTTACCTCCTGTTACTGCTATTTTCATTTCTTATGTTCCTCACAAGCATCTTCAATGTCTGCTTTTTTTGTTTTCTTGTTTTTCCATAAATCAAAAGCCTCTTGAACAGTCTTAACATGAAAAACATATACATCTATATCATATCGTTTGAACAAATCAATTGCATTAGGGCCAATACCCTTACATAACAAAATTTCTGCTCCTTGCTTTTTAATTAGTTCAGGAGGAAGCCCTTGTCCTCCCATATGTCTACTTATATTCTCAACAATTTCAATGATATTTCCATTTTCATCCAAAAAAATATAGTTTGGGCAACGACCAAAGTGCTCTGCTAATAAAGAATTCATTCCTTTTTTGTTATCTATGGGTATTGCAATTTTCATATTTTCACTCCCATTTTTCTAATTTTCCTTGAATAAACTTTTCTATAACTTCATTTATTGAACCACTACCTTTGTAAAGTTCAATATTAAACTGCTTAAAAACATCTAAAGCTCTAGGACCTACATTTCCA
>JAFCFZ010000021.1 GCA_017608385.1 Candidatus Parvarchaeota archaeon
AAAAACAGACTCTATTCTCAATTTAATTGTTTCAAGTGTTTGAGGAATATATCCCTTCAAACCAAACCTATGAACTAAATCAAAAGAAGGTTGTAAATATTTGCTAACTGTTCCTTCTGAAACTGTAAGGACCAACTTTCCTCCACATTTGCATTTCCCACTCAAAGGAATTCTTCTGTAACTTTCATTACAGCCAATACATCTAAATGATTGTCTGCTAAACTTTCTCATATTTCCTTTTAAATCTCTAATAAAGTGTTTCTCTATCACTAATTCTGCAACACCAGGAGCATAAACTGCCTTTATTTTTTCAGCCAAATCCATTTGTTTTTCAACTTTGTCCAGCATTTGCAAGAGTGTTTTATATGATGAGACTAAAATTCCACTATTGATGTCTTTTAGAGGATGTGTGAATCTAATTCCCTCATACTGGCTAACCTTTCCAAGAGTATCTGAAACTCTTTCAATATGGACATCCCAAGGATACACCATTTCAAGGGTTTTTTCATAAAATTCTTTTGAATAGGTGGAAGCTATATCTAAATTATGTACTTCTGAATCTACTTCATTTGGATCTAGATTAGTTGTAATAACTAATGGGGCATCCATTGTTCTTGATCCTCTCTTATCGGGTAAGTATCTTCTTGAGAAGTTTAAGAACCCATCCATCAAAAGCATTATTGCTGCTTCATCTCCATCACAATTTCTCCTCATTCCCGCATGAAAATAAGGGTGGGCATAAAATCCTTGAGTTTTTGTAAACCCAATAATTCTCCCTACTGTTCCTGCACTTGTATGTGGGGCCAAACCAATTACTAATTGTCCAATTAGATCTTCTGGTGTCCTAATATTATAAAATGACTCTAATTTGTACAGTTTGGTTAATTCATCATCAACAAAATTAGCAGTTTTTGTGAGAAATCCGATAGCTCCTTTGTTTTCATATTCAGAGTCTGGAAGAACAACGTCTTGGGGTTTTAATTCAATAACTTGGTTTTCATCTGTTATTTCCTTTCCAGAAATGTCTTTTTCATATCCCAATTCTTTTATTTTTTCAACACTAGTTCCTATTTCAAATGGCCTAAAATGAGTTATCGGTGTTTCAATCATATCATATCTTATAGTTCCATCCTTGTTCACATACACCTTATGAATAGCTCTTAGAATTCCCTTTTCTAGTCTTTCTGGGAGTCTTGTCTTATTGAAAGTTCCTCTAACTCCCTTTAACATAGTGGGTGTTTCAACACCTAGATTTTTCAGAGCTTCATTAAGATAATTTCTAGGATCTATTTTCTTCTTGCTGAATTCTGAAGTAGGAAGTCCACAATGGATATTGGAATCTGTTGTTAGTCCACACCTTGTGCATGTTTTTCTGGGAGTTGTGGAGGAATCACATAATTCACATTTTCTATAGATGGTAATTCTATTACATTTATCACAGTAAAGATTTGGGAGTTCTGCTTCAACATAACCTCTCTCCAAGGCAGCCATTATGTCTCTCATCCTTCCTCCTTGTTGTCCACAAGGGAAAAGCACTTGAGGTCTACCTTTCATTGTTCTCATTTTGGCTTTTTCTGGCCTTCCCAACCTGGCTCCGATATATGTTCCTGCAACATCCCTTATCTCAAATAAACTGAATGAGTTGACATTTTCTAAGACCGTTTTTTTAGGATCTATCTTACCTTTTTTGGAGCCTAATTGGAGGATCAATGATTCACTCCATTCTTCTGAAATGAATAGATTATCTCCTTTCACTTTATGAGGTATCAAAATATTTTCTAATATCTTCTTAATATCCTTCTCCTTCTTCACCTCTAAAGGGATTTTTGGATTTTTCAGATGTTTCAAAAGGATTTCCAAATCTTTATTGCTTATATGTTTCCAAAAAAGAGTATAATTTGGATGGAAGGGTACTTTATGTTTTTCAGATATTTCTTTGGCTTGTTCAAGACTTATCTCCTTAAATGGATCTATTTTAGGTCCTTTTGCTTGCTCAACTTCTTGAACCCACCATTCTGGTACATAAGGGCTTGGAACTAGAAAATGTCCTTGTTCGTAAAAATCTCCATAAGGGAATAAAATGTCTCCTACAGATAATATTTGAAGTATTTGTTTGCTAAGTTCCTTACCTTGTTCAAAAGTCTTTACATGAACAACATCTCCATTTTTTAATAGAAGGACTGGCCCCCTAATAGAATCACATGGTGTTATGACACATGCTTTTCCTGGTCTTTCTACTTTTAATTGAGTGCCTGTAGCCACAAAATCATTTAAAACGCCCATTGATGCGGGACTTATTGCTGCTGCTGCAAGACCGGTTAATCTCGTTCTACCATATCTTAATCTAAATCCTCCATTGGTTGAAGGAAAAGATAAAATAGGTCTTCCTGCTACAGCATCTTCCATAAACAAGTAACTTGGTTTTAATTTCTCCCCACTATCTTCTTTTTTGTCTCCAGCATGAACTTGTTCTTTTATTTTCAGATATTCTCCCAGCCATTCCCATTCCACATTCATCTCTTTTCCCCATATATCAAGATTTTTCTTCAATTTTTTGGCCTTTTGACAAATACCTTCTGCAAGCACAAGACACATTCCTCCTCTTATTTTAGACGTTTCAGCTCTTGCAACATCTTTGTAATTGGAAACTTCTCTTGTTGTAGTGGGATCTCCATTAATTTCTATTGGTAAATTTTGTAAGATGAAGGTAATTTCTTTTTTAGAAGGTAAGTATTGAAGTCTAGAAATAACAGAATGATAATCCATCATTTCTGTATAGTATCTTTCTATCTCTTCTTCAGAAGGATCATAAGGAGAATATCCCAATTTAATTCTGATATAATCAGCTATTAGTAATGAAACAGCTGAGGCAGTTCCTCCAGAAGCTCTTATTGGGCCTGCATAATAATTTGCAAGATATTCCTTTCCATCTCTTCTCTTTTTGATTTTTAATTCTACAAAACCTTCTAAAGGAGCTGAAACAATCCCTAAGGTAGCATAAGCTAAGCCAACTCTAACTGCTGTTTCTATTGCTTTTTCTTTTGAAGAAAATTTACAAAATTCATCATTTGCAACCATTTCAGAAACAAGAAGTGCTACTCTCCAATCACCTGGACTATATTTCTTTTCCAATTCTGTTATTTTCTGAGCAACACCTGAACCTAAAATATCAGGATATGCAGCACTTACGAGACCTTCTACCTTTTCTGCAACATTCTTTGCAAGAGGAATATCTACCTTATCTTCAGGATCCAAACCTTTGGCTCTTGCCCTTGAAGCCAAATCATACGCTTTTTTAACGTTTTCATCGATTGTTTGGAAGTATTTCAACATTGTCTTTGAAGCTTCCATGGACTAACCCTCATTACTATACCTAAAAAGGTTTGTTGTGGTAGAATATGTAATTTACACAAAATTCATCATAGTTACTTTTCTTGTTTGTAAATCGATGATTGGTACCCTTCCTGGATCAGGATGGTGTCCTACTCTTTCTTGGAAAACAGTGGTGTCTTGCCAACAAGAAGCGGCTATTGTTATAACGTTTTTGTAAAGACCTATTTTTGATTTGTGGATGTGTCCTGCTGCAAATATGTCTGGGATCTTGTCAATAAACAAATAATCATCGACTAAAGGGACTACAGGCACCCATCCAAAACTAGGAGAAAGATGTCTTTTTTTTAGTATAAACTCCATAATTTTGTCTCCCATATCATATCCTCCCTTCTTCCTAATGGGTTCTACTTCCGAAACCAACCTATCAAAAGAGTATCCATGATAATTAAGGATATTAAATCCCTCAAAGCCATTGGAAGAATGGATATTCACATAAGATGGATTGGAAAGAAGGTGAATATTATTGTAAGATCCTAATTCTTTCACAAATTCTTTGTATATGGGGGGTTGTGGCTCTTCTAGTCTAACTACATCATGGTTTCCAGGAATAGCAATTACTTGTATTCTTTCAGGTATTCTTTTCATATATTCTTCAAATATTTCATATTGTTTGTAAATATCTGGCTCTGTGAGTTCTTTTACTTGTTCTGGGTAAACTCCTACTCCATCAACTAAATCTCCCTCAATAAAGAGATATTTTATTTGCTTGGCTATATCTTGTTGTTTTTTTGAACCACTTTCGCCTTTTAACCACTCTATAAAGTGTTCAAACTCTTTTGGAAGGAATTTATTAGAACCTATGTGTAAATCTGAAATAAATGCTGCTTTTCCGGGTAAAGGTGCTTTCTTTATTGGAATCTCGGGGATATCTGGAAATATAATCTCCTTAATAAAAAAGAAAATGCCTGATTTTGTGCCTTTGAATCCTGCTACTTCATCTAAAACAACTTCTTTTGACTTTTCCATCATTTCCTTGTTGTTTTGGCTAACTATTGCAAGAATATTTCCGGTAGGATCTTCTAATTTGATTAAAATATTACCCTTTGCGGTGACTCTTTTTTCAGAAACCATCGCTATAATTGAATGGGAATTTCTTCCCTGTGAAGAGCCCATTCTTCCTATAGATACAGTATCTTTTAGATCAACTCTATTCATTAACAGTTTAGATGATTGATTATATTTGATGTTAAAATATGAAACCCAATCAGAAATATTTAATTTTTTGTAATTCTTACTTTGTTCATAGTTTTTGAGGATTTTGAGGTTTTGATAGGATTCAACATCTTCCTTTCTTTTAATAACTTGTTTGGTATTTTGTTGCTTAAGAAAAGCTTCATAAACAAGACTATCGAGCACTAGAGGCTTTTTATCTAGTCTTTCTAAATAATCTACAAATTCTGGGGGTATATTTTCTACATCTATGTCCGCACCCAATAGATAACCCATTTTTTCCAATTCTTGTTTCATTATAAACTAAACACCTCCCTTACCAATTCCTCCACCTTTGATTGCAATCTTTTTGAGAGAGTCAGCGTTATTTCTCTGGTTCTCCCGTACCTTCCTTTGGATATAACTTTTGCGTTTAGAAGACCAAGCATATCAAGTTCTGCAATAAGATCAGAGATTCTTCTTTGGGTAAGGGATTTAGTGTTTGTGTTAACACAAAGACCTCTGTAAATATCATAAACTTCTCCAGTAAAAAGAGGAGCTTCTCTATTTCTTGATGTTTGAATAATTGAGTAAAATACTAGAAGACTTTGCTTTGGCTGTTTCTTAACAAGCTCCATAACCTTGTCTGTTTCTACTTTTTTCTCAGCAAGATCTACATGGGCTTCTTCTATTTTAACTGAGTTTTCTCTTTCTGCTAATTCTCCGGAAACTCTTAATAAATCCAAAGCTCTCCTTGCGTCTCCATGCTCTCTAGCAGCATAAGCAGCACATTTAGAAATCACTGTATTGTCAACAACCCCTCTCATAAATGCTAATTTAGATCTTGTAGAAAGTATTTCCTTCAATTGAACAGCATCATATGGTGGAAATATTAATTCTTCCTCATTTAATCCAGATTTGACTCTGGGATCTAAATTATCTGTAAATGTAATATCATTAGATATCCCAATAAAAGATAATTTGGACTTCTCTAATTCAGAGTTTATTCTAGTTAAATTATAAAGAATGTCACATCCTTGTCTTTTAACTAAAGAATCAATTTCATCTAAAATGACTATAATTACTTTTTCTTCCTCCTCTAAAGCATTAAAAAATGTTTTGTAGACTTCATGAGTAGGTAATCCTGTTGCTGGGACTTTTTTACCTAAACTATTAGCAAGATAAGCAAATAATCTATATTCTGTATCTGCTACTTTATTCATCTTACAATTAACATAAATTGTTCTTAATGGGATATTTTTACTTTCAGCTGTAAGACATAATTGCTTACATACATGATTAGTTACAACTGTTTTTCCTGTTCCTGTTTTACCATATACAATAATATTAGAAGGTCTTTCTCCTCTTAAGGAAGGAGCAGTTATTTGAGCAAGAACTGATATTTGTTCGTCTCTGTGAGGAATTTCAGAAGGATCATATCTAATAGTTAAAGAATCTTTATTTACAAATAATGATTTTTTAGTCAAGTACTCTTCAAACAAGTTTTGAAGTGAATTTTGCATTAATTTCCCCCACATGAAATCTTTAATACTCCAAAGGAAGCGAGGCTTAAATACTTGTTCATGATTTTGCTCATACACTGACACCTTCTTTTCTTATGGAAACATAAATCATCTGTTTTGGTATACCTTCGTTTCTGATGGATTATTATTATTATTATTATTATCTATATAGATAATATAATATATAATATATATAGACCCCTATATTTCATATGGAAACAACAAAATCATACAATAACTAATATGTCTTATATATTAAAATCTCCACATGAAATTCAGGGGTGTGTAAGTAAAGATGTTATGGAAAAACCAACTTAG
>JAFCFZ010000022.1 GCA_017608385.1 Candidatus Parvarchaeota archaeon
TATCAATAAAATATTGCTATGGCTTTTTACGACGAGTATCGAAGGACAAAGATAAGAAGGCGTTATTTAAATTTGGGGGATATCCATAGAATTGCGAATAATGCAGCCAAGAATTTTCTAAATCTATGGACAAGAAAATGAAAGCAATAGTATCAAAAGGCGAATTTAAATTATTGAAGGTAATTGTTTTTATCTTTTTAACTTTAGGATTCGATTTAATATCTCCAGGCATAGCCAAAAGTATTGTGTTTGCTATTCTCCTTGCATCAATTATTTTGGAGGTTTACAGCAAATGGAATTGAATCTTAGAGCAGGCGGACATGGACAGATGATAGTTTTCAAATGCAGATTTTTTACTATCCAATTTTTTTGGCACAAAAGAAAAGATTGGGGGAGGCATAAGAAATGATAAGCAAATTTAATATTGGATTAGCACCCTCGAGAAATTTTGATAAAGTGACTTTGGAAATGGTTGAAGAAAGCATAGAGTATGAATCGGATGAAGAATTAAAGGCAAAAATTAGGCAAAAATTTGCTTTGTTAAATGCGGAGGTCGAATTAGAATTTTCGAAAATGCAAAAATGAATAATATTCCTAAATTAGTAGAAGCATATCAATGTGCTGGATGTGTTGGCGACGGCGAGGAATGTTTTAAAAAAGACATCATTGGAATTGGTTGCTCAAAACATTGTGCGGGAACGAGAGGCTCCCCAAACATAGGAAGATTTCTATTGGGAGTTCCAAAGGGATTTAATAGATATGGGATTAATGAAAAAACCTACACTTTAATTTTTGAAGATTTAAAACAAAAAATTATTCAATATCCTTATAATAAGTTTAATCTTCCTGTTTGGAAATATTTAGATAGGGATGTTTGTTTTATTAGGGGATTAATGCCAAGAGTTAACGAACCATTTTTACATATCATCGGAAATATATCTAAAGAAGATTTTGAAGATATTAGATGTCTTGAAATAACTAAAGAAGATGTGGAGGAAATGGATTAACATGAGCATGTTTTATTGTTATGGTTGTCAGAGATATCGAGATTCAGATAGAAGCGGAATCAACGATGGGGAGGATGGACAATATTGCGATGATTGTTTTGATGGTGAAACTAAAAAGTCTGCGACGCAGTCAATGGAAAAAATTGCAAGGCAGGTTGATCAAAATTCGATTGAAAATTTCGAGCTTGGTAAAAGAGTTAATAAGTTGGAGGGTGAGAAATAATATGGCAAGAATGATTGAAGTGATTGAAACCTGGGAAAGGAGAGGATTAGGAACACAAGAAAGTCCTGTTAGAAAAATACATCAATTATGGAGCAAGGATGGAAAATTAATTCACGAAGCGGAGGATGAATTCAAATGAAAGCAAAATTTATTTCTGAAACAGAAACTGCAGGTGTGGATAAAGATAGATGGGAATGCCCGGAATGTAGAAAAAATAAAGAAGCAGAATGTCGATTTAATTTGAGCCCAAAAAAAAGAGGATCAAAACATAAATGCAGATTCTGTGGAATTGAATTGGAGTTGATAAAATGAAAGGATTTGAATTTTTGGCGAAGTTTATGCACGACAAATATGAAGAAGCAGCTAAAAGGATTGGATGGAATACTCAAAATTACTGTAAAGTACAATACAAAAACCTTCCAAAAGAAAATAAACAAGTCATGGATTTCATTGCAAAAAAAGTTATTGAATTGTTTGCAATTAATAAAACTACTACAAGTGATAAAATAATTTTGAATTGTATTCGTGAGGAAATGGATAATTTTAAAGGCAGCACTCCTTATACTGAAAAACAATACCGTGAGGCTATTCAAAGAATTAAATCATTATTGGAGGAGAATTAATGGAAGAAGAATTAATGGGAACTACAGAAAGAAATGTTATGTCTGCAAAAGATAGACTTTCACGTATTGAAGCAGAGCGAAGAGAATTGCGAGCACAGGTTTCAAAAGAAGAAGCTGAGAGACTTGCAAAGGCAGCCGAAAATCGTAAGGTTCGAGATACTAAAATCGAGGAAGTTGCTTTGGTACTTGTAAAAGTTCAGAAAGAAATTTTTATCTACAATCGATCTGGAATCAGATTAAAAGGCAAGAATGATATTTTGAATAAAATTGCGAATTTAGTTGAAGATCCAAATGCAAAAGAAATAGCTACTGGACAAGTAGAAGAATCTATTGTAAATAAAGAACCAAGCTTTGCAAATTAAATTAGATGGAGGTAAAAATGGAAGAAGAAAATGTAAGTATCACAAAAATCATAAATGAGAACAATGATAAGCTTGAGATTGGAACACCTGCTAAGGGTGGCTCGATAAGAGTTTCAGGAGATTTTAATAAGCCTGATGAATTCAAAAAGAAAATTGATAAAGCTATCGAAGTTCGAAATTATGCAAATGCAAAAATAGCAATCAATGTTTAAATTATTAAGGATAAACCAGTAAGCCTCTCCTTGAGGTAATATGCGGGAGTGGTGTAAAGGAAACATAGGAGGCATCCTGATGCAGGGTTCGTATCCCTGCCTCCCGCTTTGCACACGAGACAGCCGTAAGTGAATGCGGGGGTTGGGTCTATACCATGCGGGTTCGAATCCTGCCGTGTGCTTTGGGTGAACAGTGCTGTGGTTGACCTGTTAAAAAGTGACTGCACTCGCCTTGACACTCGGGTAAATAGCCGAGAATGTGGGCTATGTTGGCTAGGGTAAAACTGTGTTGACGAAGAATGCCCACATTTTATAATCCAAATTATATGGATTTATAATTACATTATATGGATTTATAATTACATTATAATCATGGAAATAAAACTGGAAAAATGGCAAATAGAGATGCTTAAAGAATGTCCAAAAGACCTAATTGCAGTTGGGAGAAGATGTGGACTACAAGGGCTTAGAATTATGATGAAAAAGTTCAAGGAAACTTACAATTTATAATCAAAAACAATGGAAATCATAAATATACAGAGACAAGCAGGGAAAACCACTAAGGTTATTGAAGCTATGGAGAAAAATCCAAATTCATTAATGCTTACTTATAGTGAAATGGAAAAATCAAGAATCGAAAAATTAAAACCACATCTTAAAGGAAGAGTTATGTCGATAAGCGAATATCAAAAACAAGAATCATTTCTTGGGAAAAGGTTCAATGAAATACATATTGATAATTTAGGGCTTTGTTTTAAAATATGGCATCGGATTGGAATTATTACTATGACAAATTATCCAACAAAAGTGGGTATTGGAAAATATGCAGAAGAAAAAATAAATGCCGTAAGGGAAGGAATTGAAGAATCATTACAGGTTTTATTCCCTAGCGTTAAAGTGAAATTGGAGTTTAAAAATAATTAAAATGAAAAAAGATAATAAAAACAAGGAATTTATTCCTCCAGTTAAGAAAGGAGATATTATAAGACTTGGAGCAATCAGTGTCGGTGCCAATGGAGATCTTATGTTTAGAAAAGATAGATATTGTTTGTTTTTAAAAAATCCAAAGAAAAAAGCAGTTAGGCTTGGAGAGATGATTGAATTAAAAGTTGTGAAAATTTTTCCTAAAGTCGGGTATGTGGAGATGGTACAATGACAGGAAAACATATTCATATTTTATTACCTAAAAAATCTTGGGAAGAATTAAAAGAGTTAAAAAAGGAATTAGGTCTTGTAGATTGTGATTGGGAAGTTGAAGCTAGGAAAGATGATCCAAAAACTTATGAAGAGTATATAAAGAAAGAAAAAATAAATCCTACAATGGCGTGGTGCGCTTAATATATTGGGTACGAACTATGAATAAAAAGCAAATATTGAAACAATGTGAAATTCTTTTGAAAGATAAAAAGAAGTTTGATAAAGCTTCAGATAAATTCAAAAAAAAATATCCTCAAAGTTATACACATGGTCATTTCGTGAAAAAAATAAATGGAACTATTTTTATTAAGAAATATGAGAATAAACTTTATTTTTACAAACCTACTTGTATTCGAATTGAGAGAAAAGAATTATTAATAAACTGTGAATCTTGGTCTCGAACATTTTGGAGGAGTAGTGGCTTAAATGGAATAACATTAAAAGAATTTAAAAAATTAATTGAAATAAATAACGACTATGTAATAGAACAATGCAAAAAAAATAAAGAGGATTATTTAGTAGCGATAGAAAAACTTGAAAAAGATACAATAAAAAAGATAAATGATGCAAGTCATGTAGAGGAAAAAGTATGAGATTCGAATTCACTGATAAGATTCTAAAAGATACCTGGATTGAATCCTATAATTCTTTGGATGAAATTTCGGATGAGATAAAAACTGGATGTATAATCGCTTTTTTGTTTACTTGTGAAATATGCAAAAAAGAATTCAAGACAAAAAATCAAAAAGAAGCAATGATTGGAATTTGTAAAAAATGTCGCAAGGGAGGTGTAAAAAATGTTTGATAATAAAGAAGAGAGATGTGATTATCCTAGATGCATGGCTAAGCATACTTGCGTTCATCGATTAGAAATCACTAACGAAAAAGATACCTCTGTTAATTTACCTTTTTGTGAATATCATAGATTCATTGTCGCTGGCGGAAGATTCACAGCAGAAGTTATTAGAACTCCAGCAATAGAACCAACAGAAAAAGAACCAAAAGGAACTCCGGAGAAGATTGAGTTTAAGGTTAATGGCCCATTGTTAGAAGTTGAAATGGCTGAACAAGTGGCAGGAGCAATAGAGTTTGTTAAAACCCAAAAGGAACAACAGAAGGTTTAAATAAAAACACAAACATTGTTTGTGTAAGCCGATATAGGTTCGGTTTTAGAAGATAGAAGATGGAAGAAAAAACAATAGATAAATCATTCATAGCATTTTTGGACGACGATGATAGAAAAAGGGAAGATTGGGTTGTCGTAAAAGAGAAGAATAATTCTTATATCAGCTTCGAATATAAAGGGAAAATTGTGTCTATTCCCTGGCATAGAATTCTTAAATTGAAGGAGAGTGACGATGACCGAAGCTGAGTCTGTTAATGTTAAGGCAGTAATCTTTAAAATGATTAAGATTAAATTCTCAGGCTTTTCTTTTTGGAAAAAAATAGAATCAGACATTGCAATCTTTTGCTCTGATTTAGTAGACCCAATTACTCCAGAAAAAACAAAGCAATTTGTAAAACAGCTACAACAAATTAATGATTTCTTTTTAGGGCATGATGTCTCTAAGGATGAGTTAGATTTTTTGAAAGAAGAAATAGAAAAATGTGAAAAAACCAAAACAATAAGTCTCTATGAGGAGGAAGACGATGAAGTTAGTCCTGAAGATATTGAATATTATTCAAGGCATGGAGGCTCTACAGAAGGAGTTGTGGGGATACATCTTCCATTAAATTATACTCAACTGGGAATATTAACGAATGGCGTTTTTAAGAAAACAGGATTAATAAAATTTTATATCTCTAAAGAACAAACAATATCTGGAAAAATTCTTGCTGAAGTTTGGGCGATAGCTCAAGAAATTCCAGTGGCTACATTAATGGAATCTATAAAAAGAAATAAAGAAACTGGAGATGCGGTGTCCAGAAGAATATTTCTTTTTGGTAATAAACCAAATAAAAAAGAATTCAATAAAATTAAAGAAATTAATTTACCTTTTTATGTTTATAGATTCCTTTCTGAAGATAATAAAGAAATGATATTATTTTCTTTAACTTATTGTGAAATTGGAGATTATATAATTACTGGAGTAATGACAAAGTGGGATGATTATAAATCATTAACAGAATCAATAAAACTTCCAACAAAATTACCCTTCTTTTTTTCACAAAATATTAAAAATAAAATTCTAAAATATAAAGATCATCAAGATTTCAAAAAAAATTTAATAAAAATGAATG
>JAFCFZ010000013.1 GCA_017608385.1 Candidatus Parvarchaeota archaeon
ATAATGAAATCAATTGGAGCCAAAGACAAAGACATACTTTATCTTTTTATTCTTGAGTCAGGGATACTTGGATTAGTAGGTGGATTGATTGGAATATTTTTTGGATATGGTCTGGGTGTTGGATTTATGCTTTTTAGGAACTCAGCAGGAAGTAGTTTTGTTTCTGGGTTTGATTCTCCTGAAGGAATAGGGTCTTCATTAAATGTTTCATTTGTTTTACCAGTTGACATAGTCATAATAGCTATAGTTTTTTCATTCATAATAGGAATTGTATCTGGATTGATTCCAGCAAGAAAAGCAGCAAGAATGAGTACAATATCTGCATTAAGATATGAATAAAATATTAAGTTTATTGAACACTTAATCTTCTATATCTTGCTTTTAATGCCCTATTAAAGAGTAATGTATCTACTAGCTCATGAGTGATAGATAATTCAGAAACATCATAACGAGTAACTCTATCCTTTAAAATTCTAGTAGAAATATAAGTCACATGGGATTTTCCATCTACTAGATAAATTGCATATATCTTAGTAGGATCAATTGATTCTGGTTTAACCGCTTCTCCTGTTTTAGATAAAATAAGAGATTTTTCCAAACCCCCCAACTTCTTTGGTTCTTTACCTGTTTCATCTCCAATAGTTATAAACTCTTGATTTCCTAATAATAATCTTTCTTGAATTTTTGAGAAATGTAAATCAGTTACAAGATAATCATAATCATCATCTCCCGATACTAAGAGGACTGTATCAAATGTTTCTTCTTTTGAATAATCCTTTTGGTTTGTCTTCTCTTGTTTTCTTAAAAAAGGTATTTTCATATAATTTACTCGATCAAAATGCATTTTAAAAACACTATGCGCTGGCCGGGATTTGAACCCGGGTTCCTGCCTCTCTACAAGTCTATTAATAGAAATATGGGAGGGCAGGGTCCTACCATTGTCCAAACTTCCTCCCAGAAAGGTTTTCTAGACTACCAGCGCTTATTCTTCAGGTTGTGTGAATGTGTTTTCAACAAATTCTAAATCCTGTCTTAATCTTGATAGCACTTGGTTGAATGTTCCCAGCTTTTGAGCTTCTTGTCTTGTTAAAGCGTCCATCTCCGATAAGAGATTTCGTATTCTTCCAACTTCTTTGGACATCTCATCAATTTTGTCCATTATTTGTTTGTAAGAACTAACTTTCACATAGACATGTGGTTTAACAGGTCTTAAACCGGATAAAGGTGCTCTAATGTCTGGAACCCTCATTGGAGGTCTTACTGGTTGCCTCATTGGGCGCCTCAAACCAGTGGGAGCTTCAATTGGTGCTGGTCCAGGTCTTGGCATTTGCAATGGCTCTGGAGCAGGCATTTTTGGAAATCCCTCTGGTTTTGGAGGAATAATAGGTTTTTTTTCTTCCATAATAATCAAGAATACGTATCCTGTTTAAATATTTTAAACTTTTGAATCAAAAAGAGTGGTTCCTTTGAATTGTTTTGATTTTAGAATATTATCAATATTTTTAATGCTTTTCCCAATGATTAGTATGTCAATCCCATTTGATTCCTTTATTGCTTTAGGATCAAAGGGAAATTTCAATCCAGGAGACCATTTTTTCTTAAATTTTTCTATAACTTCTTTTTTACTGATTTTAATTATTTTTTTAGCATCTTTTTTAGAAGGCTCTTTGTCATAAAGATAACCTACACTAGTAATGTTGATTATTTTGTCTATATTCAATTTCTTTGCAACAACAACAGAAACATAATCTGTACTAGATCCAGGTTTCCAACCAGAGTAAATATTTACTCTTTCTTTTCCAGGTTTCTCCGGAGTTTTTATTACTGTGCCCGCGTCAAAAATATGACTGACCAATTCCGCATTCAATTCAGTAGCCTTTATCCCTATTTGATCAAGAGGGTTGTCACTAATATTAAACTTCTTTCCAACCCATTGGTAATCTCTAGCTATTTTACCTCCACCAACTACTATGTGGAATATGTCTTTACTTTTTTTTATTAGAGCTTTTAATTCTTTCAAAAAGAATAAATCAAATCTATCTCCAAAAACAGCACTTCCTCCTAAGGAAATTACATGAATCATATAACACCCAAGATTTTCTTTATTCTTTGGATCACTGATGGTTTTTCAATGAATTTGTATTCCGATCCGAGAAGGGCAGCTGCAACTTTTTTATATTGAATCGTTGCTGCAGATCTAGGACTGTCAAAAACAAGAGGCTCCCTTTCTTTTATCGACTTCTTGATATCTTTTGAGAATGGAATTGAGGCCAATATTGGAAGATCAAGAAAATTAGAAATATTATCTAATTTCATTTCAGTATCATCTCCAATTACTTTATTGATTATAACACCTAAGGGAGTAGTACCTAATGCTTGAGCCATGTTTTTAGCTTTTAATGCATCAACCACTGCTGGAAGTTCCGGATTTGTAACAATAATAACTTCATTAGCTGCTTCCATTGCAATCCTTGCTTCTTTCCCTAAACCAGCAGGAGTATCTATCAAAATCCAATCATATTTCCCAACTAGATCCACTATACTTTCTGAAATGAATTTTGTGAATCTTCTCTTCATGTTTTCTAATGAAATTCCTGAAGGAACTATCTTAAGTCCAGTTGGGTGGACATAAATTGCGTTTTCTATTGATGATTTTTCTTCCAAAACATCTTGTAATGTGGGTCTGTTTTGTGGAATACCTAAATGAATTGATAAATTAGGTGTGGTTATGTTTCCATCAATAATTATAACTTTTTGATTAAAGCCCAATAAAGCTGAACCTAGATTAATAGTGCTAGTGGTTTTGCCCACTCCGCCCTTTCCTGAAGCCAAACATACAATTCTTGTCATGTCTATTATAACAAAAACAAGAAATAAAAATTTACTGTCTCTTGAATAATTAATGAATTTTGACAAAAAAACAGGAAAAGAGATCTTTGAAAAGTCCATTCATGAATTAAAATTTATAATTCCTATATTCTTTGTTGCTGTTTTAGTTGGAGTTGTTATAGAAGCATATATTCCTAATTCAATTGTTTCTGAATTATTAAACACTAATTTATTCATATCAATTCCTTTTGCAGCAATAATTGGGATATTATTACCTATTCCTAGATATGCTACTTACCCAATTGCTTTTGCTCTTTTTATGAAAGGAGCAGGAGTGGGTGTAATATTTGCTTTAATTGGAGGAGAGGTAATATGTGAATCAATAGCTCGAGATGTTTTAGAGATCAAGTATCTTGGAGGAAAATTCTTTCTTTATAGACTGTTGTTGAGTGTATTTTTTATTTCATTAGGTGGTTTTGCAATGGAGGCGATTATGTGATAGAGATATTAGGTAAAGCAGTTTATGATTTTTTAGTAATTCTTCCTATATTATTGATAGCTGTTTTTATATCTCAGATAATCAATCATTACATTTCAAGAAAAAAACTAGATAATAAAATAAAAAGCAAGACCAATATTGTTCAAGCTTCATTGGTTGGAGTTGCCACGCCTGGACCCTTAATTGCTTTTTTACCTCTTCTTAAGGTTCTGAAAGAGAAAAAGGTCTCATTAGGAGTTATAGTGGCTTTTATGACAGGTCAAACATTGATAGGACCCATTAGGATATTCCTTGAAACCAGTTATTTTGGGATTTGGTTTTTCCTAGCAAAATTAACAATATCAATATTTATTGCAATTTCAATTGGAATAACCTTCTTATTTTTGGAGAAAAAGGTTTCATTCTGATTTTTTATTAACCTCATTTAATTTAGAAACAAGCCCACTAACTCTTTCGACTTCTTTAGAATCTTCACCTAAAATCATTATTTGTAATAACAATGAATTAGTTAGTGATTGATATTTTTCAAAATATTTATTCTTTTCAATAATATCACCACTCATATCATACCATTCTTTATAGATCTGAGAATTCATGTATACTCCTTTTAGTTTCTTTAGTTCTTCCATAACCGAAACAGAAAAAATCCACTTTAAAAGAATATGGGGGGGAAGGATTTGAACCCTATTTCTTTTTTGCAATAAGGTAAGCATCAACACCCCCATTTAATTTTAGATAATCAATAAAACTCTCAATAATAATTGCAAGTTTCATTGATACTTTTGATATTTTTTTTAAATTTCTTATATGATAACCTCCGTGATCTATTATCTCGAAATTATTTTTCTGGATAAAATTTCTAAAATTTTTTTGAGTTAACTTTAATGTTGAATGTATTCTTTTATTCTTCTTCAGTCTTTTTTTAAACTCATCTAAAGAATATTCTTTATCAATAATTTTATTCTTTGAGTCTAAATAACTTATAACACCATAATCTTTTTTTGATTCTGATTTTGCATAAAAGATGACTAATTTACCTTCTTTTTTCAACCAAGATTTACATTTCCCCAAAATAATAGTCCATCTTTCTTGAGGTATATGTTGAAGAACATGACTAATCAAGATAAAATCAACTGAGTTCTTTTTGATTTTTGCTTTTTCAGCAGAGGAATTGATTAATTTCACATTTTGTTTTATTTTACTAGTTCTTTTTTTATCAGGCTCAATAGCATAAGTTTTATTGAATAATGGAGCAAAAAAAGAAGTTAATCTCCCTTCCCCTGCGCCAAGATCTATCCACAGACTACCTTTCCCTACATTTTTCTTTATTTTGTTCAAAACTCTTCTTTCAGAAGCATCCCAATATTTTTCCCCTACTTTTTGGATAATTCCTTCCTTTGTCATTTTGTCATCTTTATCTGGATAAATATATCGCATAATTATTAGTTACACTTTAGAATTTAAAAAAGTGGGCCATGAGGGAGTTGAAGTAATTCAGATAATTTTGAATGTTTAGGAGTTAATTCAACTTGAAGATCTTTCCGTTTATCTGAAGTAAGATCTTGAAATTCTTTTAAGATTTTTCTTTCTGATTCCGATGAAGCTCTTTTAATGGTTTTCTCTAATTGATATGATAATTGAAATAGTGTGTCAAACTCTTTTATAGCTCCTGAAGAAAGGAGCGGACAAATAGTTTTAATTTTCTCCAAATCTTCTTTTAAATCAACTCCAGTAAAAAAATCAAGTCCTCCACTTGCCATTGATCCATAAAGTAATGTTTGCATATCTTCTAAAAGAGGTTTCACTAAATAAGAATGGAATTTTATGATTTCTTCATCATTTTTATTCATAATAAAATCAGTAAAAATTCATTTTAAAACAATTCCTATTTCAAATCAAATATAAAAATGGGGTGGGAGGGATTTGAACCCCCGGCATCACGGGCTTCAGCCGTGCGCTCTCCCAAGCTGAGCTACCGCCCCATAAACTTTTGAAAGTTAGTGAGTATAAAAACATTACCTTATATCTGAAAATATTTTTTTAGCATATTTGTTGTTTGGAAATTCTTGCAACTTTTCTTTGACTTCATGAATATGTTGGTCAAATGCTTGATTTCTCCTTCCCCAATCCCATATAGAACAGATTTTAGATCCCATTTCTTCTCCATAAACTTCGATAGCGTCTTTTTTTAGATCATCACATACTTCCGCATCTTTATGTAAAATTGACATATCTGTTCCATTTTCTGCCAAACCTAATAATCCTCCACCAACAAGAAATATTACTTGAATCCCCTTTTCACTGCAATATTCATCAATTAATTGCGCACCCTTCTTAGCAATAGCAAAACCAGCGATAATCAGTCGATTAAATTGTAAATCCAAGGATTTGAGATATTCCAAAGTTCTTACAACAGAGCAACCCGTTGCAATAGTGTCAGTAATGATTAAAGTAGGATCCTCTTTCCAAGCCTCAATGTTTTTATAATTAATATTTACTTTCCATTCTTCATCTTCACAGTTTCTTTTGGCACCTACTAAGATCCTTGGAAGATCCTCTTTGAAAACATCGTGATAAGCTTTTTGTGTCTGATAATAGATTCCCCCGCTCAAAATAACAAGTTCTAGTGGATTTTTTATGTCCTTTATGTGAGAGAATATCTTCCTCATCGATTTTAAAGTGGATTTTCTTAATTCCTCCCCTATTAATGATGGCTTTAATAACACAGAATATGCTTCCCTCTCATTAATAATCCTTAAGTCCATACGATCACCTAAAACCTAATATAGAAACCTGATCTCGTTTCATTTTAAGAATTTCAAATTTTTTTCTCCTGATCTCATTATTCACAATATTAATGAAAGCATCCACTTCTTTTTCATAAACTTTGTAATCTTCTAAGTATTCTTTTGCTTTTTTTTCAATTTCAGACAAAGAACAATCAGGAAAACAGTCAAAACCCTTTATTTTTTCTGAGATTCTTTCAGAAAATGATAATTCTCCTTTAATCATAAGTGCTGCAAGGGCTTTCTCATCCAAATAATTCTTTTTATTGCCATTGGTGTATACTCCATTGCTTTTGACTTGAACTGTTTTACCATTTATTTTTGCAATATTAGAAGAAAGCCACTTTATATTTCCTTCAGAAACAAGGGAAAGAGCCTGAATGATTTTCGCTCTTGGAGGTACTGTCCATGTTTCCATGGACATGAAAATCCTCATTCACTTAAATAGATTTAACCCTGACAATGTATGTTTTCAACAGCATAGTTACATCATTGCAGAACCAATTAGCTGTCCCATGCCTTGTAAAGACATTATTAGAAGTCCCAAATAAGCAGGGGGATCTACTTGAATTTCTCCTGTTCTAATGGCATAAATCAATTGATTAAACATGTCATTCATAACACCTATGTCACCAAAATCAAATCCTTCCTCAACTCTAGCCCAATGTGGAGACTCTATTCTTTCTCCTTTGAATTCTTTTTCTTGAGTCATTATCATGTTATAGAACCAATCAAAACTAGCCTTCATTGTTAAATCAGGTGTTCTGGTTATGTCATCCATTTCAATGTGCATAATAATTTCTGGGTTCATTGTTATCATTGCTTCAAATAACACTTCTTCTCCATCTACTATTTGTAATAAGAAATCTGCACTTCCACCAAACATTGAACTTAGTTGATTAATAACACCCATAACTATTGTGTTATTTTTCATTTCCCCTACTTCTTCTTTAGAAGGTCCTTCTTTTTCATCTTCTGGCTTTCCTTTTGACATTTCCTGTTTGAATATTTCTTTTGGTGGGAATATCCATGCTTTCATATAAGGTGTTAAAACACTCATTGTTTCAATAGGACCTTCTGTTATACCTGCTGCATCACTAGTTTTCATACCTTCTTTCCCCATTCTACTAAAGAAATCAGTCTCAACCCACTCTTCCCATATTTCAATATCTCCAAAATCTCCAGAATAATTGATTCTTATTGGTTTAAACTCATCAGGAAATTCTTCCATTCCTAAACATTGCATTGATTGTACTGTTCTTTCAATATTATTTACTAATCTCCAATAGATATCCCAAATTCCACCAATATGGAGGTGCCATTTGTTTGGGTCTTGATTAACATATTCATTAAAGAACCAATCCAGAAATTCTGCATCAAGACTGTCTACTAACAGTTCTCTAAGTCTTATAGATTCATTTAATTCTCTGGAACACCATTCTTTTCCTCCTCCTTCTGTTTGGAGTCTTATTTGTTCCATAAGTGTATTATAACTTCCCCACGCGTTCAAATCAACCCATCCCTGGACTTGACCAGAAGCAGTTTTTTCACATGAACCATGGACAGTTATTCTTCCCCTTTCTTCTACCCATGAAGAACCAGCATAACATCCAAACTCTTGGATTGAATCTCCCCATTCAGCACATCTAGACTGTGCGCAATCTGCATCTGTTTGACAAGGAGTACATTGAGTTGTAGATTCACATCCATTATTCCAATCTCCATCACAATCATGATAGCCTTCTTCACATTCACATCCTCTCCATCGTGTAGAACATCTTTGGTTGGTTTTACATTCTAAATCTGCGCATGGATCAACTCTTCCATTACAAGTTATGTCATTGCTTTCACAGCCATTATTTGAATCATCATCACAATCAAACCATTCAGGTTGGCACCAACAATTTCCATTCATAACATCACAACCTTGATGAGGTCCACAATCAGCATCACTGTTACATCCAGATGAGAAAAATGCCTTTTTAACGATGTAACCAGTTAATGGAGTTGTGGTGTTAGTGTTAGAGTCTTCTTCTTGTGGTTTTTCTGGTTCTTGTGGAACTTCTTCTTCAATATATAGTGGTTCACAAACTCCACTAGAACAGAATCCATCGGGACAAGTAACTCCATCTGGACAATCTTTTATATCTTCACAATCAACAAAATTATCATCATCATCGTCATATCCATTGCTACAATCTTCTATAATAACATTACATCCTCTTGTTTCTAGACAATCTCCATTATTATCACAATCATAAAATCCTTCATCACAATAACACAATCCTTCGGATTCATGAGAATTAGTTCCACATATTGTGTCTTTTTGGTCACAAGGAACTAAAGAATCAATTCCTCCACAAACATAAGTGGTTTGATTTACATTTACTTCGTCTTGACATCCTCCTTCACTCTCACAATCCCCATTATTGTCACAATCAAACCATCCGTCAAAACATTTACATTCTTCATCAACAAATTCTTGATTAGGGCCACAACCCTGTACAGTCATCCAATCACATTCTGAATTAGCTTCACAACCATTCTCCCAGTTTCCATCACAATCATAATAACCTTCTACACAATGGCATTGAGCTCCTTTGGTCTTAACATCGCTTGTGAGATCAACGATCCCAGTAATATCGGACCAGTCAGTACCAATTCCATCAACAGTAATTGTTTTATCTGAAATCTTTTCAAGATTCAAACCTCTTTCAAAATCATCCAGATTAGTCCATGTTTCTATACTATTAACCCAAGATCCGATCCAGAAATTATTAGAGTAACCAACTAAAGAGAGAGGAATCTCAAATTCAATAACAGAACTGATTTTAATATCCACAGAGGTGGATTGAACTTCTCCATTTTCAGACCAGATATTTACCTGTCCGTTGTGATAATTAAAAGAATAACTCCTTTGATCTGCTCCATTCCATAAGTGAACTCCATAAATTACTTTTGAAGGGACTGGTTTTTGTGAAGTTTTTAGCATGACATAAATTTTAGATCCGGTGTTGATTGCTTTCATCTCTTCTAAATCCGCTTCTGAACCTGCATCACTGGTTATAATATTACATTCTCTGTTTGGTTGTTCATCACATCTCATGTCTCTACATAAACAAGTGTTATCTTCTCTACAATCAAGATCCTCACAATCTATTTTTCCATCATTATCATTGTCTAGCCTATCAGAACAATCTTCGTTTCCTCCTAAAACAGAAACACAATCAGCATCAAAACAACCATATCCTGGATCACATTGCACATCATTAACATGATTGCACCATCTATCTTGTCTTAAGGTCTCATTCAACCAAAGAGTTTTTTGGTATCTTGCTGTTTTTCTCTCTTCTTTTTTGATTTTATTAGCATAATTGTCTAAAATATTTTCTAATTCTTGCATTCTTGTTTCATATCTTTCCTGTCTTCTTTCTCTTTCAACCATTCCATATAGTTTTTCATTCATTGCCTCATTTACAATACCTATTTTTTCAGAAATTTCAAATAATTGGCCAGGATCTCCTATTGATTCGATGATTGGGGCAAGTTGAACTGCTTGTTGGAATAAATCAGCTAATTCTTGTTTTAAATCATCAAGTTCCATTCCCTTGTAAATTTCTCTGTTCATTATCTTGTTTTCAGGAGGAAAGAACATAGGTCTATTCATTTCAGGTCTTAAATTAGCCCAAACCCATGGCCATTCACAATCAGCACAAGAATGAACTTCAGATATTAGTTCCATTACTGGACCAGAATAAATAACAGCATTCCACATAACCATTTTTTCTTCTCCTTCAAAAGAATCTTCACCTAACCAAGAAACCATCAAATCCCTACAATCTTCTTTGTTTTCTTCCATATAATTTCTAAGAACTTGTGTATTTGATACAATATCATCAATTACTGCTACGTTTCCGTTATAATAACTTGCAATACTATTATTTATTTCAGAGATTATTGAAGAAGCATCAATTATATTAGTTCTTTTGAGAAATATTTCAAAATCTATCCAATAATATGTAATGATTTCATCTTCAAATATAGTTATATGGGGCCATGCATTGAACGTTATTTTTATTTCACTTCCTTCATAAACTGTTTTTTCCCATCTAGGAATAAAATCATCTAATTTCATTACTTCTTCAATGTTTTCAGCCCACACCCATCTTGTATATTCAGTTGGTTCTCCAAAAATAACCTTGACTTCATCCATTTTCAGGCCTTCATGAGTTTTGTTTTCAATCTCCATTTCCATACTCTTTCCCCCTAACATCCTATTGATAACTTCTCTTAGATAGGAGGTGTAAACTCTTAATTGGAGATAATTTATTTCTCTATTTTCAAAATTCTGTGCATAAGTAACAACATCATCTATTTTTTCCTTAATATCAGAAACTTCAGTTGCAGATACAGGTAGGAGTAGAAAACAAACAATAAAAAAAGATATTATTGCTTTTTTCATTTTAATTGCCTTTAATTGTTTCCCATAACAGGATTAATCCACCCAATGCTCCAAATATTCCTAGCAAATAACCATACCAGGCATATGAAAGCAAAATTGGGAAAGCAAACCAGATTCCCGCTAGAATGAGGAAAATACTAAGCAATGTCTTGCCGTAGTCCATGTCATTTATAGCGAACAACTTATTAATAAATATGACTGTGTCAGCAAGATTTATATTTCTAGTAAATATCTTCAAAATATGATAAAAAAGTGGCTTGGCATAAGGGAAATGGAATCTAATCTCAAACAATTGAAAGTTTTTATGAAAAACTATTCAGAACATGCAAAAAACCTATATAATAATCATAATTATCACAACAATCGGTTATCTAATTTAGAAGGTAACCACAAAAAACTCCATGAGATGGATAGAAAGATGGAATCTATGTTTACGATGATGGAAAAGATAGTTCAAAGAATGGAGGAGATGGAACCAATCTATGAAGTGGTTGAACAACCTCAAGCAGTTTATGAAAAAACTCCAGAGATTGTTGAAGAAGTGGCAGAAACAATTTATGAATCTCCTGTAAAAACAGAGATATTTGTAGGAGACAAAGATAAGATATTATTACAAATACTTCATCAAAATGCAGCAATTGATGAAACTAATTCTATTCCAACAAAGAGAATTTTTGATAATCTCCCATTTAATATAACTCAAAGAGGACTTAGGAAAAAACTAACTTCTTTAGAGTCACAGGGAATCATTTCTAGCAAGAAAGAAGGAAAGAAAAGGAGTTGGCACGTTAAGACAGGAGAATTAGCAAGAGTAAAGGAACTCCTTACGGAACCACGTAAGAAAAAGAGGAACAGGAACTAATGTACCGGAACTTCCGCATTTTTCAAGGAACTAAAGACTTTTAATATTGATTTTAAACACCTACTCTATGGACTTATCAAAATTTTTTGGAGGGAAAGGAAAAGAAGAAGAATATCCAGAAAGTTACACTATCTCTGTTCCCAATATGCTTGGAAGGGACATATTAGAAAAAATCACTTATGTTGCATCTTTAACTCGTAGTACATCTTTAGAAGGCATTTCATGTAAAACAATAGAGAGAGGAGAGACATCCCATTTAAGAATTTTAATTTATCCCTTTGAATTTAATACTTTTAAGACCCTCAAAAAGAATGATTCGATGGGTCATTTGGAGTTAAATCTTGAAGAATTTTATTCTGAAATAACACTAAAAAGAGATAGTACAAGATATGCTTCTACTATACAAACACTTGCTAGTGAATTAGAAAAATATCTTAATCTTAACATTTATCCCAAACAAGACCAACCTTATCAAGAAGGGAAATAATCAGTTTCCGTTGTTCTCCTTTAAGTCCTTTCCAATCTATTATTGCTTTTTTTGGTCTTGGAACTGTTTTTTCAATCATTTGTGTGATTAGTTCTTCATTCAATTCATTTGCTTGGTACTTTGGACATATATGACCAAACATTAATTCCGTATCAAGTTCCCTTTTGGAAAAGTTAGGAGCATAGTGTGGTCCGCCAAATCCTACAACAGACATACCTTTGTGCTCTGAAATAGACAATATGGCTTTACAAACGCTTTTTAGGGCATTTTGGTTTTTCCACTCACTAGGTCCAGAACCTACTTCCACAAAAAGAACTGGTTTTTTTAGATTAGTGGGTCCGTGATGTGTAACTTCTAAAGTTACAGGGAACTCTGTTAAGTTTTCCTTAACTAAATTAAGAAAAGCACTCTTGATTAAAGAGGAAGGAGATATTCCTAGTTCTTTTTTATTTCCTCCATGTAAATTATCAGAGAAATTACCAATACAATGAACACTTAATGCGGGTTTTCCCTGTTCCGAGCTATGAGGAGATGCAAAAACATAATATTCCGGATCAAAATATTCATCTAAATCATCAATCATTATTATTTTCTTATTGCTCTTTACTAATAAGAAGTCATTTTTTTTGTAAATAGGGAACCCAGAATAAGTTCCTTCCTCTTGTTTGAACTCAAACTCCCCAATAAACATGTTCCACATACCTTTACTAGCTATTTCTTTATCAGAACAAACAATTATTTTCATGATTTTCCAATATCCTACACATTAATAAATTTTTTAAATACAATTTCTATGGGTGTTTTATGGATTTAAAAGTACTTACAAAATATGCAAATGAATTTTGTAGTTCTATGGTTTCTGGAATAGATAGATATGATAATCTCTTATCTAATTTGAATGAGGATAATACAATTACCTTAACTTATTTTCCTGGTTCCTTTATAGGTAGATCTTCTAGAAAGGCTTCTGAATTACAAAGAAAAATAGGAACTAAATATGAAGATGAAAAAGTCAAATTAACTTTAAAAAAAGTAATTTTTCATAATAAACGGAAAAAAGTGGAGGATATAATTTGTGAATGCTCTATAGATGTTACTCTCGATATTATCTTATAAAAAAGTTTTAATACTTCTTTCTTAATTCATTCAATTATAGCCCCGTAGTCTAGTGGTCAAGGATATCTGGCTCTGGACCGGAAGACCCAGGTTCGAATCCTGGCGGGGCTAGAAAATCTTTTAAAGACAATTTTTAATGAATGTTTATGGAAATATCTTATGAAAGAAGGAAAACAATAGAAAATGAATTTCTTGAACAAATATTTGTTCTTTGGGACGGAAAAGTGAAGATGGGAAATTATAGCATTTATTTGCGTGATTTCAAAGAAAAACTTTCTAAAGATAATTTGGAAAAAATGGAATTTTCCGGAACAATTGTTGTAGATAAGAGCAAATTATCTAAGGAATGTTTAGAAGATGAATTGATCCTTAAACCTATTGAAGTTCCTTATCCCGAAAAAAAGACAGACATAGAAGTTGATTTTGATAATCATAGGGTTGTTCATAGAACACATACAAGAGGGATTGAAGCACATCTAAAACTAAAAGAAATTAGGGAAACTGAAAAAAAGATTATTTTTGATTTAAATGGTAATTTATTGGAATATATGCGAACAGAAATTGATAAGGTAGAGGAAGCAGAGAATATGGATAAAGGGTATATGGGACAGGGATTTAAGATAGATTTAACATAACCTACAATAAATTTTTAAATCAAATGAATGTTTTAGTTTTAGGTGATATTAAATGCCAATGCAAGTATTAGGAACAGATTTCAAAAAAATTGACCTTGAAAGAAACACTTTCAAAGGAGAAATTGAAATAGATAAAGTAGCCTATAATGTTCGAATAATTAATGTAGAAGAAAGGGAAATCAATTTAGGAACCCCTACTAAGGTTTTGGCCTTTGAATGTGAATTCAAAACAAATTATCCACTAAAAAAGCCAAAAGGAAAGAATTTAGGGGAAATAGAAATTGTTATGGACATAATTGTTCATTTCTCGGAACAACATAGCGACATTCTTAAGAAATGGAAAAAGAAGAAAATGGATCCGGAATTAATGGAAACACTAATGAATATAGCATTTGAGTTGACATTAAACGAAGCAATGTATCTATCTAGAAAGGTAATGCTTCCTCCTCCAGTAAGAACTCCAAGATTAAAATTAGAACAGGAAAAAGGGAACGCTGGATAAGTTCCCTAAATCTTTTAAATTCTATTTTTTATGTATTTTTATGAAAAGATTGTTTCAAGACCCCGAATTATCTTCTAAAGTGATAAATGAATCCAAATCTGCTTTTGAAAAGGATCTTGAAAAGAAAATAAAGGAATTACCTGGAATTGTAGGAACTGTTTTAGTTGAGGTAGATGAAAAAGGGGAACAAGGAACAGGAAATATAACAATTGAATCTGAAGCATTTGGAGAAGAAAGGGATAAGATATTAGAAACGCTACAGGGAACAGAATTCAAAAAGCGTTTGTTAGTTAGAAGAGAAGAAGGGGTTTATTGGGTTAAACGGAACTATAATGTGAGAGAATCGGAATTTATTGAGGAACATCTAAAATTGTATTTAAACGGAACTATTGAAGTAGTAGTAAGATGGGAATATAAAGAGGAACATAAATTTCCTGAAGATCCCTGGTAATAGGAACTAGGGTCCTTTAATTCCGGAACTAATACGGAACCAAATACGGAACAAACTCAAATAAACTTAAAATAACCTAATAACACCTAAAAACACAACAAGAAGTTAAAATGGTCCTACAAGAAGTTAAAATAGTCCTTATTCTAAGATTAATCAACTTGATTTATTTCCTCTCACTTTACTTTTTGATCACTTCTATTTGAATATATATTATATCGCCAGTCATTATGATATCTATATGGAAGAAGGCGATGGAGGAGGATAATGAGAGAAAGTGGTGAAGCTTAATCTCTATTTTGACGAATTAGTTATTAAATTGTTAAATAATAGGTTTCCTCTCACTTTTTGTTTTCACAAGATTTGTGAATTATTTTCACACTTTCCAAGATCTTTTTGTTAATTCTCTTCCTAAAAAATCCATATATTAACTCAAAATTTTTAGATTTTAATATTATTTTCACACAAATCTCACATTCTCTATTGCTTTAATCCTAACACTATTGCTCTTAGAAGTTTGTTAAATCCTTGTTTTTAACCATATTTTCTGTGTAAATAACATATTTTGAGCAAAATTATGCTTTCCTCTCACTTTTCACTCAATATTGCTTGTTTTTAGCTAAAAATCAACCAATAAGCTCACTTTTTTGATTAAAAATACATCTGAAAACCCCTATTTTTCCTTTGGAAATAAGCTAAAATGAGCCATTTACACTCACTTTTACAATTTGATCAGTATTAGCTCTAATTCTCTCTAAAAATACCTGTTTTTGATGTTTTTCCTGATTTTACCCAAAATTATGGATTAAACACTATTTTTTCATAACTCACTTTAACAAAAATATATTTTTTGTTTAGAATGATCTAACATAACTTAAAATATATATTTAATTAAATATATTATATATATCAATTATTAAGTTAATAATATATTTTATAGTATACTAAATAAATAATATAATTTATATTATATTCATAAAAATATATAATTGATTATATCATAAAAAATATATCTAAGTGTCGAAACTGTTGACTAAAGTGTTGGATTTGTTGTCTAAACTGTTGGATATAAATCTATTTAAGTGTCGAAACTGTTGGAAGTGTTGGGTATCATGTTTGAATGGCTAAGACGCAAGGAGAAGCCCAAGAAAAGGGCTAGGAAGGTAAAAGCGAAATCTAAAACTAAGCCCAAAGCTAAAAAGACCCAACAGATTCGACAAGTACCCCAACACAAAGACCTACCTGAGACAGAAAAGTTAGTTTCTAATTGGAAAAATGCTGTAGAGATGATACAGGACCACCCTTTGTCTCAGGCTAGGATCTTAAATACACAACTGTTGGAAATGTTGACTAATGTGTTGAGTAGTATGAACGCCAAATTAGACGGTTTAAACAAGCTAGATGACATAATTTTACTGTTAAAAGAGGGTCAGAAAGAGCTGGAAGAGAAAGGGATGAAGTCAGAGAAGATAGAAGAGGCGATTGTTGAGCTCGAAGGAGCTACCCTAAAGGACAAAGATACTTACAATTTACTGAAAAGTAAGGGTGAAATGACAGCGAATACTCTAGCTAAGGAGATGAAAACTTCAAGAAGTACAGCGTCTTCAAGATTAAACAGAATGTATGATTTAGGAATGGTTGAAAAAAAATCAAAAGGAAGGAAAATATTTTTTTCGATTAAGTCCATTAAAAAAAGTGAGAGCTGGTTCTAAAAAAGTGTTAAAAGTGTTAATGAAATACCCTAGGGTATCCATGAGCGTTTTTTTAGGGTATTTTCAAGGTCAAAATAATGAGTTACAACGTAGTGTAATTGTCCTTAGAAACACCATTCCTATGGGACATACATAGTTTACAACGTTGTGAATATAGACCTATTTGCGCGGTACCACCATGGTTGTATGGTGGAAGTCCTTAGGGAGAACAGTACCTCACACAACGTTGTAATATCAACCATAACTTGTAGTTTTCGACTAAAAGATTTAGTCGCGTTCAGCGACACAAAAAATAGAAAAATAGCCAGAATTATAGCCAAAAAATTATGAAAAGCACTAAGACTACTGGAAAAATTATCAAAAGATATTTTG
>JAFCFZ010000031.1 GCA_017608385.1 Candidatus Parvarchaeota archaeon
TGAAGAGATATTTGCTGGTGGAGATATCGTAACAGGGACTGCTACTGTAATCTCTGCTATGGGAGCGGGCAAGCGAGCAGCTCACGGAATTGATAAATATCTTCAAGAAAAATACTTAGATAAGGGTTAATTAAACAACTTTTTTTAGGATACTCTCCAATATTTTTAAGATTCTGTTTTGTAGTCTTAATTTTAAAAAAGGGTGTTGCTTTTTAGCTCTTAGTATTAAATTCTCAACAATTTATTTGGAAATATTAAGATTCTTTACATAGTTGTCTAAAAAATGAAACAGAGATATAGTATCCAAACTCGCATAGGTCCTTCCATAGGAACTTCAGTCAGAAACTGGATGAAGTTAATCTTGACAAACAGATCTGTAGCGGTAAAATACTATCCACGAGTTTTTTTAATAAATCTTGTAAGCACTATCGGCATTCCTTTTCGATTATATGAACATTGGAAATTTAATGATAGGATTAATGCTACTAAAATATCTTCTCCTCCCATTTTTATATTAGGTCATTGGAGAAGCGGTACAACCCATCTTCATAATTTAATGTGCCAAGACACCCAATTTGGTTTTATTACAATGCTACAAGCTTCATTTCCAAGATCTTTTATGAGTAGCAATTTGTTTAGATATTTCGTAAAAATTTTCTTACCTAAAACTCGACCTATGGACAACATGAAAATGGGCGTTAACAAACCCCAAGAAGAAGAGATGGCTCTAGGAAACTTGTTTCCTTACTCATTTTACAATGGTTTTTATTTCCCTGAAAAAACGATGGAATATTTTTACAAATACATCCGGTTCAAAAATGTATCGTCAAAAGTTAAAGAGCATTGGAAAAAGGTCTATTACTACATGGTTAAAAAAACCACTCTTAATATGGGGGGTAAACGTTTAGTATTAAAGAATCCTGCCAATACAGCAAGAATTAGGTTTCTTTTAGAATTGTTTCCTAAAGCAAAATTCATTCATATTTATAGAAATCCGTATGTGGTTTATGCTTCAATGCGAAATTTTTATAGAAAAACAATTGAAGGGTTTATGTTGCATAAAGTAAAAGAGAAGGAAATCGAAAAAAATATATTAGGCGTATATAAACAGATGATGATTTCTTATTATAAAGAAAAGAGTTTAATCCCGGATGGAAACTTAATAGAATTAAAATTCGAAAATTTCGAAAACGACACAATTAACCAATTGAATAGGATATATTCTGGATTAGAAATTGATGGATTTGAAAGGGCTAAACTTAAGTTTTCGTCATATATCAATTCTATTAAGAATTATAAGAAAAATACTTATTTAATTTCTCAAAACGCAATTGATAAGATAAAGCAACATTGGAGCTATACTATTAAAAAATGGGACTATGACATACCAATAGAGCTCCAAGTGTTTTAAAAAATTAGCTTATTAATACCCTTGGGGGCATATTTTTAAACAATAAGAACAATAATTATTATTCAATAAACTTTCCATGAATTAGCGTAATTTTCTTAATTTTTGCCAAAAAACGCCAAATTGTTCGTGAATCCCGAGAATAAATCAAAATTCAAATAAATAAAACCACCTTTTAGGCGTTAAATTTTTTTTTCTTTCTTTTCTTCAATAGCTTATATGTTCGATTTGTAAAATCCCATTTTACTATAAAAAAATGAGATTACAATTGAACTTCAGTTGGTATGATTTTGTTTCATTTACTCCCTTGGGGACACACTTTTAAACAGTTAGAGCAATAGTTGTTGTTCAACAGACTTTCCATGCACTTTGAACGATCTATGTGAGTGAAAATACCAGAATCTTTTACTTTCTCAATTGGTTCTTCATAAATAGCTCCACCTAAACAATTTTCTATACAAACACCACAATTCTCGCAATAATCTTCCATATCGCTAAGATCTACTTTCTTTGTTTCGGGGATATTAGCATCCGTAGTTATAGCGCTCCACCTTTGTCTCATACCGAACTCGGGACTAATAATTAACCCGTTCCTTCCCTTTATTCCTAGCCCCGCAGCTACAGCGTGAGCTGTAAACAAGAGTTTTCCTCCAAAGGGATGATGCGCTTCCGTCTTGTAACCTTTCTCTTGCAGAAATCGCGTTAATTCGATCGTTTTTTCTCCTAAGTCGTAATATACTCTAAACGCCTCAATGCTAACATGAATGCTTGGAGCTGTTTTAATCTTATCCCAATCCATTTCCATCCC
>JAFCFZ010000002.1 GCA_017608385.1 Candidatus Parvarchaeota archaeon
AAAGGAAGAAACGGGTGCATTTATTATTGTTGGTGGATCTCATCCAATAACTTGTCCAGAGGATTGTAAGGATTTTTCAGATGGAATATGTATTGGAGAAGGGGAAGAAGCAACATTTGAATTGCTTAAAAAAATGAAAGCAAAGAAAAACTTCTATAAAACAAAAGGTTTTTGGATAAAAAATAACTCTGGAAAATGGTTTCACAATCCTAGAAGAAAATTAATAAAAAACCTTGATAAGCTACCTTATCCTGAATTTAAGGATGATGAATATTTGTACATAAATACAACAAAGAAAAAAAAGGGTTTGTATAATATTTTAACTGCGAGAGGTTGCCCCTTTTCTTGTGCTTATTGTTATACTTCTGCAATAAATTACCTATGGCCTAAAGAAAAGAGGATTCGATATAAATCTGTTAAAAAAGTGATAGATGAATTGAAGGAAGCAAAGAAAAAACTACCTTTAAAATTAATTAAGTTCCATGATGAAACTGTAGGGAATAGGGGAGTATGGTTAGAAAAATTCTCAAAGTATTATAAAAAGGATATAGATTTACCACTAATATGTTTTATAGATCCATTAATCAAAAAAAGAGAAATAAACCTATTGGAAGAGATGGGTGCTTTATACCTCCAATTAGGAATTCAGAGTGGTTCTGAAAAAACTCTGAAAAAGTACAATAGAAGGGGTTCTAATAAAATGATTAAAGAAATCACAGAATTCCTAAGCAAAAAAGACATCATGATGCAATATGATATCATAATTAAAAATCCTTTAGAAGAAGTTGAAGACTTAAAAAAAACTTTTAACCTTTTAATGGATATCCCAAGACCTTTCAGATTAAGTGTTAATCGATTGGCTCTTTATCCCAAAACAGATTTAACAAGATTTTTTGAGAAAAAAACGGGGACTAAGATAAGAAAATGGACAGAAGCAAGAGAGATAATAAAACCTATTGATAAACGTGTAGCTTTCTGGGAATTTTTGATTTCACTTTATGAAATTCCTTATATACCTAAAGTGATATTAAAATCAATATCTAAATTGACTTTTTTAGAACATTTTCATTTTATTTTTGAATTAATTGGAGATAAAGTCAATGGGTTAGGTCATTTTTTCAATGGCAAGAGAATATTGAAAATATTAAACCCTTATTTACAAGAATGTGTCGAATGTCAAAAGGAATAAAATATGAAAAAAACTAACCTTTTATTAAAAAAACAAAAGTATGGTATTTCTGGAAATACTGCTGTAAAATTATGTACTTGGCTAAAAAAGAGTTTACATGATAAAGGAATATGTTACAAGGAACAGTTTTATGGAATTAAATCCCATAGATGTCTTCAAATGACCCCTTCTGCTAATGTCTGTAACCATAATTGTTTGTTTTGCTGGAGAGTTATGGAATATGTTCAAGGAAAATTTGAAAATTTTGATGATCCTAAAAAAGTAGTAGAGGATTCAATAAGAGAACAAAGAAGACTAATATCTGGATTTAAAGGAGACGAACGAACAAATCAAAAAAAATTCAAGGAAGCGTGGAACCCAAATCAAGTTGCAATATCTCTAATTGGTGAACCAACATTATATCCTTATCTCAACGAATTAATTAAGGAGTATAAAAAAAACAAGTTCACGACTTTTGTTGTTTCTAATGGAACTAAACCAAAAACAATAGAAAAAATCAAACCTACTCAATTGTATCTTACTCTCCCTAGTCCTAATAAAGAGATTTATGAGAAACTTTGTAGACCATTAATTCCAAAGGGTTGGGATAAAATAAATCAAAGTTTGGATATTATGAAAAAAAAGAGAACAAGAAAAGTTGTTAGACTCACATTAGTCAAGGGATGGAATATGTCTGATCCTGAAAAATATATTGACTTAATCAATAATAGTGTTGATTTTATTGAAGCTAAAGCTTACATGTTTATTGGATTTTCAAGACAAAGAATGATTAAAGATAATATGCCTTTTCATGAAGAAGTTTTGGAATTCGCCAAAAAACTAGAAAAAATCTCAGAGTATAAAATAGTTGACGAAAAAAAAGAGTCAAGAGTAGTTTTGCTCCAAAGAGGAAACAGAAAAAGAATTATTGGATCTCAATAGCTCTTATTTCCACATATCTTAATGGATAAACTTTACTTAATTTCTTCTTAATCTGCATTTGGAACTTTCCAATTGAAACTGCTACGAGAAAATCATCAAGTGAATATTCTGTTATATTATTTTTAACATATTCTGATAGTTCTTTTCTTAAAGAATATGTTTGTCTTCTTTTTGCCTTGAACGCTGTTATTAACATTGATTTTACTATGATCTTTTTTCCATCTTTTGTAACGACATTATCAATGGAATCAACTCTAGAAATTCCTCTTCTCACAAATCTAACTAAATGAGTTCTTGAAAGTTTATAAGAAACAACCTTCATTTCAACAATATTGTCTTTAATATTATCCACTTCTAATTTCACTATGATGTGTTGTTTGCTTCTATTATCAATTAGTCTTGAAAGAGGAACAGAAATTCTTCTATCTGTCAATTCTTTTGGATCTTCAGCTAGAGTTTGACCGATGTCTACTGAATTGAATACCTTTGGTGCATTTATTTGATACCATTTCTTTGCCATGAAATCACAAATCCAATTTTGTATTTAAGTAGTTTTCCCATTTTTTTGATTATTTCAAGTTTTTTCATTAATTTCTTATTTAGAAAAATTTTATTTTTATCTATGGAATCCCAAAAATCTAAAATGGATACTATTCTGGATTGTGTATATTATTTAGTTAATAGACCTAAAATATGGTTTTCCACAATTTCTGGGAAGGCATATAATAAACCAATAAACATCACTCTTCTTTTAACCTTCAAATGTAATCTCAATTGTATTTCTTGTTTCTTTGATAAAAAGGAGAATAAACAGGTATTAACTAAAAAAGAAATTTTTAAGCTTATTGATCAGTTTAAGATGTGGGGAATAAAACAAATTACATTATCTGGGGGAGAACCTCTTGTTAGAAATGAATTATTAGAAATTATAACATATATCAAAAAAAAGGGTTTGTGGGTAGGAATCATCACAAATGGTACTTTAATAACTAAAAATATTTCTAAAAAATTCTCAGAATTGGGAGTAAATAAAGTTTCTGTATCTATCGATGGAATAGGAAAAATAAATGATAAAATAAGAGGGGGAAATAATTTCAAGAGATCCATAAGGGGATTAAATCTTTTGTTAAAAGAAAATATTCCAGAGATAAGAATCAATTCAGTTATTACTTCAAAAAATTTAGAAAATATTGAAAAAATTTATGACTTTGCCAAAAAAAGGGAGTAAAATTAATATTACTTCCATTAACTTTTGAAGAAGCTACAAACATAAACAAAAAGAAATTTGATAAAAAAATGAAAGAAAAATTATGGGTTAAAGATACAAAAAAGCTAGAGAAAATTATTCTAAAATTAAAAACAAAAAAGAAGATAGAGAGAGTGTTGTTAAACCCAGACTCACATCTAGACCAAATTATTCAATATTACAAATCCCAAAAAAGTATAAAAAGGAGATGTGAAACAGGGGCAATAACTTTGAATATATCCCCTTATGGAGATCTTATTTTTTGTGGGGAGGTTAATGATTTAGGTAATATAAAAAAGGAGGACCCTAAAAAAATATGGAATTCAAAAGAAATGATTAAAGCGAGAAAGCATATGAAATGGTGCAATAAATGTATCCTAAATTGTCATTATACTCCAACCATGATAGACTTAATGAAAGATTTTATTTTTAGACCTATAAGATTTAAATTGGGAATCTAAAGATCTAATTTAGTATTGAGGTAATTTTCCCATATTTTGATAAATTCTTCTTTTTTATCAAGTGGAATCAAAGCTCCTGCAGCTTTTTCGTGTCCTCCACCCATTCCTCCTAATTTCTCAGCTATCTCAGAAATAAGTCCTCCTAAATTAGTTTCTGAATTAGTCCTTGCTGAGATCTTAAAGAAGTTCTTTCTTGGAGCCATCCCAATTATGTATTGTTTTTCAGAATCTGACAATAAAATAGAAGTGATTGTTCCAATTATTTTTTGATTCTCTCCAAAGAGAAACGTAGTGTTTTCTGTTTCTTTCCTGTTTTTTTCAACTTTTGAAAATTCTTCTCCTATAATCCTGCTATATTGATCCATTATCTCTCTTGTTTTTTCAACAATATTCT
The DNA here is from genome assembly GCA_017608385.1 of Candidatus Parvarchaeota archaeon. Lineage (GTDB taxonomy): Archaea > Nanobdellota > Nanobdellia > B33-G15 > B33-G15 > JAFCFZ01. Next base: position 4,212 of record JAFCFZ010000002.1, read on the forward strand.
TTTCAAAACAAAGTGAAATTGCTTTACTAGGCATTCCCATCCTACTAGCAGCATTCAAAACAGTGGAAAACTCTTCAGCATAAATTCCATAATCCTTCAATAAGTGATTTATTCCAAAAATATCCTCTGGTTTATCCATATTTTTTCTTCTCAAAATAATTCCAGCAACCAAAGATTTTTTCTCTTCTTCATTTAAGTCAGATATTTTTCTTATATTATCTCCATCCATAACTTCAATATTTATCGCTCTTAAAAATTCAACAGCAGCACCTTCGTCATTAAAGACCCCAGGAATGTAAATTTCAGTAGAAAGTGCTAGAGCCCTTGGTAAATTTCTTAAGTATTTTCCAAAAATCCTCAAATCTTCTTTTTCCTCAACTTTCCCATTTATTATCTCTTTTATTGGTTTTTGTCTATCTCCTAAAGCTCCAACAACAGCTAATGGGGCTAAATCTTGGTTTTTTTCATCAATTGCTTTGGCAAAAAGAAATGTTATAGTTGAAGCGGATAAAGGTCCTAAATTAAAATCAAGTGGATTTATGTGAATAATATCTCCAGGGTCTTCTTTAGGGATGTGGTGATCTATTATCATCATTTTCTTTCCTGTTTTTTTTAGCATATCTAAATAACCACTCCCTAAATCCAAAAACAAGAAAAATCCTGACTTTTTTTCAATATCCTCAATGACTTCTTCATCTATCATTTCAATTGTTTTCAAATGAAACTCTTTTCCTAATCTTTTCAAAGTTTTTATCATTATAGCAGAAGAAGTTATGCCATCTGCATCATGGTGTGAATAAATATTCATGAAAGAGTTTTCACTAGACAAAACCTTTGCTTTTTCCAAAAGAAAATCTAGAAATTCCTTCATTCTACCAGCAACTTTGCTTTTTCTGGATTGTATCTCCAATCAGAAGGAAGTTTTTTGGTTTTCACATAATACTTCCCAAGTCTCTTAAGTTTAGATTCAATCAATTGCACACCTCTTCTAGAATGTTTATCTGATCTGTGTGTTTCAAGATGTTTTCTAGCTAAAACAGCTCGTCTTGTGAGATCCATAAGGTCCTCTGGAAACTCTGGATAAACTTTGTTTTCTTTCATAACTTCACTTATTGTTTTTTTCAAAGAAAGTCTTACATCTGGTACTCCATGACTATCTCTTAAAATCATTCCAATTTGACTAGATGCTTTCCCCTCTTTAGCGAGAGTTATTATTATTTTTTCTATTTCAGAAGGTTTTAACTTAACCCAAGAAGGATTAGTAGTTCTAATTGGTTTTTTACTAGAGCTTTTTCCTCTTTTTCTTGAATGTATTCTTGCCATATTATCACCTGACTTGGAAACGCCTAAGCCTTTCCAATCATGTAAAAGCAGAGGGAAAATCCATTTAAAACTCTTTCTATGTCTTTTTTTTGTATCTTCCCCTAGATTCGACCAATTTTAGTCTCTCAACAACATCCTTATGTTCATAATTTTTAAGAAATATTTTGAAACATTCCTCAGCAATTTTTGGATGCTTACTAAAGAGCGCTCTTTTCAATAATAAAAGATCTACTGCTTTATCTTCAATTTTCAAACTAATAAACCCTAAACCAAAATCAATAAAGTAAATTTCATCTGAAAATATCATATTACTTGTTGTTAGATCCCCGTGGATTATATTGTACTTATGTAATTCTGAAATATTTTTCCCTAATTTTTTACAAACATCTCTTCTTTTTTTATGATCCATATCGTCAAGAACTTCTTTTAGTTGAGGTCCTTTTATGTATTCCATTTCAATTATGAATTCTTCTATTTTGAATACTTTAGGGCAATTAACTAATCCTCTTGCTTTATTGAGGATTTTTGATTCAGATCTTGTTCTTTTTTTTCTGAGTGAGTTATCTATATTAGAAATTCTATAATTCTTTTTTATTCTCTCTTTAATGATTTTATCCTTATCAAGAATTATGTGTGCTTCAGCACCCATTGCTAATATTTTATGCATTTCAAAAACCTCTTTATCTCCTTACCAACTTTTTCTGGAACTTCCGAAATTAAACCATGAGTTCCTTTCAATTCAACATATTCTGCATTCATCAATTTAGAAGTTATCTTTGACATTCTTGGGGTAACCATTGTGTCCCTGTCCCCTGATAAAATCAATGCAGGAATTTTGAAATTTTTTACTTCCTTTCTCATATCAAAATTAGATCCCATGACTAATCCCTTAAACAAGAAATCTGGTCTCATCTTTGAAATAGATTTGATTACTTCAATTCCTTCTTCAAAATTTCCAAATTCAAGATTCATCAATAGCTTAAAAAATTCATTTGGGGGTACTTTTTTCTCAAAATATGCTGTGCTACTTATCAAAACAATTCCTTTGATTTTTTTCTTGTTTTTAGAAGCATATTTCAAAGCAGACATCCCACCTAATGAAAATCCCACTAAAACAGCCTCATCGATTTTCTCCTTTTCAAAAACTTTATCTATTTCTTCAACTACAACCTTCCAATTAAATTTTTTAAATTTCATTGATTTTCCATGACCTGGGAGATCTATTAAAATTAATTGATATTTTTTGAGAAACTGTTCAATTTCCTCCCATATTGAAGAATCATCTGTCAAACCATGAATAAGAACTATTTTCCTTCCTTTTCCCTTTTTATCATAGTGAATCATTTCCAAAAAACCTCCACTTGATCTGTTCTCCAATCTTGCATAACTGGTCCTGCATCTGGTTTATCCTTCATCAAAATACCTAACCATGCAATCATTGCTCCATTATCTATACAAAATTGAATTTCGGGAACAAACAACTTTCCTCCTCTTTCATTACACATTATTTCTGACATCTCTCTAAGTCTTTTATTTGCTGCGACCCCTCCAGCCAAAAGAAGCTCTTTTTTGTTACAGTGTGCCATTGCCCTCTCAGCAACTTCAATTAACATCGAAAAAGAAGTTTCTTGTAAGGAATATGAAAGATCTTGTAATTCATAATTTTTTGATTTTTGTTTCAAATTACTCAATAATCCACCAAAGGACACATCCATTCCTTTTACAGAATAAGGTAAATCAATATATTTTCCCCCTTTGGCTAATTTTTCTATTTCTGGACCTCCAGGAAAAGGAATTCCAACATATCTTGCAAAAGCATCTAATAAATTACCTATACCTATATCCAATGTCTCTCCAAAAACTCTGTACCTTCCTCCTTCAAAAGCAATTACTTGAGTATTTCCTCCAGAAACATAGAGTAATACTGGGTCCTTAGTTCCTGTTAATAATTTACCAATTTCTAAATGAGCAACACAATGATTTACACCAACAATTGGAATATTCAGTGATTCTGATAATATCCTAGCAACAACAGCTCCAACTCTCAAACAAGTTCCTATTCCTGGCCCTTTTGAAAATGCTATAAGATTCAAATCATTTTTAGAGATCCCTGCTTTTTCTAAAGCTAAATTAATGACTTCATTTGCCTTAAGAAAATGGTGTTCTGCAGCTTCTCTGGGGTGAATTCCTCCTTTTTCAGGTCTATAGGAACTCCAAACATTTGATAAAACCTTCTTATCTTTTATTATTCCAACTCCAAATGTGTGTGCTGTTGATTCAATTCCTAAACATATCATAATTATTTTTCTCCCTGGATTTGTTTAAATCTTTTGTTATGTAAAACAAAGAAAATACTTTAGAGTCTTACTTAGAAATTTAAGATTTACTCTTAAATTCTGTATAACCGCACTTTCCACAAGAAACTCTATTTGTGTGTTCTGCTAAAAAAACTCCAGGTCCACATTTTGGACACATTCTTTTTCGCTTTATAGTGTTGCCTTCTATTTTATAGAGTGATCCTTTTTTAATAACGGGTCTCTTAGCTCGCTTTTTCTTTCCCTTTCTATTGCTTTCTTTTCTTTTCTTACCCATTATGCTTCACTTTCCTTAGTTTTTTCTTCAGCAGGAACTTCTTCTTTAACTTCTTCTTTAACTTCTTCTTTAAGTGGTTCAGCTGGTGTTTCTTCCTTGACTTCTTCTTTTGGAACCTCAGCAGGTTTTTCTTTTGTTTCTTCAGGTTTCTTCTCCTCTTTTGGAGCTTCACCAGATTCTGCTTCTTTTGGTGCTACAACCGATGCTTCTGCTGGAGCTTCTCCCTTAGCTGGCTTATTATCTCTTTTTACAAGATGTTTTGGTTCCATCTCTTCCATATCTTCTTTTTTTGAATAAATTCTAGCTTCTCCATAAGATATCCCAAAGCCAAATCTACTATTGATGTTTTGAATAGAAAGTAATTCTGTTTTCAATTCCTTTGAAAGTGCTGCCTTCACATCTTCTCTTGAAGGTGTAGCTTCTTTCTCATGATTTACTTCAAATTTTACTAGGTCTCTATTAAAGAGCTTTTGATTCTCTTTGCTAAGTAGTTTGATTTTCATTTTTTAACCTCTATTCCATATTTTCCAGGAAAATTAATCTCCCCTTTTTTAGCTAATTCAGAATTTTTTGAGTCAAAGATCAATAAAGTTCCTTTCCATTTTTCAGTAACTTTTTTGTTACCACAAACAGGACATTCTTTTTTTGAAGTTATTCTATTACATTTAGTACAAGCATAATCACTCATTTTTCTTCACCGCCTTTTTTTCAGATGCTCTCTTCTCCATTTCTTCTATTATCCATTCTATTTTTCCCAATCCAGGTTGTCTCATTGTTAATCCTATTTTAGATGTTTGTAATGTTTTCAAAGAAACAGCCACAATTCTAGCTCTTACAAGATCTCCAACTTTTATTGATTTCTTTGATTTTTTTCCTTGAAGAGAACCTGTTTTTGAATAACTTACAAAATCATCCATTACCTGAGATATATGTGATAAACCTGCAATAGGTCCCATATTAACAAAACAACCAAATTCTGTGATTTCTGTTACCTCTCCTTCAACTATTTCTTGTAATTCTGGTTTATAGGCTAATATCTCAAAAGAAACATCATAATAAACAGCACCATCTCCTGGAAGGATAGATCCTTCTCCAATATTTTCAATTGATATCAAACTAATAAAAAATCCTTGTTTTTTTGAAAGAACTCCTTCATAATCTTTTTTTATGGCTGCATCTATTGATTCCTTTATATCGGAAGTAAACAGTTCTGGTGGGACTCTAACCCTATCTTTTAACTTTAGTATTTGGTACATTTTTATCACAAAAGAGCATACGTCACAAACATCATTGCAAATGTTAGAGATATTGTATTCAAAAGCTTTATCAAAACATGGAGAGATGGCCCTGCTGTATCTTTTAGTGGATCTCCAACAGTATCTCCAACTACTGCTGCTTTATGTAGTTCAGTTCCTTTCTTTCCAGTTGCTTCCACATATTTCTTAGCATTATCCCAAGCTGCACCACCTGTATTCATGAAAAGTGCAAGTAATATACCTGAAACTGTTGCTCCCATTAAGAAAGCTCCAGCTCCTTCTGGTCCAAGAATTACTCCCACTAAAATGGGAGATATTAACACTAAAAGACTTGGTGCAATCATCTCTCTTAATGATGCTTTAGTGCTTATATCAATTGCTCTTGAATAATCTGGTTTTGTTTTTCCACTCATTATTCCTTTGTTCTCTCTAAATTGTCTTCTAACCTCTTCAATTATATCAAAAGCAGTATTTCCAACAGCTTTGATTGCGAATGCTGAAAATATAAATGGTAAAAGTCCCCCTAAAAGCAAACCTACTGAAACAGTAGGGATAGCAATATCAATAACAAATATGCCTGCTGCATCTAAATATGCTTGAAATAGTAAAAATGATGCTAATGCTGCACTTCCAACCGCAAATCCCTTAGCTAGTGCTTTTGTAGTGTTTCCAATAGCATCTAGTGCATCTGTTGATTTTCTTATTTTACTTGAGGCTTTTGACATTTCCACAATTCCTCCAGCATTATCTGCAATTGGTCCAAAACCATCCATTGCCAAAACAATTCCTGTTGTTGCTAACATTCCCATTGTCGCAACTGCTGTTCCAAATATTCCACCTAATAAATATGAAATTAAAATAGCTGCTGACAAAACAACAATTGGTAGTGCTGTTGACTCAAGTCCAACTGCTAAACCCGTTATGATATTTGTAGCTGCACCTGTTTGTGAAGCTTTTGCTATGGATTTTACTGGTTTTCTTGTTGCTGTGTAATATTCAGTGATATATCCAATAGCAAGACTAGTAACCAAACCAACAACTGCTGCATAAAATAAATTAATCTCTCCAAGCATCACATCAATTAAAAAATAAAATGCAACTGCACAAAGGAAGGTAGTAATTAGTTGTACTCTCCACATAGGCATCATCAAATTCTCATCTTTTCTTACATAATTTATAAAAAATACACCAATTATTGTTGCAAGGATTCCTGCACCTCTAGCGACTAAAGGAAATAAAACACCATTAATTCCAAAAATAGGGAATAAAGCCATTCCTAAAATCATTGCACCTATATTTTCAGCAGTAACAGATTCAAACAAATCCGCTCCTCTTCCTGCACAATCTCCCACATTATCTCCAACCAAATCTGCAATAACTGCTGGGTTTCTTGGGTCATCTTCTGGAATTCCTTTTTCAATTTTACCTACTAAATCTGCCCCTATATCTGCTGCTTTTGTAAAAATTCCTCCACCTAACTGAGCAAATAATGCAGCAAGACTTGCACCCAAACCAAAACCAACTATCTTGGATGGATCACCATATACCAAATAAAGGCCAACAATACCTAAAACACTCAAAGACATAACTGACAAACCAAGGACTGCTCCTCCATAAAAAGCAGTTACCATTGCTGGCTTTGATCCTTTTCTAGCTGCACTTGCTGTTTTGAGATTTGCTCTAGTAGCAATGTCCATACTCATATAGCCTGCAAGTAATGAACAAAAAACGCCTAAAACAAATGATATTGCTGTGTGAACATCTAATAAAAAGTAAAGTACTACTGTTAAAATAAGTCCAATTACTGCGATAGTTGAATACTGTCTTTTAAGATATGCAGTAGATCCTTGTCTAATAGCTAAAGCAATTTCTTGCATTTCTTTTGGTCCCTTGTCTTGTCTTATTATTTTTAGAGCTAACAAGAAGGCTACAACTAAGCCCAAAATTCCAGATATGCTAACAAATAAAAGCCAATCCATTATTTCACCAGTGTTTAAGTAAAATTTATAGGTTTTTTAAAGGTTTTCCCTTGTAAATTTTCAAAAATTTTCTTTGTCTCAAATAGATATAGGCGACACCCTTTACCTTCAATTCCTCCCTTAATCTCCTATCTACTGTTGCCACAACCATATTTTCATTTTCTGCATAATAAACAATATTCTTATCCACATCACCTTTTTCTGAATTAAGAACTTTGACTTTTTTTTGTTTCAATAAATCTATTGCTGCTTTTTGTTTTAATTTTTCTAATTCTTTTACACAAGATTTCAAAGTAAATAATTCTGAGTCTGGAAATTGAAAATTAATTTCATCATAAATATCAATTCTTTCTTTGAAAGGGATCAATAAAAAGTTAGTATCCATTAGTATCTTCATAAAAATAATTTATCCGCTAATCTTATAAAAATTCCTGATGTTTACTTTAAAGAGGGAATATGTTCAAGTAAACAAAGTAGGCTCTTCAACTAAAAAAACTTAAGGAAAAGAAGTCTAACAAAAACTTTCATAGAAAGATTTAGCTATATGTGATTTAAGTTGTTCTTCATCCATTTTCAAACATTCTTGATTTGCTAATTCATCATCTTTAATTTTACTTCTGTATATAAACACCTTACAAGCATGCAACACTTCTTGTTCGCTTATTTTTTCACACTCTTTTAAAGCTTCTTGAAAGTCTATTTTTGATGTTACATCAGCATAACAAAATTCTCTTGAAGGTATGTCACTAACTTTATCACATTCTTGTTTTGCGTATTCAAGATTTATGTGAGCTAGTGCTTTGGCCTCACAAATAATTTTAGTTGTCTCATCGGGGATTGTACTACACAATTTCTGAACATTCTCCCATGATTGCTTTTGCATATCTACAACAGCACAGAAAACCGCAGTTTCAGGCGAACTACATCCTCTATTGTTACTCAAAACATCTAAGCATATGTCTTTTTGGTTTTGGTTAATTGTTTGGTCGCATATGCTGTAATACTCATCTTGATAGATGAAATAAGATGTTATGTTATCGGTGTTAACAATCCCAAAACCCAGTGAAAATAGACCAACTATCAAGAGAATTTTTACATATGTTTCCATAATTTTATTTATTTCAGTTTATACTTAAATAAATTACCTTGGATGCTTGGGGCGTTAAATCAGGATATACTTCAAAATGGAAAACATTAAGAGACTCTCTTGGTAAAAATGCTATGGCTTCTGTCCATTTATTTGAAATACATGGTTATACACCAAGAGAAAGATAATTCCTTCTTTAGAGAGTTTAAAAGAGTGGTTATTCCAAGCGCTAGTTTTATAAAACTTGGTTAATCCCTTGTTTTTAGGGGCCCATGGTCTAGAGGCTATGACGCCACCCTTACAAGGTGGAAGTCGCCGGTTCGAGTCCGGCTGGGCCCATTCTTATTTAAAAAATTTTATGAATGAGTAATAAGAGTTAATTTCATGGATATCCCATTAAAATATTTAATTTTCATTCTAATGGTAGCATTGATTATTTCAATATTTTTGGAGTTCAATAGCTTTTCACAAACAGGAATAATTAACCAACTGGGTTTAATCTGATTATTTCTTGTTTGCTTTTTCCAAACTAAAAAGAGAGATAGTAATCCCTGCAAAAAATCCTGCCATTATGAATAGATAAGTAAACATATCTGGATTTGAAGAAGAAATCACTTCTCTTATTTTAACAGTTCCAGAAACTTGTTCAAATTGTTCCTCTGTTGATATGGCCCTGACAAAATCTCTAGCAACTTTTGCAAATTCTTTGGAATAACTTAAAAACACTAGTGCTTGATAAGGATCTGTATATGCTTTAGAGTATTCATAATAAGATATAGCTAAAATAGGTAATAATCCCTCAGATTTTGCATCCTCTATTGAATCAGAAGCATCTAATGTTTTTGAAGCAATCTTTGATTCTAAATCAGAAGTAGTCAATCCTCTTACTTCCATTGCTAAATTTGCTTCAGCCATTGATTTCAAAGATTCAAATATGGAAAAAATGTGTTTTCCATCATTATATGCAGATTCAGCAGAATCTAATTTTTCTTGAGCACTTATTAATAAATTACTAGTAGCAACAGTTGAAGCATATGTTAAAGAAACCCTAGCATTTTCAAGTCTCTCTCTTGCTAGATCTATGAGATCATTAACATCAAAAGTCAAGTTTAACTCATCACTAAATTTATCCATTAATTGTTTCCATTGTTCTGTTGTCAAAAGCCTTATTTCTGCAAAAGCATCATAATATAGTGCTTGATCATAATCTTTAGAATAATAAGCTAAATAACTGCTATCAATCAAATTCTCAGCCTCTCTCAATCTATCAATTGAAACAATCAATAATTCAATATCATAAATATGATTTATATCAGAAGAAAAGATTGTTTGGTTTTCTACCAAAGAAATATCATTTTTAGTGTTGTCTATATCTTCCCTGATGTCCTCTTTTGAAGAATAAATAGCTGCATAATATGAAACTAGTTTATTTGCATAATTAGATAATATAGAAGATTGAACACAATAACTTGCCGCAGAATAATGTTGGTAAATGTTACTTAATTGTTGAGCTTCTGTCAAGAAAACTTGGGCTTGATCTAATAAATCTTGTATCTTTTGTGCATCCGAATAACTAAGACTCATTGAATTCAAGTAAGTGGTAGTATTTTGCAATAAGTCACTAGTATAAACCATGAGAGAATTACTCATTTCCTTTGTTAGTGTAAGATAATCTGTGGTTGCTATAATTATTGATGTTGTTTCTTTGATTATTTCATAACCTGTCATTTCTTTGAAAGCATCTTCTACATTTGAAACTTCTATGATTTTCAGTCCCCAATTCTCTTTTGCGTATTGAGTGACATTAACTGGTCTTATTGTGGTTTCTGTTTGAGTTATTGGACCTACTGTAACTGTTCTAGTCTCCTCAACATACGCAATACTTTGTCCTCTTGGAATCAAAACATAATCAGCTCCATCCTTCTCAGCTGCTTCTGCTTTTGATAGAATTCCTCCAACAGGCCCCACAGATCCATCTGGATTCACAGTTCCTGTCATAAAAACATTATTGTAAATGTCTAAACCTTCTAAAGCAGACATGGTTGCAACTGTCATTGCTGCACCAGCACTAGGTCCTCCAACTATTGGAAAGTCAGAATATATTTCATAATAAAAATCATGAACACTACAATCCTTATTCAAGGTTTCACAAGCAACTTCTTTAGCAAGTCTTGCACTTGCTTGAGTGTCTATTTGAGTTAAGGGTATAGTAGATATAAACACCTTTCCAGTTCCATTAACAACATTAACAAATAAATCTGCACTAATTCCTTCTTCCCCACTTTCTGTTTCCATTACACCAAGGATTTTAGTTGTTGCATTATAAGCGTAAGAACTACTCAAAACTGTAAAAATACACATGAAAAAAAGCAGTTTCTTCATCATCTTAATCAAACAATTTTATATTTAAGGTCTTTTCCACTGGACTTCATAATAAGTTACATCTCCTTCATCATCAACTATTCCCACCAATAGATTTTTTTTGACTGAGTGAGCAACCCTATTCATTGAAGCAAATTTTTTCCAATCAAATGATTCATTTTCACTAACACAAAAGAGCACCCATCTTGCGTGTTTTTTTCCTGGGAGATCTCCCCTATCATAAATCCTAAAATCAGCACCGTATTTCAAAGCGGTTTTAGTTATGTATCCTCTCTTTCTTATATTCCTGTAAACATTATATCTGACATAAAATCTCTTTTCAAGTCTATTGGCTCTTCTTAAAAAAGAATCATATGACAATTCCTTTTTCCTTCCATCTACCACATCTAACTTCCCATTTTCCACCAAATAAAGAGCCTCAATTAAGGATAAGTGAAGTTGTGCCTTTTCTAAATTCCCATAATGTCCTCTACTAAAGATGCTATTAGCTAATTTTTCATCTTGAATTATTATTTTATTGCCTATCAAATAACCTGTCATTAAAAAAGAAAATTGTCTCAATTTTTAAATAACTTACTTAAAATAAGGATAATTGAATCCGCCTTCCCTATTCCTAATAAAAATGTATGAAAGACCCAAAATTATCGCAAATGAGATCAATGCATATAGCCATCCATAAGAAGGAGAAAATATTGCAGCTGCTGTTAAACCAATTGGATTTTCCAATGCAGTTACATTCATTATTCCTGTTTTTATTTCAACTCCATTTGAAAGAATAGTATATTTTACCGAAAACTTTCCAGTTTCATTTGGGAACAAAGTTGTTCTTATTCTCCCTGTTTCTCCTCCTTTTAATGAAAGGAATTTAGATTCAGATAAGTCTCCAAAAAAGTCTATGGGGGTTAATTCAAGTGAATAGCTCTTATTGAACAAAGAAGTGTTATTCAAATAAACATTCAACATCACCCGTTCATTTGGATATATATAAAAATCTTCTCCTGAAAGACTGACTAATGTTTCTTTTGCCTCATCTCTCTTTACAAGAACTTCTGCATTATTTGTTAAACAACTCCATAAATAAAGTGAACAAACTTTCACAGGAAAGTTGTAATTGCTGCTTCTGAATTCAGAAAAATCTGCTTCTATATCAACATATTCCATATCATGACTTGCTACTTCCACATAACTATGGTTTGATTTTGTGTAATATCCTGGCAATAAAATCTCAAATAAGTCATCATAAGTTCCTAAATTTGCTATTTTTAGTGTTAAAGTTGTTTCCATATTGGTTATAGAGACTTTTGGCTGTAAATCAACAATAAATCCCTTTGTTTCTGGAGAAACAGCAAATTCCTTCTCTCTTGTGGTTGAATATCCCTTATTATCATAAATTTTAATCCTAATCTTATGAAATCCTGGTGTTTGAGGAGCTTCAAAAAACAATTGAATTTCATTATTTCCCAGACTCAAAACTCTTGAGTTTAATAGATAATGTTCATCAACCCAATAATCAAAAAAGTAAGTTTTGTCTTCTAGCATGTGATCTATTTTTACTAAAACATTTACTAATTCTCCAGGCATATAAACTAACTCATCCATTTGGATATCTGTTTGTAAATTTGCAGCTGAAGAAAAGCCTAACATTATTGGTACTAAAAGTAAAAACATCCATCTCTTCATAATTACATGGTGGTAAAAAAGTCTTTAAAAATGTTTTGGGAGTGGGGTTGGGGAGAATTTCAGGATAGTTATTAGCTAATCCATTTGAACTCCCGCGAGCAGGTTACCTCGTTCCAGATTGATCGTCATCACCATATGGCTCAGCTAACCCTCTAATTGGAGCCTGCCAGGCTGCCTGGTTACCTCACAACCCCTTACTCCGTAGTTATCATTGTTGAAGTTGATCTTATACTTTTAAGCTTTCTTATTTTATTTACAAAGGTGTCTAACGTCTTCAAGTCTTTTGTTTTGACCTTACAAATCAAATCATATTGACCATAGACCATATAAACTTCAGAAACTCCTTTGTCTGCTTTGAGTTTCTTTACAGCTACTTTTTCTTTTCCTGATTCAACAACAACCATAACAAATGCTAAAACCATTTTATCACCAAAATAAAAGAAGCTTATGTTAAAAATAAAGCTTTGGATTAAATTTTTTTCAACTCTTTCTTTATTGTTTCTATTTCTTCTTCTGTCAGATTTTTTCTCTCATACTTTTCTGTTTTCTTTGGAATTTCTGGAGGGTTTTCAAAATCCTTGTCTTCCTCAAATCTAGGTATTATATGCCAATGTAAATGAGGTACCCAATTCCCCAATAATTCAAAATTGATTCTATTTGCTCTCAAAACATTTTTCATTACTTGAGAAACTCTAAAAGCATCATAGAAAAAGTCTTTAGCCAACTCCTCACTAATTTCCTCAAGGATTTCATGATGTTCTTTCAAAACAACTTCTACGTGACCCTTATGATGGGGTCTCCCAAAAACAACAAAAACCCTCTCATTCTCCCATAAAATCTCTTTTTTTGGGCTGCAAAATTTACAGATCATAAAAATAACATCTTATTTACATAAATTAATTTATCTATTTTTTAATCCCAACTAAAAATAAGTAATTCCCAAGATATTTATCAAAAGGTGTTATAAACTCACTTCTTGGATTCTCATTCTTATCATATTTTTTCTTAAAAGGACTAAGTAATCTTAAGGATTTTAACATTCCTCCTCCAAAAATACTTGATTTTTTAGTGAAATGTTTTGTGATCCTCTTTAATTCTCCCCTTGAAAAAGGATATTCTGTTCCAAATTGCCATACTCCTTTTTTTTCTGACAAATATTTCCAAACTCTATAAGGGAGACAATACTTATTAGGTACAGAAATGAAGGATATTCCACCTTTTTTAAGTACATCAAAGTGAGATTTAATTATCTTATTTCTTTTATCTCCAGTAAAGTGCTCAGCAAGACCAAATGACATCGAAACGTGAAATTTATTTTTTAATTTTTTATCTAATTTTAAAGCATCTCCTAAAACTAATTTTGATTTGATATTGTAATGATCAAAATTTTCTTTTGCCATTTCTAATCCTTTTTTAGAATAATCCAAAGCAACAACTTCTGCTCCATTAAGGCCAAATAATAAAGAAACAGACCCTGAACCCGCTCCAATTTCTATCACTTTTAGTCCTTTAAATGTTCCAAATTCTTTGAGAACATTCTTTTTGATTGTTTTCCAAACAAGGGATTTTTCAGTCACTTCCAGATATTTCTTGCTATATATCTTTCTAGAAACTGTTTTCCAATACTCATCCCATAATTCTGGATCATTCCTATCTTTAACCATTATACTTTAATCAAATATTAAATTTAAAACAATATTGGTAAAAATAAAAACTAAAAGAATTAAATTACTGTTGTTAATTTACTATCCTTTCTAAGAGACCAAACAAGGTATATTGTCCCAAAAATGCCCGCAATCAATAAAATTGGTAAACATGCTATTAACCATGAGTATATCCAATCATTGAATGTCCATTCTTGAAAGGCAAGATTCCACTTACCTGTAAACCATACAACACCCAACCATATCAATCCAACAAAAAATGAAAATCCATTTTCTGCTGATGATTTATCGCTGTTTCTTCCATACTCCTTTTGTTCATCTTCTGGAAGTTGTTTGTACCACTGAAAATAAATTATTGCTATTAGCAAAAGTACCCAACTTGCTACAAAGATAAGCTCCCATAAAATCACATTTAAAATAAATGTGAGAAAGTAGCCAACAGTCCATTCTCCAAGTATAGTTGGTACAATTCCTGTCACTTGTACATCAGCCATAACCCAAAGAAATACAGAAAGTGCTACAATAGAAGCTATTACAATCATTCCAATAAGTAGTACTGTCATTCCTGGGTGTTTTCTTAGAAATTTTTTCCATGTATCTCCCATAGTTCTCTCTATTTGCCTCAAATATAAAAGAATTTCGAAGAGCGGGCCAGGAGGGATTTGAACCCACTACCTACAACTATCTTCTCTGAGATGTATGAATATAATTTATTCTTTTTTATTATCAAGTTTGTGAGCTTCTCTAATAATATTTTCCAAAGGACCTAAATAACTTTTAGCTTGTATAATTTTTCTTTGATAAACATAGGGAGAGTTATTTGTAGATTCAGATTGTTTGTTTGCAGATTTAAATTGTTCTTCAGAAATTTTTAATTCATCTGAAAGGGTTTTCTTTAAAGCGTCAAGAGACATAGAATTAAGCATACCATACAGTTCTTTAGGAAAATAGTTATTAGATGTCATAGAAATTCTATTAAAAATCTCTTTAAAAAGTCTCCGAATAAAAAGGGCCAGAGGGGATTTGAACCCCCGACCTACAGCTATCTTCGCTCGGAAATGGTTTGCATCTCATCCTTTCTTCGACTTAGATACCCTTCCTCATAGCGTAGAAGGCTGTCGCTCTATCCAAACTGAGCTACTGGCCCCTAATTTCTTAGGATACCGTAGCGTTTTTAAAAATATGCGTTTTTTCAACTACAATGAATGAATCAACCTTTTTCACAATTCTTTCAGTAATAGGGATAATAAGTACTTTCAGCATTTATCCTCCTTTATCTGCAATAATATTTATTAGTTTAATTGCATTAATTGTTGGCTTTGGTGAAGATTTTGTTTCTGGAAGAGGACATTATACCTACAAAAAAGTCAAACCCTTCAAAAGCAATATCCCTCTTTACATAATCCCTTTTTGGATAGGAATTATCACATTACTAAATACTGGTTCTGCACTACTTGTTATGGAAATGGGAATGGATCCATCTGGAGGAGGAGTTTTATGGTCTGCTTTCTTCACCGGAGGTGCCTGCTTTCTCCTTGACCTAATATTAATAGAACCAATAATGTGTAAAAGATTAGAATATTGGAAATGGCATGAAAAGAAAACAATTTTATCTAAGTTTAACAAAAAAAATGGTTTTACCGCTCCTTTAGGAAACTACTTTACTTGGTTTCTCTTTCCTTTTTTAGCAAGTTGTATATTCTTTTGGATCTAATCTTTTCATAAATTTAATAAGACTTGATTCTTTACTTGGGATTATGGATATACAGAAAATAGAAGCAAAATGGAGAAAAAAATGGGAAAAATCAAATATTTTTGAATCTGAACCTAACAACAAGTCAAAATATTTTCTCACGTTTCCTTATCCTTACATCAATGCAGCTCCCCATATAGGACATAGTTATTCTGCCACAAGAGGCGACATGATGGCAAGATACAAGAGGATGAAAGATTACAATGTTCTCTTTCCAATTGGACTCCACGCAACAGGAGAACCAATTATGGGTGCTGCAAAAAGAATTGATAAAAAAGACAAGAGTCAAATTGAAACCTTTATTCTTTCCGGAGTTCCAAAACAAGACATAGAAAAATTCAAAGACCCAAAAAAAATTGTTGATTTCTTCTCAAAAACATGGATAAAAGATTTCAAAGATTTTGGATTAGCTGTTGATTGGAGAAGAACATTCTACACAACTAAATTAAACAAAGAGTATAGTGCTTTTATCAATTGGCAATATGAATTGCTAAAGAAGAAGGAATTAATTGTAAGAGGAGAGCACCCAGTTATTTGGTGTCCTTCTTGTGAATCTCCTACTGGGTCTCATGACAGAAAAGAGGGAGAAAATGCAAATATTTTGGAATATGTTTTAATCAAGTTCAAAATGGATGATTACATTCTTCCTGCTGCCACATTAAGGCCTGAAACAGTCTATGGGGTCACAAATGTGTGGGTGAATCCAGAAGGAGAATATGTTAAAGCAAAGATAGACGGAGAAAAATGGATAATTAGTGAGGATGTTGCTAAAAAACTCAAGAATCAAAAACATGATGTTAAAACAAATGGAAAAATAATGGGGCAAGAATTAATTGATAAAACTTGTATAGAACCTATTAACAAGAAAAAAATACCAATCTTGCCTGCTTCTTTTGTTGATCTTTCAACAGGAACAGGTATAGTTATGAGTGTTCCAGCTCACGCACCTTATGATTATATTGCTTTAAGAGACCTAAACAAATTAAAAGAAATAAAACCAATCACAATAATCAAAACAGATTTAGGAGAAAATCCCGCTGGAAAACTTTCTGAAAAAATGGGAATAAATTCACAACAAGATCCTAAATTAAAAGTAGCTACAAAAATGGTTTACAAAAAAGAATTTCATAAAGGAATATGTAATGAAAAATGTGGCAAATTCAATGGAAAGCAAGTAAGTAAAATGAAAGATGAGCTTGTAAAGGAATTTGAAAAACAAAAAATTGCAATGATTTTCTATGAGACTTCTGAACAAGTAATATGTAGATGTCTCTCAAAATGCCATGTTAGAGTAATTGATGACCAATGGTTCATAAAATATAGTGATGAAAAATGGAAGCAACAAACCCTTGATTGTTTGAAAAACATGAAGATATATCCAGAAGAAGCAAGAAATTGGCTAGAAAAAGCAATAGTCAATATGAAAAATAAAGCATGTGCAAGAAAATCAGGTTTAGGGACTCCTCTTCCTTGGGATAAGGATTGGATAATTGAACCCTTGAGTGATTCGACTATTTACATGAGTTATTACATAGTTTCCAAATATGTCAATAAAAAACAAATATCTGAAAAAAACATGAAAAAAGAGTTTTTTGATTATGTAATTTTGGGAAAAGGAAAAGAAGAAGAAGTTTCTAAAAAGAGTAAGGTAAAATTAACTCTTTTACGAAAAATAAGAAAAGAGCTTGAGTACTTTTATCCAGTGGATTTGAGAAATTCTGGGAAGGATTTATTATCTCATCATCTTGCATTTTTTATATTCCATCATGTAGCAATATTTCCAAAAAAGCATTGGCCAAAAGCAATTGGGGCTAATGGTTGGACAACTGTTGATGGTGAAAAAATGAGTAAGAGTCAAGGAAATTTTGTTACACTTAGGCAAGCAATAAATGAATTTGGAGCAGATGCTTCAAGACTAGCTTTATTAGATTCCAATGAAGGGTTAGCAGATTCTGATTTCAGAAGAGATGCTGCAAGAAATTTTGAGTATCTATTTTCAAAAATATTGTCAAAAATTCCTCCAAAACCTAAAGCTATCTTAAAAGAAGACTTACTTGATAAGTGGTTGATGTCTACAACTCAAAAAAGAATTATCGCGGCTGAGAAACATCTTGAAAATATGGAAAATAGGGGAGCAATTCTTAATTCATTTCACGGAATTTGGCAAGATTTAAACAAGTACATGCAAAGGAAGCAAAAACCAAGTCCAAAATTAATCCGATATGTTTTTGATGTTTTTGCTAGGATAAATGTGCCATTCACACCACATTTATCAGAAGAAATATGGAATAAATTAGGAAATTCTGGTTTTGTTCATAACCAAAAGTGGCCAGTTCCAAACAAAAACCTAATTGACATAAAATTAGAGGAAAAATTAGGGATAATTGATATTTTAGTTTCAGACATTTCAAGTATAATAAAAATAGTTGGTAAAAAACCAAAAAAAATAAGGATCTTCATAGCAGATGATTGGAAAAGAGATTTGATGAGAAATCCTTCAAAATTTGAAAAATATGTTAGAAAATATAAGAAAATTGCAGTAAGAATCAAAAATATTTCAAATGACTCTGGTAAAAAACCAAGAGTAATCTTCACAGGAAAGGAAGAGATCCAAACAATAGAATCAATGAAAAAATACATAGAAAAACAATTTGGATCTAGAGTAAGTATTGAAAAAGAAGGTAATGAAAAAAAATCAAATCAGGCAATGCCTGGAAAACCAGCAATTCTTATTTCTTAATTTTCTCTTTCTCTTCTCTCTTTTTTAGAACAGTAAGATATCCAGTAAGCATATTTCTTAGTTTTTTAGAAGGTACATCTGCAACACTCTCAAGTATTGGTTTGTTCTCATCAAAATCATTTGTAAACTTATCTGAGTGTGCCTTCCATATTTTTTTTGTGGTTGATTTAATAAATTTTGTTCTTATTCTGCTCATATTTCCACCATAACCGGGTTATCAAGTACGACATATTTCACTGCTCTTTTAAGCTTTGCGTTACTCTTAGCATAGATTGTAAATAATGGGTCTCCTTCATTGACCTTATCTCCAACATGTTTGTAAATGTATATACCAGATCTCTTATCTAGGGGAGCTCCAGCAATTTTAGCTATTCTTGTTAAAAAATCATTTCTTATGCTTTTCACAACTCCCTTTTTTCCAGAAGTATAAGTAAATTCATAAGGGTTTGGAACAAGCTTTTCAGAGGTTATATTTGGATCTCCACCTTGTGCTTCAATTATTTGTTTGAATTTTTCCAACGGTTTTCCTGATTTCAAATGTTTAACAGGATCTATTTTGTGTGAAACAAGAGAAAGAAGGTTTGTACATAATTTAAGTGCCTTATCCTGTAGGTCTTTAGGGCCTTTTCCCTCCAAAACACTCAAAGCATCTCTTGCAGATAATAAAGGACCAATTCCATTTCCTATTGGTTGTGTTCCATCAGTGTATGTGGCTTTTATATTCATATTAAATCTTTCACCTATTTTCTTGAACTTTCTCTCTAACATCTTTGCTTGTACCCGATTCTTTAATTTTCCACAAGGACCTATTGGAAAATCTAGGACTAAGTGAGTCGTTCCCACTGAAATTTTTTTAGCCATGATACTTGCTATCATCTGTGATTCTGGATCTATCCCTAAAACCTTCTCTACTTTGATTAACTTATCATCAACTGGGGCTAAATTCAATGCTCCTCCCCAAACAACACAAGCTCCTGTTTTTGAGATTATTTTTTTTAATTCATCTAAAGAAAAAGAGATACCTGCCAAAACTTCCATTGCATCTGCTGTTCCTGCTGCAGAAGTTATTGCTCTACTTGAGGTCTTGGGAATTGTATAACCTAAAGAAGCGATAAATGGAACAACAATCATTGTGACTTTATTTCCAGGAACTCCACCAAGACTGTGTTTATCAAGAATCTGTTTAGATCCTAAATTCAATTTTCCTCCTTCATTAACCATTGATTCAACCAAATAAACAAGTTCATTGAAATTCATTCCACGAATGTATTGAGATATCAAGAAACTAGAGATTTCCAAATCCATTAATTTATCCTCAGAAATTGCATGAACTATCCCCTTTATTTCTTGTTTATTCAATTTTTTACCATCTAATTTCTTTCTCAGATAATCTACGGCAAGAGGTGTTTCTACAACCTCAATCTCAATTTCATCTCCATCTTTCCATTTTGTAAGCTCCCAAATATCTCTAAAAAGACCTATTTCATCTCTTTTTATGAATTCTTGAGAAATATCCACAGTAACAACAAGCTCATCATTATTACGAATCAATTTGATTCTTTCTTTTGCACTTACTCCTAACTTATATGCAAGCTCATTGTCTAAAACAACAACATGAGGTCCTCCTGTTTTAAAATCAAGCCTTCTTACTTTGAAAACCATGAGAAGTAAAAATATACTAATGCTTTTAACACTTTCTTAATCAAAAATCCAGAAATACTTGGTTTTTATAGTGTCAAAAACAGCTCCTGGAGTTAAAACTCCAAATTCAGTAATAAATGCAGTAATCAGTTCTCTTGGGGTAACATCAAATGCAGGATTGATTATGTTTAACTTTTTAGGTGGTTTTTCCCACACTTCCTTACTTTTTCTTTGTTCAATGACTCCAAGATTGTAAATAGTCCTTGGATCAAACTTCAACAACTCTCCTACTACATAAAATGGAACATTTTCTCTTTTTGCAACAACAGCCATAGGATATGTTCCTATTTTATTAATCACGGACATTTCAGAGGTGATTACATCACAACCTACAACAACATAATCCATCTTAGGCATTACAGAACCCATAGCTGAATCAACAAAGTGAGTTACTTTTATTCCATGATCTAACAATTCTTTAGCAGTTTTTCTCCCTTGAAAAAGTGGTCTTGTTTCTGTATTAAATATCTCAAAATCAATTCCTCTATCTTTTGCTAGTTTCAATAATTTAGTAACACTGGAAGAATGACAATGAGTTAAGAGTTTAGATCCTTTCTTTATTCGATTGGCTCCTGCAGAAGTAACATTTTGCCTCATCTCTTCAACAATCAATCTTATTGATTTTATATTACTATCAAGAATTTGTTTAGCTTTTTCAGGATTCTCAGCCAAAGAAACATCTCTTCGAATATATGAAAGTGAATTCATCAAAAGAGGTTCATTTGGTCTTGTCGAAAGGAGGATTTTGATTTTTTTGTCTAATTCACTTATCATCAATCTCTTTGTTTTAAACTTCTTTTTTGAGAAATAATGACCTATAGCATCAATTCCAGATAGAGCAACATTTGCTGCACCTTGAATTTTTATTGATTTTATATCCTTAACGGTCTTTTCAAACATGATTTGATAATCATTTCAGAATTTATAATTATAATGCCCTTCTCAAATCAGTAACTTCAAAGCTTTGAATTCCTTCAATTTTAGCTACAGCTTCTTCAACAGAAGTCATAAGTCCATCCTTATCCTCTAAAACAAAAGAAACTACTAATGCTTTTAATCCAAAAGCAATGGGTTCCTCCTTAGAAGTTCCAAATTCTCCATACTCTGATATTACTTCTTTCAAAGAAGTTTCCAATCCCTTCAAATCAATATCTAGACTTGATGGCATTACTCTTGCTTGAACAATTACTTTTCCCATTTAAGGTCCCTCAAAATTACATTCTTTACATTTGTATGTGGCTGCTATTTTTCTACATTGACCGCACCTAATTATTTCAGATTTTCCACAATTTGGACAATTAAAAATAGCTGATTTATCGAGAGTAGATATATCTCTTCCGCATGTAATGCATTCTTTTTTCATGGCTTCAAACATCCAACTAGTATTTTAAAAGCTTTCGTGTTTACTTTTTATTCTCATCACATAATTCTTTTTGTTCACAATAATTACACATCCAATTCCATTCTCTTATCTCCTTAGCTTCTGGATTTGGAAGTTCATCTTTTTTCAGTGTTTCATGAATTTTTTTAAATCTATTTATTATATTTTCTGATTTCTCTTCACAATATTTTACCTCAAATGTCTTTGTTTTTAGATCTCTTTTATCAACATACAATAATATTCCTTTTTTAATCCCACTTGCGTGCATATAAAATTGGATTTGAGATTCATGTTGGGATTGAGGTTTAGTGACAAAGTCAACATTTCTTGTGCTTTTTACTTCAACCAAACATTGTTCTCCACTGGATTTCAATAACATTAGGTCATCAACCCTCCCCGAAATAGTAAAATCTTCTATTTCCATTTTAACTGGAAATTCTTCTCTAAGAAGCTCAACACTGGGTGTTTTTTGACTTTTTATAACCTCTGCAACAAAATCATGGATTATATTACCTAATTCAAAAACCTTCAATAACTGTGGTTCCACTTCTTTAGGATATTTATAAGAATACCATATCTTTCTCAAACACTTACCTACTTCACTTGGATAATATCTACCGATTCCCTTAGGCTTACTTTCTCTTTCAAGGTGTTTGTCAATAAGAACATCAAAGTCAATCATAATTAATCTCCTCAACTTCCTCATAAAAATTTATTCATTGGTTTTCCACAAATAGAATAATTTAATAATTGATGAATTGAAAAACTCTTATGATGTTCAAACAAGTCATAATTATAAGAATGGATCTAAAGATGAGTAAAGGAAAGGTTGCTGCTCAAACAGCCCATGCAAGCCTTAGTTCTTCTATGAAAGCCATGAAAACCAAGAAATCATGGTTTGATATATGGAATGCTCAAGGTCAAAAAAAAGTTGTTTTGAAAGGAAAAAGTCTAAAACAATTGGAAAAACTAAAAATGAATGCAATTTCTCAAAAACTCCCTTGGGAATTAATTAGAGATAGAGGGCTAACTGAAGTAGAACCTGGAACAGTTACTTGTTTAGCAATAGGTCCTGGACCAGAAGAAATTGTAAATAAGGTAACAGGTGACCTCCCACTTCTATGAAAATCATAATTGATCAAATAAAAGTACCCCCTGGAAAAAAAGTTAGGGGAGCTCTAAAAGTAGGTGAATTGCCGGATACATCTGAGATAATGATTCCTGTAACTATAATCAATGGTACCAAAAAAGGACCCACTTTGGCCATTATATCAAGTGTACATGGAAATGAAGTTAATGGTGCTGAAGTATGTTTTAGGATTGCTAACTCAATCAATCCTGAAAATTTAAGTGGAAAAATAATAATTGTCCCTATAGCAAATCCTTTAGCGTATAATTCGAGAATTAGAAAAACTCCCCAGGATGAAAAAGACATGAATAGGTGTTTCCCTGGAAACAAAGAAGGATCTATCACACAAAAAATGGCTTACACATTATATAATAATGTGATAAAGGGATCAGATTTCTTGATAGATATTCATTCTGGATCTAAATCATTTAGAATGGTTAATTTTGCCAAGATATTTGATGAGAGTGATTCTTTTATAAAAAGCAAGTTCTTTGGTTTCAAATTCGTAAAAGTTAGAACAACATTAGAAGGTTCTCTAACTCATTCAGCAAATGAATCAGGAGTAAAGAGTTTTTGTATTGAAACTGGAGAAGGGGGTAGATTAGAAGAAGAATTTATCTCGGAGACTCTAACAAATATAATAAATTTTATGAAGTATCTGAAAATAATCGAAGGGGTGCCTAAGAGTATGGAACCTATCTTTCTTTACAATGAAGAAAGGATCTTATCTCCAAAAGGAGGCTTATTGGTCCCAAATGTAGATGTTGGTCAAAAAGTTAGGAAAAGAACAGTTTTAGGTGAAATTCACAATCCATTTACTGGTGAAAAAGAAGTGATAAAATCAAACTCAGAGGGATGGGTTGTTGGAATTAAAAGAGAACCTCAAACCTATACAGGAGAAAAAACATTTTTGATTTATCATTGATATTTTTTGATAAAATGTATTGTTTTACTTATAAAAT
Organism: Candidatus Parvarchaeota archaeon; assembly: GCA_017608385.1. GTDB lineage: Archaea > Nanobdellota > Nanobdellia > B33-G15 > B33-G15 > JAFCFZ01. The sequence goes on from JAFCFZ010000002.1 coordinate 27,841, forward strand.
CAGAAACAGTGTCATCATCAGAATAAAAATTTCTAGCATTAAAATATAGATAATCTGCAATTCTTTTGAATAGATTTATTCCAGTTACTTTAGTTATGTAAAAACCAGGGTTCATATTACACTCAATAACATATGGTTTTCCATTGCTTTCAATAATATCTACTCCACAAATGTCTGCACCTATTGCTTTGGCTGCTTTTACAGCTATTTTCTTCATTTCATCAGTTGGTTCAAACTTTTGGTATTTTCCTCCTGCATGAATATTACTTCTTATATCCTCTTTGTGAGCAATTCTCTTGGCAGCAGCATGAACCTCATCCCCTATTACAAAAAGCCTGATATCTTCTCCAGGATTTGGAAGAAACTCTTCAACAAGAACTTTTTCACCTCTCTTAGTTGAAAGAGCATCTATAATTGTTTTGGTTGATTTCAAATCTTTTGCATAAACAACTCCCTTTCCTCCAGAACCACCATCTGTCTTGATTATTATAGGAAGCCCTACCTCTTTTGATGCTGACTTAGCTAATTCCTTGGAAGTCACAGCAATTGTTTTTGGAACAGGTATTCCCTTCTCAGACAATAACATTAATGTTCTAAATTTATCATTAGCTATCAAATAAGAATCTGGCTTATTTGGAAAGTAAGTATTTCCCTCTAATGTTTTTAAGATAAGATGTCCAAAATCAACATAACTAGGACCTAATCTAGGAAGTATAACATCAAAATCATGAAGATTTTGGTCTCTGTATTTTATTGTGCTTCCTTTTTCATCAACTGACATTGAAATTTTTTCAATAGGAATCATAAGAACAGAATCAAATCTCTTTTTCATTTCTTCAAGAAGACTCATATATAGTTCTTTTGATTGCTTTATGCCCTTATATGATAATATACAAGCTTTCATCAAAAAAGAACTCTACAGTTGGATTAAAAAACCTATTTATCTACTTTAATAGTCATTCCAGATAAGTCTCTTCTTCCGATAATCATTTTATATTTCATATTGGACCTGTCTGTAATAGATCCAATTGTTTCTATTTCTTTCCCTGAAATAATAAATTTTAATGATATTAACTCTCTGCATCCTCTTCCAAGTGCAGATTTAAAGCCCTTTTTGGCCCCCGTTTTATCAAAACCAATTTCATCAGCTAAATCCTTATCTAAGGAAGTTCTCCATGCTCCAGTATCTATTTTCGCAAGAATCTTCTTTCTTTTTTTCCCAACTAAAACAACTTCTTCAATTATCTTTATCATACCACCACTTCGAAAGCGAGAACATTGCACCTGGTCTGTTCTTCATTACCTTAAGCAATAGCTCATTTGTTTTAAAATCTCCTGAAAAATCTATTTTTTTCATTTTGAGATAAGCTTCAATTTCAGAATAAGGGAAGTTAAAAAGAGGATAAAGTGTTTTTTCATTTACCTTGAATTTTGGCCATTTTCCTGAAAAAATCTCTTTAATGAACTTCTCTGAAAGAATATCAAGAAATTCTGAAATTACTTTCTTTCCCTTATTAGATTTTTTATATGGCATTCCTTCTAACATTATTTTTAAAAAAATATCCTCTGGTTTTTTAGATATTTTATAAGATATCTTGTCTCCTTTTTTCAACATTTTCAAATTTTTTATGTTTTTTTTGAATCTTTTATGCATTAATTTCTCAAAGTGTCTTTTACAAAAGCCTTTTTTGAGATATGGAAGTACTATATATGATTTTGATTTACAAAAACTGCAGTTCATATAAATTATTAAAAAGCAAGTTTTATCTATTTTTTCATGAAGAGAATAGAGAAGTTGATTTCAGAAGCTGAAAACATATGTGTTATCACACATACAGACACAGATGGAATATGTTCTGCTGGAATTTTATTAAAAGCATTAAAAAAAATCACAAAAAAGGATATAGAAATCAAATTAGCTTCTGCTAGTATTTTAAGAACGAAAAAATTTTATGAAAATTTACCAATTTCAGACTTAATAATTTTCACAGATTTACCAATTGACCAATCTTGGGATATTGCTGATAAAGAAATAGGTAATAAAAAAATAATAATAATTGATCACCACATCCCATTAAGAAACCTAAACAGTAGTAAAATTATACATATTAATCCAATGTTTGATAGAGATATTTATATACCTGCATCAAAAATTGTTTTTGACATATTTTCTGATATTGTAGATATAAAAAAGTATGATTGGATGGCTGCAGTTGGAATTTTAGGAGATATGGGGATGGCAGATTCAAAGGTTTTTTTGAAAAATATTTTCAAAAAATACAATTTCGAATCAAAAAAAAAGGACATGAGAGATACTCTTTTCACAAAGGTAGATGAATTAATTGGTTCTGCAATGATTTGTAAAGGAGAAGAAGGGGCAATGAGATCCTTAAAAATTGTTGAAAATTCTGAAAGATATGAAGATATTCTTGAAAATGAAGAATTAAACTCATATCGAAAAAAAGTAGAGAATTATTTAGAAGAATTAAAAAATGAGTTTGAAAAAACAGCAGAGTATTTCAAAGAAATTGATACAATAATGTTTGAAACAAGTCCAAAATACAATATAGGTTCAGTTCTTGCCACAGTAGTTAGTAGAAAGATCCTTGACAAAACAATAATTATACTCAATAAAAGAAGTAAAACTGTTAATCTTAATTTCAGAAGACAAGATGGAAAGGTAGATGTCAAAGAATTAGCTGAATTTGCCACGCAAGGAATTGGAAAAGGGGGTGGCCACAAAAAGGCTGCTGGAGGAACAATTTCTATTGACAAAATTGATGAATTTAAGATAAGAGTAATGTCATGGTTAATGTCAAAAGACAAGCGGAAATAGTATATTGCAATATCTGCCTTGAAACTTTTTTATCCTTGATTATTCTTGACCAAAAATTCTTATTCAATATTGAACCAACAATTGCAAAAGAAATTGCCATAGCTCCAGAAGATATTGTCAGGTTTCCTGAAGAGACCAATAAAGCCATAGATGCAACAACTGGTGTTGCAGCAATCATGCCTACAAAAAAGGATACTGGAAGCAATAAAAACAAAGAAAAATTGATTATAAAGTCCCCTACAAAGGTAAGAGCAAAGAATACCAAAGCAAATTTCATAGCAGAAATCAAGGAATATGGTGATTCAATCTTTGATTTTACTTTTCCAAATTTCATTTTCAAACTAGCTATTACAAACAAAAAGAGAAATGTAGGAACTAAATTCAAAGAAAGCTTGATAATAAAATCATAGGATGGATAAATTATTGATGCAACCACAATACAGCTCAATATCATTGCTGAAATAGTTAATAAAATTGAAGGGAACACATCCTTCTTGTTCTTTCTATTCGCATGACATTCAGCAAGAGTGTAAGCAGTGGCTTCTGAATTGACAAAACCTCCAAAAAAACCAATAATTGGTTCTCCTTTGTTTTCAAACGTCCTCATAAGTATAAATGAAAAGAACTGGATCAAAGAAACTATAACAACAATTAGCCAAAACTGATATGGGTTAAAAACACCAAAAGGATCTATTGTTTGATTAGGTAATAAAGGGAGGATTACAAAAGTTATTATTGAAAATTTAATGGCAGATAATAATTCCTTTCTATTCATGCTTTTAACAATCAAATGAAGTTCTTTTCTAACAGCCAAAACAGAAGTTACCATCACTGCTAAAACAACTGCAAGCAAATTCTCTCCAAAACCAATTAAGACTCCAGTAATAAATATCAAAATTCCAGCAACAAAAGTTGTTATGCCTGTTGCTTTGTAAAGCCTCATTCTTGACCAATAAGACAAAGATAGTGCAACCAAAGTTGAAGCAAGACCAAAACCTATTGACCAATTAAGATCTATAAATTCTTGAAAAATAACAGACATAAAACCCAATAAACAAAGAAACATAGAGGTTCTAATTCCTATCAATAATTTTCTCTTTTCTACTTCTTTACCAAATTCTCTCTCAAGACCAACAAGTCCTCCAAGCCCCATTGCCATAAGAGCTCCTGTTACAACAGATAGGGGTTCCATAAGCTTTAATATGGGTTTCTGATTTAAAATCATTATGAAAAACATATTGATTCAGCTTCCAGATGGTTTAAAACCAAAATTCTCTGACTTCTACAAAGAATACAAGAAAAACAACAATGAAATCCTTATTTGGGCAGGTTCTAATTTTGGAGCTTGTGATATACCTAGCATTAAAATAAAGGATTTGACATTAATTAATGTAGGTCATAATAACTTCCCACCGAGGATATGAAACATGAAAATAATGGGTATTGATGAAGCAGGTAGAGGTTCAATTATAGGTCCTATGGTTATTTGTGGCGCTATAATTGAAAAGGATAAGATGAAAGACTTGAAATCAATTGATGTCAAAGATTCTAAAATGCTTTCTCCAAAAAAAAGAGAGGAAATGGAGAGAAAAATAAAAAAAATATGTAAAACTGATGTCCGAGTTATTCCAGCAGAAGAAATAGACATGAATATGGGTTCTGGAATCAATCTAAATCAAATCGAAGCAATTCATATGGCAAGAATCATAAACAAAACTAAACCAGATAAAGTTTACATAGATGCTCTGAGTGGAATCCCAAAATTTGTCCAATTCATGGAAAAGTTTCTAGAACACAAAGCTCAAATGATCTTTGAACATAAAGCAGATGAAAAGTATCCAATTGTTTCTGCAGCCAGTATTGTTGCTAAAGTAAAGAGGGACAGTGAAATGAAAAGAATAGAAAATGAAGTAGGTTTAGAATTGGGGGTAGGTTACCCACATGATATAAAAAGCACAAATGGACTGAAAAACAACATGAGGAACAAAGATTTCATGAAATATGTTAGAAGAAGTTGGAGTACATATTCTCGAATAAAGGAAGAAATTGAACAAAAGAGATTAAAAGATTATTGAGGTGCACTCATGAAGTTTGTACATTTTTCAGATACACACTTAGGGAAAAAAAATTTCAAAATAGATGAAAGAGAAAAGGACTTTGAAATAGCTTTCAAAAAAGTAATAGATTTTGCTATAGATAAAAAAGTAGATTTTGTTATTCATTCGGGAGATATTGTAGATACAGGAAAGCCAAGTTATGATTCTATTAATTTTTTAGTTTCCCAATTAAAACGTCTAAAAAAAGAAGATATTGGTTTCTTCACTGTTCCTGGTTCACATGATGTGGCGCCAGATGGAACAATCATTTCTGTTTTAGACAGAGTAGAATTACTTGTTAATGTGGGTTCCAAAAAATACTATAAAAGTCAAGAAGATAAAGTGATTCTCAGAGGAGAAGTTTACAAAAATGTGTTTATTGCAGGAATGATGGGTAAAAGATCAAAAATAATTGATTTTTACAAAAAATTGGTTCCAAAATTTGAAGAAAGTAAGTTCAAAATCTTCATTTTCCACCACATTATTCATGACATTTCTGAAAAATTTGGGGATATTCCAAAAGAAGTTCTACCAAAAGGTTTTGATTATTATGCTGGAGGACATACTCATACTAAATATATTGCTCCTTATGAAAAAGGAATAATTGTTTATCCCGGTTCCTCAGAAATTTGGGACATAAGGGAAAAAGAAGAGAAGGGTTTCTTTTACTATGATCAAAAAATTGAATGGATTCCTCTAAAAACAAGAAATTTCATTGAAATAGACATTAGGATTTCTGGTTCTCCTGAACAAATAACAGATAAAATATTGAATAAAATAGGAAATTCAGATGGAGCTATCTTACTCATTAGAATAAAGGGGAAATTAACAAGAGGAACTAAGTCAGAAATTAATCGGAATAAAATACTTGAAATGGCTCAAGAGAGGGGCTATTTATTTGCAAACATCTATTTGTCAGATTTAACAAATCCTGATGAAGAAGAAATTGATTCAGATGAAAAAAGTTTGGATGAGATCGAAAGGGATTATCTTAAAAAGAAAAAATATTCTGGTAAAAATCTTGACATTGCTCTAGAAATGATAGAAATATTTGGGAAAAAAATGAATCAAACAGATCTTGAAAAAGCTACCAAAGAAATAATCAAAATGGGTGAATTAATTGAAGATAAAATCAATTGAGATGGAAAATATAAGATCTCATAAAAAAACCAAAATAAATTTTGAAGAGGGAATTACAATAGTTTCTGGTAGAACTGGATCTGGAAAATCAAGTGTTTTGATGGGAATAGAATACTGTCTTTTTGGAGCTACAACAGGAATAAATAAAGGGGCTCTATTAAGAAGAGGTTCAAAAAAAGGGCATATCATCCTAGAAGTAGAACATAGAGGAAATAATTATAGAATAGCCAGAGGTTTTGTCAGGAGTGGGAAAAACATTCTTGGGGATCATAATGTCGGCTCTGTAAAGAAGAATAATGAAGAACTTCTGAAAATGGCCAGAGAAAATGATATCAACAAAAATGTTATGGATATCTTGGGCTATCCTGATGAATCAAAAGCCAAGAATCTCTTTGAAACAACAACTTACACAAAACAAGATGAAATAAGAAAACTAATCAATTTGACCAAAACAGAAAGAAAAGAGTACATTGACAGTGTTCTCAATTTATCCAAATATAAGATAGTTTGGGATAATTCTATAGAAGTCACAAGAGAATTGAAACGGATTATTTCTGGATTAGAAGGAGAGATCAAATCAGAAGAAGTAATTAAAGATGAAATTGAAAATTCCAAGAAAAAAATAGAAAATAATAAGTTAGGGTTAGAAGAAAACTCCAAAAAATTTGTTGATAAGAAAAGAGAATTTGAGAATTTTGAAGAGATTTTCAAGAAAAAACAAGAAGAAATCAATAAAATGGAGGAAATGGCTAAAAGATTTGATTCTGCTGAGAAAATAGTTTCTCTCAAAAAAAATGAAAACGAAAAAATTGAAACAGAAAAAAACGATTTATCTGAGCAAAAAAAATTGCTTGAAGGTAATGTCCTTCTTAGACATGATTATGAAACATCTTTAAGGGAATTTGAAGAAACAAAACAAAAGATCTTTTCTGAAGAAAGAAGAATTAATGAAATAGAAAAAGAATATTCTGAGGTTCTAAAAATAGAGGGTGGAAAATGCCCAATGTGTAAGCAAGAAATTAATGAAGAACATAAAGAAAAAATAAGACACGATTTTCAAAAAAAGAAGCAAGAGATTGATGAACTAATTTCTGAACTCAAAAAAAATCTTGAAACAAAGCAGGATAATCTTACAAAAGCAAAAAAACAAAAAGATTCTTTAGAAAAAATAAAGCAAATAAAATCAAAACTAGAAGATTTAGAAAAGAGATTCTTAGAAAACACGAGAATGATTGAGGAAAACATCATTCTTTCCAAAGAATTTGACAAACAAGAGTATGAATTCCTAAAAAAAGAACATCAAGAAATCATTGAAAAGAGAATGGAGTTAAATTCTGAAAAAAACTCACTAATGAAAACAATAGAAATTTTAGAAGAGCAATTGAAAAACTTAGAAAAAGATTTAGATAGATTAAATTTAGAGCTCAAAAAAATGTTTGAAACCAAAGAAAAACTGGTTTTAATGAAATGTCTTTTAGAATTCTTCTCAAAAGCCAGAGAAGATATTAGAAATATAGGAGATGTGGCAAGATCAAAGTTTATAAGAGATTTTAGAAAGGAATTCCAATCAAGGTTTGAAGAAATAAGAAGATGGGAACAAGAATATTCTGTTGATATAAAACAAGATTATGAACCATTTGCATATACTGAAGGAGAAGAAGTTCCTATTTCTAACTTATCTGGTGGAGAAAAAACGAGTGTTGCATTAGCTTATAGGCTTGCTTTATCAGATATTGCTTCAAGGTTAGGTGGAGTTTCAAGGAGTAAAACATTGATCCTTGACGAACCTACAACTGGTTTTGATAGAGAAGATATAAAAGTTCTTCCAGAAGTATTGAGAAACATAAAAAATATTCCTCAAATAATCATTGTGACTCATGAATCAGAATTAAAAGAAGCCGCAGATCAAGAATTTATCGTTGAAAAAACGCAAACAGTATCAACTATTCAATAACCTTCTTGCCTTTTTTTTGTGGAACTATCTTTAATTTTGATCCCTTAAACTTTGATTTAACCCCAGATATTTCATAAAGAAAAATTCCAAGAGCAGCAACTTCAGAATGAGGTTGGTTTCCCACACCCAAATTATAATCAGATATCTCATACATTTCAGGAGGTACCTTTTCAGAACCTACCACAACAAGCAAATCCTTGTTTTTTAGTGTTCTTTTCTTTGATTTGAATTCTTCTCCATACATAGTCATATGGATTATTTTGAACCCTTGTTCCTTTTTTTCAGAAATAAGTTTTTTCCAATCTTTGACATATTTTGCTTGAAAGGGACCCCCCCATCTCTCTGCAACATCATTAATGCTCTTTATTGTTTTCTTATCATTTTCCCCAGAAATATAGATTTTTTCAGCACCAAAGGCTCTTGAAGTAAGACCACAATGAGTTGTTATCCTCTTATCCCTTTCACTTCTATGAGAAAGTCTTAAAACCTCTATCATAAACCAATTAAAACAGGGTTAGTATAAAAAATATGATGTATTGGACAAAAACAGAAGGGATTGGAGGAGAAATCAAAAAATTTCCCGAGGATTTTATTGTAGAGGAAAAAAAAGATGGTAAAATCTGGACTATCAAATATGGTTTTTTGGATAAATTGATGAATTCATTTTCTAGAGGAAGTGGAGATCATATTCACTTAACACTTATCAAAAGAAATAGAACAACGATGGATATAACAAAACAAATTTCAAAAAAAATGGGGATCCATAATTCAAAAATAGGTTATGCTGGATTAAAGGATAAACGGGCTATAACTTCTCAAAGAATCTCAATTGAAGCAGATATTGATGATGTAAAAAAAATCAATATCAGGGATGTTTACTTCAAAAACATTTCAAAGAATAAGAAAAAAATAAGGATAGGTCATTCTATGGGGAATGTTTTCACAATAAAAATAAGAAATGTGAAAAAAGACTCTCTAAAAATACTTCATAAATTTAAAAAATATGAAAAGCTTCCAAATTTATATGGCCCCCAAAGATTTGGAGGGAATGAAGATATTGGAAGAGAATTGGTTAAGGGCGATCTAAAAAGCGCAGTAGAATTAATTTCAACTCACTCTGGATATTTTGAAAGACGGGTCAAAACAATGATAAATCATCCTAAAAGGGCCATAAAACATGTTCCAAGAAAAATAATGATTTTCTATAAAAATGCATATCAAAGTTATGTATTTAACAAAGCATTGGAGGAATATGGGTGGAAATCTCCTAAATTTCTTCCTCTTCCCGGATTTAAAACAGAATTAGATGAAGTAACCAAAAAAATCCTTGAAAATGAAGGTGTCAAAAAGTCTGATTTTAAAAAAAATAGAATGAAAGGAACATTTAGAAGAAGTTTTTTTATCCCGGAATGGATAAATGAAAAACAAAGGGGAAATGACATGATCTTAAAATTCTTCCTTAGAAAAGGAACATATGCTACTACATTACTTAGAGAATTGATGAAGAATGGATAAAAAAATAGTATTTGGGATAATTGCAATAATCCAAATATTTGCGGCTTTAAACACATTGGACATTAGATGGGATGAAGCAGCTTACATTATGAATTCTAAATACTTCTCAGGACAAGATATCTATCTTGAATTGATTAGACCTCCAATTCTATCATTATTACTGATTCCATTTAATTGGTCATTGATAGGAATGAGGCTTCTTTATGCTTTCATTGGAATGCTTGTTAGTTACTTAGCTTATTGTATTTGTGTTGAATATAAGAAAGAAAGAGCAGGAAAAACCGCGGCTTTACTAATTGCAACAAACTCACTATTCTTTTATTGGTCACATTGGATATATTCTGAAATCCCAACAACAATGTTCATACTTGCGAGCATCTTGTTTTTCATACGTTATGATAAAAAAAGTAAGGATAAGGATCTTTATTTAGCATTTTTTATGGCATCTCTTTCTTTTTTGACAAGATACACCTCTGGAATAATCTTTCCTGTTTTAATATTAATGTTAATTATTAATAAAAAGGCAGATTGGAAGATAATTCCTTCTATTATAGTATTCCTCTTACCTATTCTTCCTTGGTTATTTTATAATTTGCTTCAGTCTGGAGATTTATTTTACACATTTATTTGGGGTGTTTTTTGGCCTGCATCAAACACGAGTAATTTTTGGACATATTTCATAAATCTTCCAATAATATTTACCTCCCAATTAGTGCTATTACCATTAATTTTCAAAAAAGGGAATAAAAAGTATTCAAACATCTTTCTCTTTCCTTTGATTTTATTTGTATTTTATCAAATATTTAGTTATAAAGAATCAAGATTTTTCATTCAAATCGTTCCATTTGTGTTAATACTTGTTTCTTTTGAGGTAAAGAAATTGGAAAAATTCCTACCAATTATAATGGTTTCTGGTCTGCTATTTGGTCAAATTCTTGTCTCTCCTAATATTATGTGTGGTCAAGATGCTTTCTCAAAAGTAGGAGAATTAGAAGGAATGGTTCTTTCAGTAGCATGGCCATTAAATGCTTATTACTCAAATGTAAAGGTAAAGGCATTCCCTGAAAATTCAGAAGAATTTGAAACTTTTTTAGATGAATTCAATATTACTTATATAATAACGTCTGATGCATATGGTTGGCCAGAATATGCTAAAAATCAGGACTTTTTTTCAGATTATGAACTATACAAACAAACCACTGATTTGTGCAAAAATGTGTGGGTTTACTCTTTGCAAAAAACTTAATAAGGCTTGGGAGGACTTTTTTTATAATGGATTTAAAATTCCTCATATTGATGGGTTTGTATTATTTTATGATATACACTTGTGTGTTTTGGTTCATAGTTTATTTCAGAAATAGAAGAAATGTGGAAAAAAATCCTTTTCCTAAAAGATTTCCGAAAGTTAGTGTAATTATTCCAGTATGGAATGGGGAAAGAACAATTAAGAGAGCAATAGATTCTTGTATTAAGTTAAATTATCCTGACAAAGAGATTATAGTTGTTAATGATGGATCTACAGATAGAACAAGAGAAATATGTGAAACTTATGTAAAGAAAAACAAAATAGTCTTAGTGAACAAAGAAAATGGAGGAAAAGCAACAGCACTTAATTTAGGAATTAAAAAAGCCACAGGAGAATTAGTTGCTTGTTTGGATGCAGATTCTTACTTTAGCAAAAAAGCAATATTGAATATGGTTGGTTATTTCAATGATAAAAAGGTCGCAGCTGTTACTCCTGCAATGAAACTTACTGAAGATAAAACTATCTGGCAAAAAATCCAATTAATTGAATATTATTTTTCAATATATCTAAGAAAAGTGTTTAGTTTTGTTGGTTCCCAATATGTAACTCCTGGTCCTGGTTCTATGTATAGAAGAGAAATTATCCAAAAAGTAGGTGGTTTTGAAGAAGGAAACATCACAGAAGATATGGAAATAGCATTTAGGATTATGGATGCTGGATATGATATAGAAAACTCAGCAAATGCTTATACTTACACAGAAGGTCCTGAAACCTTTAAAGAACTAGTAAAACAAAGAACAAGATGGTATGCTGGATACTTAGAAAATGTGAACAAATACAGAAAGATGTTATTTAATCCAAGATTCAATGTTCTTGGGCTCTTTTTACTCCCAACCAATTTCCTTTGGATATTCACTTTATTTTATGTGAGTTATATGAGTATTGATGCTACTCTAATGTATGCTTCAGAATCTGTTAGGAGTTTGATGGCAATTAATTTTGATATATGGCCCTTAATTGCCAATTTTAAATTTGATTTTGACTTGTTATTTGCAATAAATCCCCTTACAATCCTTGCTCTATTATTTGTAGTTATGTCTATAATTGTTATTTACTTATCATACAAAGTTTCAGATGAAAAAATAACCAAAAAATATGTACCCCATTTGTTTGGTTATTTCTTTATTTACTTTGCATTATTGTCTTTATTTTTTGCTTCAGCAATAACTTACAAGTTAGTGAGAGGAGGGAATACTAAATGGAAAGGCGCGGAGATGTAGAACTCTTCTTAGTAACGGGGGTTATTTCTTCAATGATCTTTTTTGTAGGTCTTTTTATGGGTTTTTCAATAGGGGGGCAAAAGATGTCCATTCTCCAAAACAGCATTAATAATTTAGAACAAAATATCCAAGCAGCTAATCTTCACTTCAATGTTCTTGAAATAATGAATGAGTCTGTTTCTTGTGACTTTATGATATCCTTAGCGGATGAATTAGGAACAGAAGCAAGTGAATTAGGTAGAAGATTAGAACAAATGGAAATTGAAGGAAGAATGATGACCGAAGATTATACTGTTCTAAAAAGAAATTATATGGTGGTTTTAATCAATGATTGGGTTACTATAGAAGAGATTAAAATGAGATGTGAAACAAACATGTCAACTGTGTTGTATTTTTATTCAAATGTTAATTGTTTAAATTGTGAAGAGCAAGCATCTGTTTTGAATTACTACAAAAAGATTTTGGACAGTAATCTAATGATCTTTTCCCTAGATGCTGATACAGATTTAACAGTAATAAATGCTTTAACAAGTACATATAGTATAAGCGAATATCCTTCTTTATTAGTCAATGGAGAAGTCCATAGAAAATATGTTAGCAAAACAAATATGAGTTCTTATCTATGTGACTTCTCTAATTATTCAATGTGTTAAACACCAAGTAATCCTGCATCAGTTAACATAACAGAAATGTAACATCTTCCATTCTTTATTCTAGGACAAACAGTTCCATCAGTGTAACAATCACAAGCACACATAGTTTCCATTCCTTGTTCAACAATATTTTCATATCTACACTCGCAAGATTCAATAAAGGAATCATTTAGATAATCTGAACTTGTTATATTCTCTCCATATAACCTACAGACTTCATTTTTCCCTTCAAAAATTTCTCCAAACCTAATCATGGTGTAAGCTTGAATAATTGCAAATGTAATTATGATAGTCAAAGCGAAAAATATTATCATGTAATGTATGTTTTTCATAAATAAAAGAAAAAGATGAAAGGTTTAAAACCTTTACGTAACGACTGTGGCATCAGTATAATCAGTGACAGCAACACCTGTTGTGTCTAGAACTATCCTGCTTAATCCTGCCCAATTGTCTCCGAGGACTGTGTCTCCGAATAACAATTCTCTAGCTAAGAGTCTGCAAGCAATTCTTGTGCCGTCTGCTTCAAAACCTGCAACAACTAATGCATCGTATGTGTCGAATGCTTCGTCAACTAAGTCTATAATGGCTCTGTCTTCCATTACATAGCTTCCATCTGTTTGGTTTCTCCATTGATCAAGTGTTAAGGTAGCATTACCTAAACTATTGACTTTGGTATTAACCGCTGGTCCACCTACCAAAATAACTGGCTTGTCAATTGTTGACAATTCAGTATCCATCTTGGCAAATGTTGGAGCTATCTTGTTGATTGTGCTTCCTCCACCCGCTGTTATTTTTGCGTCAGCTATTTTTGAATCGGTCTCGCCAACAGATACAGTAAATATTGATGGTTGCTTTCTACCAACTGAAAACTTAACAGTTCTCTTGGTCTCTGGAATAGCAAAGGAGTATGTTCCTCCGCTTAACAAAGCTGAAGTACCATATTTATTGTATTTTAGTTCTGTTCCGATTGTTTCAACAGTGGATCCGATCTTTCCGTTATTTCCAAACTCAACATATGTACTTCCAATTCCTTCATTTGGCATAATGACATTCAACCTTTCATTTGTGATTGAATAACTTAAGTTATATGCCGATCCTCCAAATTCTGGTACGAAAACATTTGACATATTTGCGTAAAATTTGGTTGGAGTTATATTGAGTTCATTTGCTGCTGTAGCATTATCTACAGATGCATCGAATCTATACCAAACATTTGTAATGTTTACAACATCTGCTTTCGTTATGTTTGATAAAACAAGAATTCCACCAGTTGTTGTTATGTTATATCTGGTCCAGTCATCTAGATCACCTAAAAAGTCATCTTGACCATGTGTCCACTGTCTAACTAAATATTCGGTTGGACCTTGGCCTAACCAAATAGTATCTTCCGATTCATTGTACGTTGATGGTCCAGTGTCCCAAGCGGGTATCGTTTGGTTGTCTAGATTGAAGAAAACGTAATCTCCATCAGCATCCACAAACGAAAATTCAGCCTCTTCCGGATCTAAGTTAATTTCCTCTTCAACTTCCAAGAAAGTTACCTCATTTCCAGTTGATTCGAACCACAAACCGTCGTTGTATATATGGAAGTAGTCTTCTGGTGAAGATTCTGTTACTCCCACACCCATGGTGGAACCTGAAGTGCCGGCTGTTGGGAAATCTTTAGCTGTGTAAAGACTAATCCAATTAATTCCAGTACTTGAGTTTCCGAAATCAGTTAACCAATTATCACCATAGGAGTAATTTGAACCACCGTTCTGTATTGTTACTCCAGCTGTTCTAATATTTAGTTGAACTGATCCCTCCGCAGATACAACACTAAAGTGGAATGAGTCTACTTCTATATTTTCGATACCAAGAGTTGTGTTGGAATAAGAAGCATATCTGGCGAACCAGTCTTCTTTAATTATGTCTCCATCACCATCTGTGATAACTAAATAGACTTCATTCAAAACACTGTCTATATCTGTGGCGGTTACTGTTGCTCCAAGAGTTCCAACTTCTAGTTCCTCATCAAGGGCCAATGTGTTTTCAGTAATCTGACCTAAAATCAGATTTGTGGCTCCCCATGAAACAAGTTCATAGTTTTCGCCTAACCATTGGATTCCAGATGTACCAGTTGGTATACTTGCATTGAATGTGTTGTTCAATATTACACCTGCATTAGAATAGAACCTTACGGTTGCATATTCTGTTGGTTTAACTGTAACTCCTGCTGGTGCAGCAGTAATCATTTCATTTTGTTGATACAACGTGGTTACACTTGTTGACGTATTTGTATAAGAGACGGTTTCGTTGACTAACCAATCAAAACCAGAACTTGATGCTGTAAAACTTACAGCGTCTGCTCCAGTTTTAATAGCAAGCCCATCATCGCCAGTACTATTGACGAGTCCTGCTGATACATTTTTTTCAAATGTAACAACACCCGTACCGCCTGAAGTTGCTGATTGGGCAAAGGCTGCTCCTAATTCAATTGCAGATATTACATCTGCAACGTTTGCTGTTGCTCCAACTCCCACATAGGCATCAAAGACACCATCTGTGATAAATGGGCTTGGCAAATCTGGTAAAGCTGCCAATGCTCCGGCCACTGTTGCGCCTAACATTGCTGCAGATCCGGCTAATGCCGCGATCTTTTTAACAAATTTTTTTGTTTCCATTTTTTTTTCACCCTTCCTCCTAGGAGGTATTTAATTTTTAATTGTTGTAGAGGGTTTTTAAGTCTTTTCCTGATCGAAATCACCCTTTTTGCATGTTTTAAATGCTAAATTTAGTGAGAAAAATCATATTTTTTATTGAAAAACATATAAAGGTCACTTTGCATTTTTACCTTTCTTCTGTTGTAAAAATGGTTGAAGTTGCTTTGTAATCATTATATTCGCTGCTCTCAAGCCCCTTATGCCTTCTTCATACTCTTGAAACCTTGCAACCATATCACTTATGGCTGACTGAAATTCACCCAATGGAATAGTAACATCCTTGTCACCTAGTACTTCTATTGTCACTGGACCGTAGTCAAGCAAAAATTCAATTAACTCTTGAAAACCCTCAAGTTCTAACTCAATTTCAAGAAACCCAGAAAAGAAATTTTTACCCATTTTCTTTGGTTTGAGTATTTTTTTCTTCAAAACCTTTTTTTCGTTCTCTAATTTGTCTAAAGTCTTCTCTAAAACTTCTTGGACTAATTTAGCTGGTTTTCCTATAACATTAAGGTTTGATAGTATTTTCATATTTTCCACTTCATCATATCTTCCATACCAAATAAATGAATCCAATGATCGAAACGAAAACAAAGAGGATATTTAAATCATTTGGGTTAGCAACATAAAATCCTGTTGGACTTATTGTTGGGGTTTCTTGATATTCCCAAACTGAACGAGAATCAAGGAGCTCATTTCCATTAAAGAGGTAAAGCCATCCTTCTTTTCTTTCAAAAAAGATATCAATTTCTTCAGTGGGGTTTATCATTCTTGTCTCAAAAAGCATTTCTTCATAAATGGCTGTCATAGATATGTTTTCAATAGAATCTCCTTTATTTTTGATAGTATAACCAATATGTGTATTATTATACAAAAAGAAAAAATCTATTTCTTTTTTTGGAAGGGACTCAACAACAATAGAGTCCGTAAAACTATCTCCATTATTTATTCTTGCTTTAAAGATAAATTCTCCAGGATAAAGAAAACTATTGTTGAACACTAATCTCTTTGAACTTTTAGGATCTAAAGAGACCTCTAAATAATTCTCCCAACAATTTTTAGTAACACACTCTCCATCTTCATAAGCAAAGGTATATGCCTTAAAGAAAAGTTTTTCATTAGTGGGATTATTTATGTATATTATCGCCTTGAATTTTTCTCCAACACCTATTTTTGTTGGAATTGAGTAAATTTCGATAGAAGGTTTAAGAAACACTGCAGAAGAAATATTGATTAAAAAAAGACTGAGAAAAAGAATTTTTGATAATGATCGCATTTTTGAAAGAGAAACTTTGTATTATTTAACAATTTTCTTAATTAGTTATAACTAATGTTTTTATTCCTCCTTGACCTGATCTATAAATGAACTCAAGATATCTTGCTAAAAATCTCCCAGTTAATGTGTGAAAACCACAACCTTCTCCATCTAAAAGTGGCTGTCCTGAATCTTGAGGAATACAAACAAGACTATTATCTACTATATCTTCAGAACTAATTACTTGTCCATCAAAAAACCTCATGCATTCAGAATTTAATTCCTTTAAAATTCTATCTGGAGTATAAATACAATCATCTTCTCCTTCTTCTTCTAAATGAACTAATCCAGGAGACTTTGAATATTGTGAGTCTTGATATAAACAAAACATATATCCAGTATATCCCTTTTCAGGAATAGGAAATAAATGTCTATATTTATAATTTAATTTTTGATAAATAAGTGATTCCTCATCTGTAATATCTCCCCAATCTATATCATCTATCCTTTCATAACAAACTCCATCAACATATAATTGAATTATTGTGAAACCACTATCTATTGTAAAATCAAATATCTCTGTATATTTATTTTCAACAGCCAAATTAACTTTTGTGGTAAATGTTGAAAATCTATCATACATATTAGGTTGTCCAGGTAAGAACATTACTATAAAAACTAATCCGACAATTATCAAAACAACAGTCATTATTAATTGATGTAATTCAAAATTGAATAGTCCTTTCACCAAATCACCTTCATTTCTACTCCATTGTCTAATAATGATTTTTCCAGCATTG
>JAFCFZ010000003.1 GCA_017608385.1 Candidatus Parvarchaeota archaeon
CAGTTGTTTCAATTTCAATTGTGTTCTTGTTTTCTGCCAACCCCATTTGTTTGAGGGAAGGAATCAGTGAAGTTTATACTTGTAGTGATGGTTCTTTCAGGGCAATTTATGGTAATATTGGTGGAGGATATGACATAATAAAGCAGGATGGGAGTGTTGTCAATTGTCCTGTTATCAATCCAGATTTGTTGGATGAAGATTGCTTTAATTATCTAGAAACCTGTACAGAAACAAACATCTGCCCAATTTGAAAATTAAAAGAATTTTAAAATAATTCTATTCACTTAACAATTTCCAATAAATCTTCTATTTTTTCAATGATATGGTCTGGTTTTTCTTCTTCTGTAGGATTCTCATTCATCTCCATGTCTTTCCAGAGCCCATATTTACTCAAAACAGATGTTATTCCAGCTCTGTTTGCCCCAACAATATCCCTTAGTGGATGATCTCCAACAAATATTGCCTCTTCTGGTTTGATATTTAGATTTTTTAGAACCATATCAAACGACTCTTTTGACGGCTTTCTTTCTTTGAAATCATCAATTGTAAGAACTATATCGAAATAATCCACCATATCAAGATAAGCCAATCTAATCCATGCCTTAATTTTTGGAGCGTCAGAAACTATTGCTAATTTTAATCCCATATCTTTCAGTTTCCTTAATGTTGGCTTAACTTGAGGATAAGGCTTCATAACTGTTGATCTTACTTTTCTGTAAGCAACTATCCCCGCGGATAAAAATTTATAATCCACATTACCAAAAGATTCAATTAAGAACTTCTGGAAAATATGTGGATCTTCATAAGATGATTCAGAATATATTCTGACTATTCTTTTTTTGGCTTCTGCTTTTGACATTTTAAGCCCTGCCTTTATCATTCCTTCAATTGCAGAATCAGTACATACTTCTTTGAATTTTTCAAAATCAATAAGAGTATTGTCCAAATCAAAAAGAACCGCCTTGATTTTCATATTTTAAGAGAGTTAATTAGAAAATAAAAAGGTTTTGAAAACAAAGTAAAAAACATTTAAACTTCCTATGTATCATTTACTAAATGGTTGACTTTGTAAAAGCATTGAAAAGACCGTTTTCAGACACCAATAGACTTTTCATAGGAACTCTCTTGGGAATGATTCCACTAGTTAATTTGATTGTTACTGGTTATGCTCTTAGGAGTACTGGATTCACAAAAGAGAAAATGAAAAGAGATAAATTGCCTGAATGGAAGAATTACAGTGACCTCTTCATAAAAGGTCTTGTGGCATGTTTTATAGGCTTCTTATTGTTTTTGCCAGCAATATTGTTTTTGATTGGAACTTTTGGAACATTGATTATGTCTCCCGCCGTAAGTATGTTTTTTGGAGGTATATCTATGGATACATGGAGTGAAATCTTTTCAGGAGATATAACTGAAATCCAAGCTCAGACTTTGTTCAATCAAGATTGGACACTATTGCTACCATTTATGATAAGTGCACTGCCCTTATTTATTATTGGAGTAGCATTAGCATTTTTGGCACTTTATGTTATGCCTATAGCAACTTTAGGATGGCTCAAGGAAGAGAGATTCAGTGCAGCTTTTAGTTGGAAAGTACTACAAAAAGCATTTAATTTTGACTACTTTGTGAACTGGTTAGTGGTAGGTTTCCTCATAAGTGTAGTAGGTTTCTTTTTTGGATGGATTCCATTTTTAGGAACAGGTATCACAATGTATGTGATTGGTGTATTCTCTTACACAGTATTTGCAGAAGTTTATGAGAGCGTCTGAATTAACCTTTTTTATATCTTTATTTTTCTCACTTCAAATGGGTAGTCTTTGTTATCACACATTTCATCTGTTTCACTTTTCATTATTTCAATATGATAAGGATATTCGGGGTCAAGAGCAGTTATATCTGGTCTTTTGCCATTTCTTGCAAGTTTACCTTCGCATATGAAATCAACTCTTTTTTGAGCTAATTTCCAGCACTGGTTAAACTTCTCAAGTTCATGTTCGTATGTGCTCCCTTTATTGATTCTGATGCAATTAATATGTCTACTATCATTCATTTCAAATACTTGCTTTAGCGCCCATATCTCTTGCATTGTTTGAAGTTTGTTCATTATTTTTCACTCCATATTTTATTTTTTATAGTTGATTTACTTCAAGAACAAATAACGCATTAAAAACATGATCAAAAGATTTCCAGTATTCCTATTGAAAATAATCAATTAACTATATTTATGTTTGAAAACACCTAAGATATCTGAATATTTCCTCATTTGATCTTTTAATGCTTCTACTCCAGGCAAAAATTCTGATTTTTTTCTAAAAATCCCCTTATTTGGTAAGGTTATTACTCCAAGCACTTCAAAATTTTCATTTTTCGTCATCTCAGTAGCATGACCTTTCCATTCGTTTGCTAAAATATAACCTCCAAGATCAAGATTAGGAAGAATATCAGAAGAAGGTATGTCCGAATTATAAAGTAGGATTAAATCATGATTGCCTCTATATTTTTTTGCTTCAATTAAAACTGTTTTTAAACCATTTTTTTCAAGCATTTCTAAACTTTTTGGATCTATATCCACATAGGTTAAATTATCAAAAACTTCTGAAGGACTAGCATCATTCCCACATCCAGGATAAAGAACAGAACTGGGAGAAAATATTTCTCTATTAAAACATTTTAATTGTTTTACTAAGTCAGAATAACTCCTTGATTTTGTATCTCCAAAAAAAGATTGATCTTCTGATTCTCCATCAAAAACAATAATATCCTCAAGTCCTTCTATAGACATATCTATCCCCGCTTCTCCATTAAATTGATTATCTTCTTCCATGATCAAGAGAGACTAACTTCCATTTAAAAATATTGGGAAATGAATTAATTAAATCATGCCTTCTAATCCTTCTACTCTTCTAACAAGAGATTCAAAACCAGGGACCTTTTTCATAGCTTCCAACTCAAAATTTGTTGAGAAAGCAATAGTGTCAGTTGTTTCTATTTTAGCCTAAAGGAACTCCTCAAACTCCTTAATTGGGATTATACCACTATTTAACATACCTAGACAACCATGATAAAGAACCCATTCAGGGCAACTATCTTTTTTCTCCTCTTCCAAACCACAAAGTTTCCAAATTGGGTTTTCTATTGGTTTGACGCTAAATCTTGGTTTGCCTGATTTACCAACTCTTGGTTTATCTGAATGGTATAAATAGTACACTGTCAATTCAAAAGACTCATTAGCTATTGTTTCTCCATTTTTTTTTGTGAAAACATTCATTTCACTTATCGCAGGGATGAATATTTCCATGTTCTTTGGGTTAAATTTCTCATTTTTATATTCTTTATTTGAAAAGAAACTGCAACTTACTGATTCATTGATTCTTGTTATAATATCTTTATTTTCTGGAATTTTTTCCCCTTTTTTTATATCAAAAAAGACCCATCTCTCTGTTTCAGGGTCAATTTTAGGGTCATAATACCCTTCTAATTTTTTAAGTGTTATATCACAACTCTTTGAAAGCTTTTCAATACCTTTTCTTTTAAAAAGTAGCTCGTATGTTCTTTCATCATAAGGGATTAGTGCTGCATCTGCTTGCCTAACAATATTCCTATAACTCTTTAGTTTCAGATTACCACCCCATAATAAGATGGAAAAATCCATTTTAAAAGAATTTTGAAAACAATAGTTTATTTAAGATTACCAAACCTATTCCACCGTGTTTTAATTTTTGACCTACGAACTTTGACTCTTGAAGATTTTTTTACCTTCTTTTTTTTCCTAAAACTTATTTTTTTACCACTTTTTGTTTTGAAATTTGGTTTCTTTTTAACTTCAACCATAATATCCTCTAATTTTGAATAGATAAAAACATTCTGAAAACAAATTAATCTTTTTTTTCCAGCATCAGTATAAAATCAAAAAATATACTTTTTACATCCACACCTTTAAAAGGTAAATAAATATATGAATAAATATTATGGACCTTCACAAAATAAAATTAAAGTATTGGGTAAAAATAATCGCAATATTGTTCATTATTTCATTTACAACAGGAATAATAAAATTTCCAATATGGTCTAAATTATTGGGTGAAACCTATTTTAATCTTCCTTTAGGTGGCATAACGCTATTGCATGATTGGGCAAGTTTAATTATGGGAATACTAATTACAGTTCATTTGATACTACATAAGGATTTAATTAAGGAAATGGCAAAAAAAGGATTAAAAAAACAAAAGTAATACTAAAAAAATCATCCTTTATTGTATTCATTTTAAAAGATTTTTGAAAAACTATTTGGATTATTCTTTACCATATCCTTTTTGACATTTTTTATAAATTCCATCTGAATAATTTCCAAAACCAGCAAAAATCCCGTTTGAACGCGTTAAAACATGCCATTCCACTACAAGAGAATCAGATCTTTTACCTCTAGACATTATCTTACCTCTTGTTATTTCCTCTCCATCTTTTTTACCAACAAAACTAGAAAAATAGAGTTTATCTTTTGGCTTTCTACATTGTTTAGGGAGACTCACTTCAACTTCTAAGCCTTCTTCAGGATCTTTCAAAATCTTTTCAAAATCATCCCTTTTGATTTTAATACTTTGTTTAAGGAATTTATAGACATTAAGCATAGGAATTAAGTTAAAACCCAATTTAAAAGAATTTTGAAAAGTTTATTTAGCACATTAAAATTTGGAAATATGCAATGTTTTATAAAGCGAGAGTTAGGTTCATAATTCAGACATAACTTAAATTATGTCAAAAAGGAGTGAAAATAAATGGAAAGAAAATTTAACAGGGGAGGTTCTAGAGGAGGACCTAGAAGAGATTTTGACTCAGGACCAAGAGAAATGCACAAGGCAACTTGCGCAGAATGTGGTAAAGAGTGTGAAGTTCCTTTTAAACCTTCAGGAGATAGACCTGTCTACTGCAGAGAGTGTTATGCAAATAAAAGACCAAGAAGGTTCTA
Source organism: Candidatus Parvarchaeota archaeon (assembly GCA_017608385.1). Taxonomy (GTDB): domain Archaea; phylum Nanobdellota; class Nanobdellia; order B33-G15; family B33-G15; genus JAFCFZ01. The sequence goes on from JAFCFZ010000003.1 coordinate 4,968, forward strand.
ATTTCGGAGTCTAATTTGAAAGTATAACTAAATATTTTTTGTTTTAATTTAATTTTTTTTGGGACATCTTATTTTAAGAAGATTATGGAAGATAACTAAAGATCATGTCCGGGAAATAATTGGTCTACATCTAATGATCTGACTCTTTCTAGGGTTTTTTGAAACACAGTATGATTACTTGAAGGTAAATCTGTTCTCCCCACGATATCCTCACCAAACCAAACATCTCCAGAAAAGAGAAACTTGTTTGTTTCATCGTAAAGACATATAGATCCATCTGAGTGGCCCGGTGTTTCCATAACTTCGAACTCAAAATCACCCATTTTTATTAAATCTCCTTCTTTTAGAATCTTATCTACTTTGATTTTACCTATTTGATCTTGAAAAACAATAACTGTTTCATCCATATTTCTAACATGTTCAGCTGTTTTTTCACTTGCCCATACCTCTACATTTGAATATTGATTCACATAAAACACATGATCATAGTGAGCATGAGTTAAAATGATCACATCTGGTTTTTTTAATCCAGTTGGACCATATCCTGCATCAATTTGAAAGATACCATTAGAAGAAATTACTTGATAAGTGTTAGATTTTCCCAATCCTTTATCAGAAAACTTATGAATTTTAGTTTCCCCAATTGTAAATTCTTCCATAAAATCCATAATTATTTTTGTGTTTAAAAAGTTATAAATTACCATAAATAAAAGGAGACAAATAAATAACAAAAGAACAAATCTCAAGTCAATTATCTTAGGTTTTGGTAGCATTTAATTATAAATCCTTGACCCCGCTTAAAAGAATTATCTTTTTATTCTTACGTATTCTATTACAATTATGAAAACATTTGATGTGATAGCTATCACAATGATACTTGTCTCATTCTTAATTGGTATCTTCTTGTATCCAACAATGCCAGAACAAATGGCATCTCATTGGGGTATTTCCGGAGAAGCAGATGGTTACATGACAAAAGTTTGGGGACTGTTTCTCTTTCCTATAATGCTCGTTTTTCTATATCTAATGTTTAAAGTAATACCAGCAATAGATCCTTTGAAGGAAAATATCAAGGAATTTAGAAGATATTTTGATGGATTTATCTTAGTTGTCATGGTTTTCTTGTTTTACATTTACTTAATGACTCTATTTTGGAATATGGGATATATCTTTGACTTTACTTATGTGATAATTCCAGGAATTGCTTTCTTATTTTACTATGCAGGAGTCTTGGTTGAAAACTCAAAAAGAAATTGGTTTATTGGTATTAGAAACCCATGGACTATTAGTAGTGATAAAGTATGGAATAAGGTCCATAAAAAAGGAGGAAAGATGTTCAAGATTGTTGGAATATTATCATTATTAGGACTTTTCTTTATTGAATATATCATTTTCTTCCTCTTGTTACCTATTTTTGTTGCTATAGGTTATCTAACAATTCTCTCATACACCGAATTTCAAAAAGAAAAGTAATTATTCTTATATTTTGTAAAAAAAACATGGAAGAGATATTAATTGCACCATGTGGAATGAATTGCTCTATTTGTTCCTCATATCTTGTGTTGAAGAATGAGGTTAAGGAGAAAGGAGTCAAGATAGCACATTGTAAAGGTTGTAGACCTCGAGATAAAAAATGCGCTTTCATAAAAAAGAAATGTAAAAATAATCTCTTGATGGATAATAAAATAACATATTGTTATGAATGTAAAGATTTTCCATGTGATCCTTTGAAAAAATTGGATAAAAAATATAGAGAAAGATATAGAATGAGCATGATTGAGAATTTGGAATTCATAAAAAAGAACGGAACTAAAAAATTCTTAGAAAAGCAAGAAAAAGAATGGAAATGTGGAAAGTGTGGAGATACTGTTTGCTGTCATAATGGAATTTGTTATAATTGCGGTATTGAAAAACTAAAGAAAAAGAAGAACAGATACAGATGGGAAGATAATTAATTCATTTTTTCTAATTCCTGCTTTATTTTTGATATATTTTGACTATCTTTTTCTAAAATTTCATTTTGAGTTTTAATTTTCTCACTTAAGTTTTTAATCTCTCCTTTAATTCCAAAGACTTTGGTTGATTTATCTTCCTTTTTACGCTTAAGCTCATCCCCTTTTCGTTTAATTAAGGAGGAGTCAATATTTTTCTCTTGCCCTTTAGACAATTCAATAAGCTTTTCATGCTTCAAAAATAAACTTTCCAAATGTTTTTCATCATATTTTGAGAGAAATACTTTTGTTTTCTCTTTTCTTTTCTTATCTAAGTTAATATTTCCTATTTTCAAGTTCTTTTTTAACTCAGAAAACACAAAAATAGTGTTTTTCAAACTATTTTTAGAGCACATAAAGTCAGTTTGATCCATCCTATCAATTATTTTCTTTGTTTGAGAATCAGCCAATCTATGTTTATAGTATAAAAGAGCTTTTTTCACATTTAATATCATTCCAGAAAATTGACTTTCTAATGATCTGATATTATTTTTTATCTCACTTAACTTATCTTTTGATGTTTTGTGATCTTTAAATTCATTGGAGCTTTGTAGTTCTTGAATTTCTTTCTTGAGTAATTCTAATCTTTGTTCTGTTTTTTCCAGATATATCTGTAATTCTTTCCTTTGTGATCTCAACTCTTCAAAAAACCCAATAGCAGACCTATTTTTTCTTATTTGATCAAGCCACTTGGAGAATTTTTCCTCATTTTCTATTTTTTTATTTGTACTCTCTTTAATGTTGTTGTAATAACCATACAAACTTTTTAGTTGGTCCCATAGTTTAAGATATGGTTGAGAGAAAAGTATCTTGACCCTTTCTTCATATTTTGAATTATTATTACTGATAATATCTAAAGCCTTTCCGGTATTTGTATAAAATTCCTTTAAAGAACTAAAATCTAAAGATTCCACTTCTCTTTTAGTTATAACAACTATGCTTTTTCTTGCAGAGAGAGATAATTCAATAAGAGTTTTATGGACATTTTCCTTTCTTACCTCTTTTTTCCTCAATTCTTCTATTGAGTTTAATATTTTACCTATCATTGATTCTATTTCTTTTGGTTGAAATGTTTCATCTTTCCAAATAGAACCTACTCTTTCCTCCAAAATTCCTTCGATTTCCTCTTCCTTTATTTCAATTCTCTCCTTTTCCTGTTTTTTTGGAGAAAATCTATCAAAAAATCCCATGATCATGATTGGAAAATAATGCTTTAAACGTTTATTGGAAATTATAATCCAAAGTCCTCAATAAAGTTTCTTATTGTTTGATATTTTTGTAAGTAAAGAAAGCCTTTATTAGCTAAAGAATAGTGCCTTCTGCCCTTTTTGTCACTTTTTTCCTCAATAAATTCCTTTTCTAGTAATTCAGAAAGATATTCTTGGAATCCTTGAGAAGATAAGTTTGAATAACGTAGGAGAGGAGTGGGTTTGATTTTATTATCATTATCCTTGATTACTCTAAGCATGTCATAGATTATCCCCATTTTATCTCTTTTTTTTGCCATTTCAAACCCTTGTACTTTTCATTACATAGTAAAGTATTGTGGAAAACAATAATCCTGAAACAAGGTAAACCATAAGTTGAAATTCAAAGACCATATCTGGTACAAAAATTTCGACAATGCTTATAGTCCAAAAACATAGTAATAACAGATAAATCAGATACAGTCTTGTTCTTTTTTTGTTAACCATTTTATATACTCCAAAAGCGAGAAGCATGAGCTGAATTGCAACAAACATTTCTGCTCCAGATACAAAAACAGTGAAAACCCCAACAACTACAGCTATGATGTGCCACATAATTTCCAAATACTTTCCCTCACCTTCCCATGAGATGCTATTGATCAAATAAAAGAAAGCCATAACACTAGCATATATTGATATAGAAAATGTTAGAGCTGCAGGAGTTAATACATAAATAGGAATCCAGTTTCCTTGTGCAAAACTAAATATAATTGTTCTTGTAATAAACTTGAAAAAATAAGATATTGCAAAAAAGAAGAAAGTTCTTCTGAAATATATTATTCCCCTGTATTGACTTAGCTTTTCTAATTCTTCAGTTTTAAAATAAATTGCAAGACATATAGCCATAATTACCACTGAAAAAATAGATTCAGATGCAATTATTGGTGCTAAAACCCTATTAATCATTATTATTTAACTTAGAAATTAGCTTTTAAAAAATGTGGAGGTAAAATGCACATTTTTCTTTCTTTTTGTTTATATATCCTTTTTGAACATATAAATCATGAAATTTGGAGGTGAAATGAAACATGAAAAAAACTCAGGCATTAGCATTATTCACTATTATTGCCATTGGGATAAGTGGGGTGAGTTATGCTTGGATGGGACCTATGTCTGAAATGACTGAAGAAGACAAAGCAGCATTTCAAGAGACAAGAGACCAACTCCAGACAGCCATCCAAAACGGAGATTATGAAACCTGGTTTGATTTGATGCAAGGAAAGTTTTCTGAAATGACTTCTGAAGAAAATTTCCAGGCAATTCAAGAAAGGCACGGAGAAAAACTCCAATTAAAAGAACAAATGCAAGAAGCCATTCAAAATGGAGATTATGAATTGGCTAGAGAATTAAAAGCACAATTTGGAGGACCAGGAAAACATAGAATGGGAATGCAAATAGACGGTTGTCCAATGCAAGGATGATGGTCTTCGGACCATTATTCTTCCATCAATATGAGGGAAACACATAACAATTCATTAAGGTTTAAAAATAAGAACAACATAATCTAATCATGAATTGGTTATTTGGAATCATTGCAATTTTTTCCGTAGCATTTTTTATTGGTTGTACACAATCAGTAACAGATTTTGATTCTTGCATATCCGCAGGATACCCTGCAATGGAATCTTATCCAAGACAATGTTCTGATGGAACCAATACTTATACAGAAGATATTTCTGGAATTGCAAATCCTGCCTCTGTTTATTGTGAAGAGCAAGGATATGTTTTGGAAATGAGAACAAATGAGAATGGAACATATGGTATGTGTATTAGTGGAGATAAAGAATGTGAAGAGTGGACATTCTTTCGTGGGGAATGTAGCTTAGATTAGAAACCCTTTTATTCTTTCCTAGATTTTTATTTTAAATGAAATCTGCGAAAGTTGCTCTTATAAAATGTGAATCTTATAATAGTGAGAAGGTTTACAAAGCAGTAAAAAGAGGTTTAAAACTCTTAGGAGGAATTGAAAAATTTGTAAATAAAGATGATAAAATCCTTTTGAAACCAAATCTCCTCTTGTCAAGAGACCTAATTTCTCCACATCCTTCAGTTTTCGAAGCCATTATCAGAATTTTAAGGGAAAACAAATACAAAAAACTCTCTTATGGTGATTCCCCTGGGTTTGGTAGTCTTAAATCAGTTGCTGAAAAAAATGGTTTGAAACAAGTTGCAGATAAATACAAAGTAAAACTAGCTAATTTCAGGGAAGGGAAGATGATTAAAGTTCCTAATGCTAAAATAAATAAAGAATTTAATATTGCAAAGGGAGTTTTGAACTCAGATTCAATAATAAGTGTCTCTAAAATGAAGACACATCAATTAACTGGTATAACTGGGGCAATAAAGAACCAATATGGCTGTGTTCAAGGATTTGAAAAAAAAACGCTCCATGCAAAATATCCAAGTGTAACTAGTTTCTCAAAAATGCTTGTTGATCTTAATCTATTTTTAAGACCTAAATTATTTATCATGGATGGAATCATTGCAATGCAAGGCAATGGTCCTTCTGGGGGAGAGCCATACCAAATGAATTTTATTTTGATTTCAGATGATCCTGTTGCTTTGGACACTGTTTTTTGTGAATTAATAAATCTAAAACCAAAATATATCCCAACAATTGTTTATGGAGATGCTTGTGGTCTTGGAAATATGAACAATATCAAACTTCTTGGAGATAAATTAGAAGTGAAAAAAGATTTTGATGTTCAAAGATATTCTTTAATGGAGAAAAGAATGGGTTTTATGGGTGTTTTAGACCCTTTACTAAAAAAACCGGTCATTAATCCTGAAAAATGTATAAGGTGTGGAACATGTGTTAAAGTATGTCCTGTCAAGGAAAAAGCAGTGAATTTCAAAGATGGAGACAAAACAAAACCTCCGATTTATGACTACTCTATTTGTATTCGTTGTTTTACATGTCAAGAAATGTGTCCTGCAAATGCAATAAGTGTTAAAACTCCTTTACTTGGAAGAATACTTCTTTATAGAAAATAGTATATTTTCCAATAGAACAATTGTTTTAAATTGAAATTATATCTTTTAAAATAATGACAGATCCGTTAGCTTATTGGATAAGACAAAATCCAGAGAAATCTTTGGAAGAAGCGTTTGAAAAAATAGAAACTCCAGTTCCTAAGAGTGATATCGAAAGAAAATTGAGTGATTGTGAGTTTATTGATAACTGCCGGAATTCTATTTCATTCCATTGGTCAGGGCTTTCTGGAGCTGGAAATAAATATTGTATAGACTCTACTCAAAACTTTCGAGCAAATAATTGTCCTGTTTATAATGCATTATTAGGTGGAATACATAAAATAAGTGATTAAACCCACAAACGGTGTTAATTCTTATAAGTATTTTAAGAGTCTAAATTATATATTCCAGAATAAAAAATACTTTTAAACAAATTAAGACCTTTTTTTGATAAGCATTGCAAAATCCTTTGCAAAAATCTTAATTCTGTCATAATGCACAAAATCATTGATTCCAGTTGATTTGTATTCTTTTCCCCTGTCTTTGGAAAAACCCAGGACCATAGATCTTAGTATTCCTTTTGCAAATCCCATTTTTTTGGAAAGATCAGAATACATCCCAAAACCATCAGCTAGATCATATTTTAATCCAATTTTCTCCATTTGAGGATCAATGAATTTTTTGATAGCCCCATCTCTTTCTGCCACAGACATTGCAGAACTTATGAAAATTCCTAAAGGAACATTAATGTCTTTTTTGAACTTTTTCAGATATTTTACTGGTTCCTTTGCCCATTTGAACATTGCAACACTAACACCAACAATAAGCCCATCATATCCTTGAGGAGAAATCCATTTTTCCTTTTTTAAATCAAGAACCTTTACATCTAATTTCAGCTTCCTCATTTCTTTAGCGAGGTTATTAGCAGTGAATTTGGTAGAACCATACCTTGTTCCATAAACCATTAATACTTTCTTCATAATTTTTGGATACTCTATCAATATATATTTCTATTCTTCAAAAACAAAAATATTCTCAATTTTAGCTTTTAGTGCTTTAGCAACATTATGAGCTAATTTTAGGGAAGGATTATACTTCCCTTGCTCAAGAAAAACAATTGTTTCTCTTCTAACTCCTGCCTTTCTAGCCAATTCTTCTTGGGTCATGTTCCATTTTGCTCTATACTCTTTAATTTTAGTCTTCAATCAGCAGACCCCCATTTGCTTAGGTAAATATATGAAACACTAAAAACAAACCCAGTTACTAACAAAACAAGATATCCACCATGTCTGATTGAAAGACCCATACTAATCAATGAATCTTCCATCATACCAACAATAAGTGATGTCCCTATCGCAGCAATAAAAGCATAATAACCTGCCTTATAATTCACTTTTTTTATGAATTCATCTTCTAATGGAAGACTTTTTTTGTATGCTTTTATCTTCCTCCAAAGCATATATCCTGCACCACTTGCCAAAATCAAAACAATAAATATAGTTGCTGTTTCTACAGGATTAATTGAAGAGATATTAATCTTATAAAAAAACACTCCAGAGATAACCAAAGTCAATACAATTACTCCCAAAAAGGTTTTTACTTTATCTTCTGTTTTTTTCATTTTAACCTCCGTTATCAATTTTTAACATAAAGTTAATTATTTATAACCTTATGTTAGATAAATATAACACCATATTTAAATTTTTTGCTCAATTAAAAAAGATTAAATGTCATTATTTCATACCAAAAATATGTTTGATTTCATAATGTTCCTTGTTTCTGTTTTTATAATCGTATTTATGAGTTTGCTCCTTCTTGGCATTTTTGTTCTCCCATATGTAGACGTTAATCCAATACTTGTTATAACTCTGGTTGTTGCAATCACAAGTGTTTTTTGGTTTTGGTTATTTAGAGATGAATTATTCTAGAAATAACTTTAATAATAATCGAATTCTATAATTTCTATGCATATAAGACAAGTTCTACCTTTGTTTTTAGTTTTCTTAATAATGGGATGTACCTCTGAGTGGCAAATCCAAAATAATCTTGGAACAAAATACGGGATTTTTGTAATGGATTCAGATGGAACTAATGTGAGACAAATACATGGTAGTGAGATAGCAATGATGGGAGTTAATCCTTCTCCAGATGGAACAAAATTAGCATTTTTTGAATTTAGTGGAAATTTCTCTGAAATTATTTCTTCAGAAGTATCATTAATTAATATTGATGGAACTGGTTACAAAAAATTAACAAATAATGATTATATGGATTTTCAACCAGTATGGATATCTAACCATGAAATTCTTTTTATTTCAAACCAAAATAATGTAGGGACAGATGTTTATGTAATGGATCCAAATGGGAATGTCTTAAGACAATTGACTGATACTATTGGGATTTCAGAAGCAGATCCAGATGTTAAATGTAATAAGATTGTTTTCACAAGAGAACACTCAATATGGATAATGGATATTAATGGGGAAAATCAAGAAAAAATCACAGAACCTCCTTCAAAAGGAGTTGATGTGGGTGTCCAATTTCCTTTAGGAGATTATGACCCTAATCTATCTCCTGATTGTAAAAAGGTTTCTTTTGAAAGATTAATGAGCACAGGAAAATCTATTGATGGAACTAATTTGGGAGATTATGATATTTATGTTTATGATTTGGAGACCGATCAAGAAATAGATATTAGTCAAAATGGAGACGCCGACTTATTACCAAAATGGTCTTCTGACAATAAAATTCTCTTTGTTCATTTAAGTGATGACATAAACAATGTGTATGATGTCTATTCTATTAATTCTAATGGAACTGAAAGAACTAAAATAACAGGAAATGATCCAACCAATTTCATAGAAAAAGGAGCTATTTGGTTTGGAGACCAGATAATATTTACTGCGGAGTTTTTCCAATGAAAAAAGGAGCAATATAATTAGGTTTTGAAACAATAATTATAATTGCTTTTGTTATCATGGTGTTGATTGTTGTGACCTTTTTCTTTTACGAACATTTTGTGAAAAATGCTTGGAATTTACTTATCAAACTACTTAAGGAATCCAAAAAAGATTTAAAAGAATTAACAATTGTTAAATCATGGAAAATAGGGCTGTTGGTTTTTTGATAGTAGGTATTGCAGCTCTAATAGGTTTTATAATATTTTCTTTTAATACTGCCATGATAGAGATAGTTACTTCATCTTGTTCTCATGGGATTTCTTGTCCAATGTGGGGTACAATAACTTTTCAAACAAATGTTAGTATGTCCATAATGGCTTTTGTGATAGTTGTGGGAGTCTACTTAATTTTATTTGGAAAAGAAAAGAAAGAAATTGAAACAAAAAAGCCAAAGAAGATCACAAAAAGAAGTTATAGTAAAATCATGTCAGATATGAATAGTGATGAAAAAAATATATTTGAAAAAATAATTGAAGAAGAAGGGACAATATTCCAATCTGAATTAGTAGAAAAAACTAAATTCTCAAAAGCAAAAGTATCTAGAGTTTTAGATAAATTGGAAGGAAAAGGATTAGTAGAAAGAAGAAGACGTGGTATGACTAATGTTATCATACTAAAGCATTGAAACTAGTTTCACACTTGTTCTTAAATATAGTTTCAAGCACTAAATTGTTATGTTAAGTAAAAAAAACGGTTTAAAAATTGCTACAATTGGAGTAGGACTATTTCTGTTTGTATTAATTTCCTCCACGTTCACTAATGTTTCTGTTGCAGCAGAAACAGGTGTAGGAGATTCTATCCAAGTGAGTGAAATCCAAGAAGGTGTTTGTCCAATGAATGGAGGTAGTTCTTGTCCAGGAGGTTGTAGTGCAGGGACTTGTCAAGTCCAAACTTGTGGCTGTGGGTGCAGATAGCACCCCAGTCTTTTATTTCGGTTTTTTCCTAATAATATGAAAAACAATTAAAAGAAAGACCAAACATAATTATTATGCAACAAACCATATTAAACAAAGAAATTTTCAAGGCCTTATCATCAGATACAAGAATAGATATTCTCAAATATTTAGGTAAGAGACGAATGACTCTTTCTGAGATATCTGAAAAATTAAATATGTCATTATCCACGATCAAGGAACATTTAGATACTCTTTCTTCGGTTAAGTTGATTGTTAAAATAGATGAAGGTAGGAAATGGAAATATTATGAACTCACCGAAAAGGGAAAAGGAATTGTAAGTCCCATACAAATTAACATATCTATTTTTTTAGGGGTTTCAATTGTTGCAATGATAGTTAGTTCATACTTTTTAACTAATAGTTTATTGCCTGTTCAAGGGGATATGTTCCTTATGGCTTCTCAAGAAGCAGTTTTAGGAGAGAACCCAAGAGTTGAACTTCTTGTTGAACAAACAATACCTTATTTGGAGATAATTGTATTTGCGGGATCTATGATTCTGTTTGGATTTTCACTAGGATATTATTTTTCAAACAGAGGGAGAGGATATGGAGATTAAGAAGATCATCAAGAAACTTGAATCTCTTGGAAATAAAAAAGATTTAGAAGGGATGGCAAGATTTGGAATAAATCCTGAAAATAGTTTTGGAGTATCTATCTATAAATTGAGACCTTTTGCAAAAGAAATAGGAAAAAATCATGAACTTGCTTTGAAATTATGGGGTTCAGGGATAAGAGAAGCAAGAATTCTTGCATCATTTATTGATCTACCTGAAAAAGTAACAGAAGAACAAATGGAAAAATGGGTAAAAGACTTTAATTCTTGGGATGTTTGTGATCAGGTTTGTAGTAGTTTATTCGATAAAACAGAATTTGCATATGAAAAAGCGTTTGAATGGAGTGAAAGACAAGAGGAATTTGTTAAGAGGGCTGGATTTGTTTTAATGGCTACTTTATCTGTTCATGACAAGAAAGCAAAAGATTCTGATTTTGAACAATTTTTCCCAATAATAAAAAGAGAAATTTATGATGAAAGGAATTTTGTGAGAAAAGCAGTAAATTGGGCACTTAGAAGTATTGGTAAAAGAAATATTGAACTTAATAAAAAAGCAATTTTGGTAGGAAAGGAAATACTTGAAATGGCTTCAAAAACAGCCAAATGGATAGCTAAAGATGCCTTGAAAGAATTAACTAGTGAAAATGTACAAAAAAGGTTGAAAAATAAAAAATAATTCTATTTTTTAGGCTCCCTTCTTGTAAACCTCTATGAAAACCAAATAGAGCAGATAAAGAGAGTAAGCGAAGGCTAAGAAAGCTAAAGTGAAGCTAATCACTGGAACTAAGTTGATCAATGAATTCATTATTGCCAAGGGTGCAGAATAGAGTGCAATTAAGAAAGATTGTCTTTCGAAATTACCCTTGAATCCAAATATCACAGCAATTATATACAGTATTGCTGAAAAGACCAACCAAGCTATCACAGACAGTATTGGAACAAATATTAGGGTTAATATCGCAACAAATAATGTGATCCCTGCTCCGAAAAATGTTGTTAAGAGATCCAAACCATATCCAAAAACTCCAAAGAAAGTTCCAATACTTGTAATAATTCCTGCAATAATTCCTCCAAGAATAATATGTTTAGCTCCATCAGCCAAGTCTCCCTTTTCTTTTTTAAAGGTTTGAGCTGGTTTAGTAAGGGCCTCAACCCATTCATTGAAGTATTTCATTAAAATGAATCAATACCCTCCAATATAAAAATCTATTTTAATGGATTTGTTGACATTAAATTATGGAATGTAAAAAAGAAGAAAACCTAAAATATTGTAATTGTTCTTACAACTGTCCTAAAAAAGGAATTTGTTGTGAATGTATAAAGGACCATAGAGAAAGAGGAGAATTACCAGCATGTTATTTTGATAATGAAACTGAAAAAACTTATGACAGATCAATTGAAAATTTTATGAAAAATAAAAAAGAATTCTAAAATCCTAAATAAGGCGAGAAAAAGCCAAGAATTAATCCCATACTAAACATAATTACTCCTGCTAATGAAGGAAGGAAAAAAGCACCTAACAAACCTAAAGTAATAGCAGTTAATCCTAATAATCCTCCAATATGAAATGCATTTCTTAATTGCCAAAATAAGATGATATATGTTATAATTGCGAGAATAATTCCCCCCCCTAACACTAAATCTTGGTTAAAATTAAGATTCATTGCTTTAATACCTGCTCCAACAATAGATCCTTCCAAATCAAATCCAGCCCTGGTAAAAAATCCAGCAACGGCACCTAATCCAAGCACATAATTGCTAACAAACTTTTCTCCTTTTGGTAATTCCATAATTATTATTGAATTTGATTTTTCAAAAAGATTTGTAAAATCACAAAATAATCCTAATCATGAATACAAAAACAATTACTGATAAAACATCAGCAATTGCAGTTGCTATAGGAATTATCACATTGTCTGGGTCATGATTTTTTTCAAGAAGAAATACAGTTAGTAGGTAAGTTACAACAATTAAAACAAGTATTAAACTCATTGAAGTGAAAAAAACTATTATTAAAGCTTGGAAAAGAGTTATACTTTGATCAAGAGTCCATCCAAGGAACCCAAGATATAACGAAGTAAATATAGCCACAATAAAGATTCTTAACATCATCTTTCCAATCATCTCTCTATATCTCATTTTGAAAGCAGTTGATAGTTTTGAAGTTAAAACACAACTAAAATCACCTATCATATTGTTCAATGCAGGGATAACTATGATCAAAAAAGGAATTGTATACAATGTTTCTTTAATAGATACTAAACTAATCCCTGCAATAGAACTTATAGTAATAGTTATCAAGATAATTGGAAGACTTTCTTTTATAATCTCATTTATTTTATACACTCAAAATCACCATTGCTGCAAGTATCAAGGAACTAGTACTAAAAATATCACCTAAAGTTGTTACAAGAGGCCCCATCATATTGTCAGGATCATGACCATGTTTGAAAAGATATTTTGTAGTTACTGTTGTGAAAATTATTGTGATTGTATTTGATAAAAGTCCTGCAATAAACGCAATAAAAATGATTAATCCACCATAATTTCCTATTCCTAATATGAGAGATAATCCCCAAGCAAGAAAACCGAGAAAGATAGATGAAACGATTCCAATGATAAATGAAGCAATTACACTATTTCTTATCCTTTTTTTACCTATTTTTCCTTTTAGTGTTCCTAAATGAAGGCCTGTACCTAATCTTGCAGATAATGAACCACTAACATTCCCACTCATCTCAAAAAATCCAGGAATTAGAATAAGGATTGCTGGAATTTGTTCTAAAACTCCAGTAATTTGGGCCAATAATATTCCCGCACCAAGACCTCCGGTAGTTGAAATGAATTCTGCAAAGCTCATTTCAAAGATGTCTTTCATAACCTGATTGTCCCTTTTGAGACTTTTTCAAAAATTTCCAAAGACTTTTGATCTCCTAGACAAATAAGAAGGTCATTAATCTTTATTTTGTCCTTTGGTCCAGGAAGGATTATCCATTTTTCATTTCTCTTTATGGCAAGAATCATTGCTCCTGTCTTTTGTCTGACTCCCATTTCAAGAAGATTCTTTCTATCAATAGATGAACTCGCCTTTATGACTGTTACAAAAGCTCTTTTATCTTCTTCACCAAAGACTTTTTTTAGAACAGGATGAATTTCACTTTTTTCCAAGACTAAATGAGCTCTATCTGAATAAGAATCAGCCAAATCAGACTGTATTTCCATTATATCAGTTATAGTTACTAATGTGTCTTTTTTAACTCCCCTCAAGCTAAAAATAAGCCTATAGAGCTCTATTCTTGTTTTTTTGAACTCACCATAAAGTTCTAGAGTTATTTTGGAAATGTTCTTGTCATTCAAAAAAATAGAGGATAAAGACAAGTGAGACATTACATCAAGCAGATTGTTTGTTTTTTTCATCAAACTAACTAGGTCTTTCATAAACACCACCAATATCTTTTTCTCACACCAGATATTTAAACTTTTAAAAACCATTAAGATAAATGAAGATCCGAGTTTTAGTTTATGGAACTGTTCAGGGAGTGAATTTTAGATCTAGCACAGTTATTATTGCAAACCAATTAAATATCTCAGGAACTGTGAGGAATTTAGATAATGGTTCTGTTGAAGTTATAGCTGAAGCAGACAATGAATTTCTGTTAAAATTCATAGTTTTCTTAAAAAAAGGCCCTGATGGATCTAAAGTAGATGATCTAAAAATAGAAGAATATGAAGAAAAAATAGATAAAGGTTTTAAAAGAATTTAATTACTTTTTCTTTTTACTTTCTTTTTTACTTTCTTTTTTACTTTCTTTTTTACTTTCTTTTTTACTTTCTTTTTTATCTTCTTTTTTACTTTCTTCTTTTGGTAGTTCTTTTGGAAATTCTTCCTCAGTAGCTTCTTCAGCTGGAGCTTCCTCTTCAGTAGCTTTTTCCTCAGTAGCTTCTTCAGCTGGAGCTTCCTCTTCAGTAGCTTTTTCCTCAGTAGCTTCTTCAGCTGGAGCTTCCTCTTCAGTAGCTTTTTCCGTAGATTCATCTTCAACTGGATTTTCAGGAGCTTCTTCTACCTCAACATCCTTTGCATCAGATGCACCAATTACTTTTCCAATTGCGAATTTTCTTAGAACCTTCTCAACCTTCACTTTAACTTTATCGCCCTCTTTTGTTCCTGGAACAAAGATAACGAAACCTTCAATTTTTGCGATACCATCGCCTTTTTCACCAACTGCTTCGATGGTGATGTCATATTCTGTGCCTTCTTCAACAGGCTTAGTAAACTGTCTTTCCATATAATTACCTCCGTAAACTGTGACTTTAATGTCTTGATATGCTCCATTCATAGGTATTTATAAATTTAATTGATTTCACAACGTTGAAAATTATTTATATATGTTAAACATTGTATTTTTATGGCTAAAGTAATCACTCCTTTGGGGGTTGAGATAGATTATAAGGAATATTGGAAAAAAAGAAAGGAAGAAAAACTATGGTGTAAAATGCAGATTAATTATGATAGAATGAAACAACTCCTATCGTCTGGCCAATTCACTTTAGAGGATTTTTGTAAATTCCTCTTTCCACAAAGCAAGAAATCAGATATTGCATTGAAAATGATAAATTATATTAAAAATTCTAAAGAACCTGTTTTTTTTAAGCAAATGGTTGAAGATATGGGAACTCCAAAGAGCACAACATGGCAAGTTTATATCATGTTGAAAAGAGCAGGAATAATTCAAAGAAAAACCAAAGCAGAACCCCTAAGATTAAGCACAAAATTCAGTGAAGTAGTAGAAGATCTGGAATTATGGTGGAAAAATTTTGTTAAAGTAAAATAAAACACAAAATAGATAAAAAACATGTTGATTATTCTTTGTCATGAGAATACTTAGAAAAACCCATTTTTGGCAGGATAAGAGAACATTTTTAGATATTGATGCAGAACCTCCACAAAAAAATGACAGAGGATATGCAGAAGAAGGAAATGTTGTGTTAAAAATAGCGGATGAAGAAGGAATTAAAGCAGCATTTAAGTTAAGTGTTGATGAAGCAAGAGCATTAGTTGGTACTGTAACAATCTTTTTGGAAAAACATGATATTAGAATGGCAAAACTTCTTTCTGAAAGACAAGAAAGCGACTATGGGGATTCAAATCATGAAACTACTCCAATAGAACCAGTCAGTTTTGGAATGTTTGAAACTCCAGAAGTAGAAAATGATGAAAAGCCAAAACTTCAATTTTATTATTAAATACTTTTTTTCAATCCCTTAACTCTTGCTTTCATTTTATCTATACTTATGAGGGCATCATTCATATCATATTTACTGTCTAATTTCATAACAAAAGGAATATTTTTTTCCATAAATTCTTCAATTACTGGGTCTAAAAAGTCCGATTCTCCTAAAGAATAAGGCAATCCAATAATTTCCTTAAAATAGTCTGAAATATTAACTCCAATAATTTCATCCTTCAACATTTTCATAAATCCTTTGGCATTAATTCCACAAGCTTTAGCAGTAGTAGGATTAAAAACAAATTTTAACCCAGGATAGTCTCTAACTAAATTATAAATGTCTGTAGGAGTCCTTCCTAATGTTTCAGTATTTTCTATTGCAATGTTTATGTTCTTTTTCTTACCTAATTCTATCATTTCTTGCAGTTTTTTTAGTTCAGATTTTTCAGGATTAAATAGAATATATTCAGAATTTAGACTATCTGCAAGGAAAATAAGGTATTTGTAATCCCTTATTGTTCCCTGAATAGAATTTACATTTGCTTTTGCAAGGAGTGGATCTTTTACAAAGTCTTTTTTTGTTTGAGAATGATGTAATTCTATATCTACCTTAGCACTAATTAGTGATCTAAGTATATCATTAAAACTAGCAGATAAGTATGTGTTAACAACAAATCTCATAGTCTAAAAATTATGAATCAACAATAAATATTTAACTAAATGGCTTGAGTTTTATCTTAATGCTACTTATTAATTTCAAAGCTTATGCACAATCTTCCGGAGAAAAGGCTCTTGAGATAGCTAAGACATGTGAAAAGGTTTCTAAAAAACTTAAAAAAAACATCGGGATAGTTCCAAATTGTCTTGATATTGTTAATGTTTCAGGAAAAACAAAAATACCTGTTTTTTCTCAAGGAGTTTCTGTTTTTGAACCAGGAGCACACACAGGATCAACCACTGCATTCTCTTTGAAAAGAGTTGGAGTAAAGGGAGTTGTTTTAAATCATGCTGAAAATAAAATAGAAAAAGCTATTTTGAAAAAAGCCATAGAAATTTCCAAACAATATAAGTTAAAAGTTCTTGTTTGTGCTAAGGATATTAAAGAAGCAGCTTACATTGCCAAATTGAGTCCAGATTATATTGCAATTGAACCACCAGAATTAATTGGTGGGAAAATATCAGTAAGTACTGCAAAACCAGAAATAATAAGTAAGGGTGTTAAGAAAATAAAATCAATCAATAGACAAATAAAGGTATTAGTTGGTGCAGGTGTTCATAATAAAGAAGATGTTAGAAAAGCAATTTCATTAGGAGCATCTGGAGTTTTTGTTGCTTCTTCTGTGTGTAAAGCTAAAAACAAAAGAAAAATAATTGAAGAACTTGCGGGGGGATTGAAATGAGAGCTGTTCACATTAATAACCGTTGGAGAACTGTAAAAGTAAAGAAGACAAATGAATTAGGCCCAGTTGACTTTGCAATAAACCAACATCTTGAAAAAAAGAGTTATGAAAATCCTACTTTATCTTCAAAAAACCCATTGTGTTTTGGTATTGGTCCTTTAGCTGGAACAGTTTTACCAGGAGCTAATAGGCTTATTTTTGTGGCAAGATCTCCTTTGGTGGGAAATTTGATAATAGCAACAATGGGGGGGGCTGGAGTTGCTTTAAACAAAGCAGGAATTGATTATGTTTCTTTAGAAGGAAAAGGAAGAGAATTCACAGTTGTTGCTCTTAAAAGAAAAAAGAAGAAACTCCATAAAAAATTTATAAGGATCAAGAAAGAAAAACTCAATGATATCTTTTTTAGAACATATAAAGGACATGCAGGAATATATGGTCTTCAACAATATTTATTTGATGAACTTGTTGATTGGTATGGAAATGATTATTTTAGAGTAATTGCCACAGGCCCTGCGTCACTTATTTCTAATTATGGTGCTTTAGGATCAACAGTTATTGAAAATAAAAGCATAAAATGGGGGCAAGATGATTACGCTGCTAGAGGAGGATTAGGTTCAGTAATGTCTCAAGCACACCACATCCCAGCAATTGTTTTTGGTGGAGACTTTGATGAAAATAGATTTGAAAATGGACTCGATATGGAAAAAGCAAATGAATTCTTTATGAAAGAATTTGGCAAAAAAGCTCCAGAAGTATGGTCCAGCACCACAAAAAAGTATACTTATGATGATTCAATTGGAACAGGTGGAACATTTGGTATTAATTTCTATACTTTAGGAGAAAAAACTCTTTCATTTAACTGGAGTTCCACATATCTTCCAAAAAAACAAAGGAAAAATATGTATGATAAATTGATAAGAAACTGGTATTGGCAAAAATTCCAGGATGAAACAATCAAAACAAGAAGTTGGAAATCTTGTGGAGAAAAATGTCCAGTTGTTTGTAAAAAAATTAATATTATTTTCAAGAAAGACTATGAACCTTATGCAGCAAATGGACCTCAATTAGGTATTTTTAATATGGAAGATGCTGAAAGAATAGTCAGAAAAGTAGATGAATTAGGATTTGATGCTATTGAAGTAGGAAATATGCTTGCATGGATAATGGAAGCAAGAGCAAAAGGAATTCTTTCAGCAAAAGATATTGACACAGATATTCCAGTCCAATTTGATGCAGAAGAATATATGAAATCACCTCTTCTTTATTCTCATTCCAATATGTTGGTTGCCAATCATTTGTTGAATTTGATAACAACAGGTCAAGGAATTGGAAAATATTTGAGGAAAAACATAAGAGTTGCTGCAAGAGAATTGGAAAAAAAACATAGAGGAATAAAGGATTTAGCACTTTATACTCCATATGGTAAGAATTTTGGAATTACTCCAATAATGTATGGGACGCCCGGAGTTTTTGCACCATTACCTATGTTGATTTTAAGTAAGATATATTATAATATGGACAAATTTGACCCATATGAGATAGGAAAAGCTTCTGCTAAACGAACAATTGAAGAAACAGCAATAGATCAATTCGGATTTTGTAGATTCCACAGAAAATGGAGTACCAAAGTATCAGAACAAATGATAGCTCATGTAACAGGAGTTCCAATAAATAGCGAAGAAATGTCAAAACAAATAGTCAGAAGACTAAATGATTATTCTAAAAAAGCAGGAATAAAGCCAGTTTATTGGGAAACTCAAAGAGTTAAAGATGTTGTAAGAAACTTTATAGAAGATTTCTCTAAAATGACTGAAAATAATGAATTGAAAAAATGGGTAGCTAAATTTGGAAACAGCTATGAAACCAATATGAAGAAATATTGGAAGGAAATGTTGAGAGGAATCGAAGAAGGATTATTATAATTCATTCTTTATAGATATTGCAGCATCTTCTGGAGGGACAGAGTTAACATAGATATTAGAACCTAGTTCAAGTCCTGCTAATTTTGCAAGTCTTGGATAGATTTCTAAGTGAAAATGAAAATCTTTTCCCTTTGGTGCTTGATGAATTGCATAATTATATGGAAAACTTCCCATTAATTTTTCCATAGCATTTAGGATAATAATTATAATATCTGCTAAATCATTTTTTTCACTATTTGTCATTTCTGAGATATTTTTCATGTGTCTTTTTGGAAGGATCCATAGTTCATATTGGAATTTTGGAGCATAAGGGCATATTGCAACAAATGATTTATTTTCATAAATAAACCTTTCAGACATAACTTCATGTTTCACAATATCGCAAAAAACACATTTTTTCCCAACACCTTTCATTTCCCACCTAATTCTCTCTGGAATTGAGGGAGTGGCAACTATTTGTGAATGAGGATGGTCAATAGAAGCTCCTGCAACTTCTCCTCTATTTTTGAATATTGAAACATAATCAATATTTTTTTTTGAAATCAGTTTTTTGAATCTTGAAACATACATGTCAATAACCATTCTTATGTTTTGTAAACCCAATTCATACGATTCTTTATTGTGTTTTCTTGTGTCAATGATTACTTCATGATATCCTGCTATTGGAAAATGATTGTAAAAAGGAGCATCCTGTATTTCAGGTTTTATTGGGAGATTTTTTATCCATTTTATTGGCTCAATTATTGGAAATTTATTTTTTATTGATTTTACTTCCCACTTTCCATCTACTTTTATTGATTCAACATCTGAAACCATTTTCTCATTTCCAGGACAAAAAGGGCACGTTCTGTTTTTCACAGTTGCTTTTGGAGTTTCAAAACAATGAGGTCGCATACCTCTAGATTCAGCAATAATAACTCTCTCTTCAGTTATGTAATCCTTTCGGAGTTCATTTTTTCCCATTAAGGACCAGCTCATAAGTTTTCATGTAATTTTTAATTAATTCTGACCAAACAGTTAATGAAGCCATTTTAAGTGCGTCTTTTTTCAAATTTTCTATTTCTGTTTTATCCATTTTTACTAATTTCTCCATAATTTGAGAAATATCTGTAATAATTTCTTTATCTTCTCCTATCATGCTCAATACTTTTATTCCTCTGTCCTTTGTCTCTCCAACATTATCCTTTAAGAAACAACCAAAACCTGCTAAATCTGTTGTCAAGGCAATTGATTTCTGAGCAGCTGCTTCTATTGGTGTGTAACCCCATGGTTCATATCTGCTAGGGAAAAATCCAACATCACAACCAATAACAGTATCATAGTAACTCAGATTAATGAAACCATCTCCTGGTTTTACATAAGTTCCATAGAAAATTACCTTCACCCTATCTTCTTCTCTATTTTGAAGTCCAACTACTTCTAAATCTTCCAATATTTTATCATTTTCATAAGATATTTTATAACACATATTGCTTGGAACATCTCCCTCATTTTTCATATTCTTGAATAGTTCCACTGCTTGCTGGATGTTCTTATTTTTATTGTATTCTTTTTTTGAGATGCTTCCATCTTTTATTTCCAAAATTAATTTTTGTTTCAATCCTCTCAAATATTCTTTCTCTTTTTTCACCCTCTCCATTTTATCAAGAACAAACAAATCTTTGTTGTCCTTTAAAAAGGTATTAAGATTTTCACTGATATCATTCATTATCAAAACATTTTCAAGGATTTTTTCTTTTGGACCAGAAACATTTGTTGGAACAAGAATAAAAGTAAACACTTGTTTTTTAGAATTTTCAGCCTTTAATTTTTCATTTAATTTAGCAAGACCCTTAATAAATACATCCAATCCTTTGTTTCTGTATTCATACCTACCAGATATGTAGAAAAATAATGATTCAAGAGGATTTATTTTATAATAAGGTAAGAACATTGCATGGAGAAAGTTACCTATTTTCTCTTTAGAATACCAATGTCTATCTCTAATCTCCGTTTTTTTAGGAAAATCCGATAGATCAACTCCATTTGGAGTTACAATATCTGGTGCTTTTCCAAGAATATATTTACATTCTCTTCCAGTGATTTCACTAACTGTTGTGAAAATGTTTGCATTGTTTGCACATGCCTTTTCTAAGAGATGCTTGCTTTCTAATTTGTATTTATATGCATCTCTTGCATCAACTATTTTGTTTTCTTTGATACCATTCATAACTTCTTTCATAAAATCTTCTTCCATTGATGCTTTTGACCTGCCTAAGGTGGTAGCATGTGTTGTAAAAACTTTTTTTACATCTGCTTTCTTAAGATGAAGATATAACATTCCTGCTCCTGCCATCCATTCATGGAAATGAGCTATTATTTTTTCTTTTTCTAATAATTTATAGCGTTCAATAAACATTCCTACTACCCAGGCCCAACCAACATTCAACTCAAAATCATAAGGAGCCCATAAAGATTCAATTCCGTAACTTTTCCAAAGATCATATTTTATTTTATTGATTCTCTTGTCTCCACCTTCCATTTTTGTAACATAGTTGTATGGATCAAGTAAAACAACTCTTGCATCATCTCCTTTAGTCCATTTACCATAATAACACCTAATCTCTAATTTTTCCATACTGTCCATTACTTTTTTTATTGTTTCAGGAGGACTTATCTCTTCAACTTCCACTTTAAATGAATGGGGGTCATAAAAACCAATTAAGAGATAATCGTCCCCAAATCTTTTTACGGTTTCACCAGCCTTGCTTTTTAGAACAGTGTAAATGCCACCCACTTTGTGGGCTACCTCTGAAGAAACCTCTATTATTTTCATTTTAATTCAAAAAAAATTTATTATTATTTTAGTTCCTTAATTCTCTTTTCAATTTCTTCGACTACCTTGTGTTGCATGTGATCCCAGTTCTTTGCTTTCAATGATTTCAATTCTTTTGCTAAAACCTTGTCTCCGAGAACAGCACCTATCCAATTGGCAAAATCATTTCTACCTTCCCTCATGTGATGTACTATTGCTGCTGTGGGGGCTTTTTTGAGCTTTTTACTTAGATCTTCAAGACTTCTAGCTCTATCAATTACATTGTAATGATCGGTTTTAATCCAAAATGCTTTAGAGTTGTCGACTTTTTTGAGAACCTTTGATCCTAGTTTCTTAATCATAACTTTTCATACATTGAGATGATATTTAAATGTTTTTTATCTGGGATAGTTATATTTAAATCTCTGTGTTTATTCCCAAATATATGTCAAAGAATATAATACTTCTAACATGGGAATTCCCACCAAATAACATAAGTCCTATTTCTCACTATTCAAAAGGATTAGCTGATGCTATTTCTGAGGATAATAATGTTGTTGTTTTGACTTATGATAACTGGAACTCTCATAAATTTACCATTGAAAATGATAATCAATTTGTTCTAACGTTTGGAAATCTAATTAAGGGAGCTTATAATCCATTGATTTGGGCTTTAATAATGAGTACAGAAATGGAAAAAAGAGCTGCTGAAATCCTTAATGATGTTGAAATGGACTTTATTCATGCACAAGATTGGCTAACAATTCCAGCTGCAATAACTCTAAAACAAAGTTTTGGAATACCTCTTTACTTAACTTTACATTCAATAGAACCGGTAAGGGTTGGAGGAAACTCAGATTCATATATTGAATCAATAAAAAGGATTGAATATGAGGGTTGTAGAATGGCTTCAAAAATATTTGTAAATAATTTATGGTTAAAATATCAAATAATGTATCATTATTCTGTTCCTGAAGAGAAAATATTTATTGCAAATGGAGACAATTGGACAAGAGACATCATCAAAAATTATGAAATGGTGAAAGAAATTGAAAGTACTTAATTTAACATGGGAATTTCCTCCATGGAAAGTAGGAGGAATAGCTACTTATGTTGTGGGGATGGCCAAGTCAATGTTAGGAAAGGATGTTGAAGTTCATGTTGTTTGTCCTGGACCTGAAGAAGGATATGAAAATTATGAAGGAATCCATGTCCACCGATTTAAAGTAGATTTTCCGAGCAGTGATTTTATTGCTTGGGTTCTTCAAATGAATTTTTTCATGAAAAGAAAGATAGCTGAAATATGGAAGGAACAAGATGGCTTTGATTTGATTCATGCACATGATTGGATGAGCACAATGCCCGCTATTTTTACAAAAGAAACATACAAAATTCCAATAGTTTCCACAATCCATGCAACAGAACAAGGAAGATGGGGTAAGGGAGAAGGAGTTCAAATAATCAATGAAATGGAATATAAACTCACATATGAGTCTTGGAAACTAACCGTTCTTTCTGATTTTATGAAATGGGAAGTTCAAGACCTTTTTGGAGTACCTAAAGACAAAATATGGGTAATTCCTCCAGGAATGAATCCATGGGAGCACCAATTTAATTATGATTATTGGGGGATAAGAAACAAATTTGTAGCATCACACGAGAAAATAATACTGTTTATTGGAAGAATGTTCCCACAAAAGGGATGTGATATTTTGGTAGGAGCAGCCCAATCTATATTATCTCAATTTCCTAATGCTAAGTTTATTTGTGTTGGTGAAGGATTTGGAAGAATGCATTATACTGATCTAGCTAATTGGCTTGGAGTAGCTCATAAATTCTTTTTTACTGGATTTTTAGATGATTACAAAGTTAAATGTCTTATGCAAATGGCAGATGTTCTAGTTGTGCCTTCAAGACAAGAACCAACTGGATTGGTTCCATTAGAAGGAATGTGTGCTAAAACTCCTGTTGTGGTGGCAGGTGTTGGTGGAATGAATCATAACATAGATCATGATTATAATGGATTTAAGGCATGGACTGAGAGCAGCGAAAGCATAGCTTACGGAGTAAAAAAGATTTTATCAGATCACAATTATGCTAATTGGCTTGTTGAAAACGGAATAAAAACAATTTATCATAAATTTGATTGGAATAAGAATGCTCAAATAATGAAAGATTGTTATGTACAAGTTTTAGAAGAATGGAAAAAATCAGATTGGGGTAAAAACCCTGAAAAATTAAAGGCTAAAGTTGAGATTTCAGAAAATTAACTACTTGCATTACTGTATTATACGCTGTTTCTGGATTATCCAAACCTGAAAAATACTTATGAACATCCCCATCTGCCCAATGTTTTGTACAAGCATAATACAAATGATCAGAATTTTGCAAATATCTCCAAATCCTTGTTAATTCTGGATCATTTTTAGCCTTTATTAGAGGTCTTAATGCTTTTATTTCTTGGAATGCATGTCTTTGCATATCATTTCCTAACCAAGCACTTGTGTCTCTTTCTATATCTGCCCAACTAATTGTAGCCATTTCATAAACATCGAGTGTGTCCCTTGCTGGATATTTGTCTACTACTTCTTTAGGTGTAGTGAATCTCATGTGAGGATATTTTAATACTTCATGAGGCAGTTGTCCTAAAAACCCAAAAATTCCTGTTTCTGGCCATTGATGCTCTCCAAAGGTCTCATAATCAATAAAAATATTCAATATTTCTCCAGGAGTTGCTGACAACCATGCTGCGTATTTTTCAGACATTAATGGGAATTCTTTCCACCATCTTGCTGAGAATCTATAGCCTATATCATCACTTAATTTGTAATTCCTTGCAAAAACCTTGATTTGATCAGCCATATGTTTGGGAGGATGATATAAATAATTAGGACTTCTCCAACCCATAACATGATCAATTCCTTCTGTAAAAATTCCTTTGAAACCCATTTTTTGTGCTGCTTGTGCTATCTTATTATTGTAAATAAATTCAGTATTCTCAAAAGTCACTGGTTTTTGTCCAAAAAGTTCATTAATTTTATCTGAATGCATACCTACTTGCTCTTCAAATTCATCAAAATTTTCATAAACTCCTGCTAATGAGTGATAATATGTTTGTCCCATGAATTCTACTTGACCTGTATCTGCAAGTCTTTGAAAAGAATCAATCATATGAGGAAAATACATCTCAAATTGATCCAATAAAACTCCACTTATTGAATAAGTTACTTTAAAATCCTTAAGATTTTCCAAATTCCGATGAATTATATTATTAGTAGGTTGGTAACACTTGTCAATAACTCTTCTTAAAATCCCCTCATTTCTTTGTTCGTCAAAAAGCCTTTTGATTAAATTTTTATCATTTCTATTATAATAGTAAGGCCTAAGTCTAAGTGGTTGATGAACTTCAAAACATAAGTTAATGTCTGCCATGATTCTTCAAACAAACCACCATTTTTATTGCTTTTGTTCCTCTTTTAGAAAGAGTTCTAGATCAAATGGCTGTTCTTTTTTTTCACTATTTACTTCATTTATTGTACTTTTAGCAAATAATGAAGAACCTATTGAAGTATCCTCATCAATAAAAAGAGAACCTATTGAAGATCTTATAATATTCAAAGAAGTAATTTTAGAGTCATTTAAATAAAGTCTCCCAATACAAGCACCATAAAGATTTAGATATTTTATTTTAGAACCATGCATAAAAATGTTACCGTAATGTCTTAATTCATGAATGATTCCTATTGTTACTTGTTCTTCTATTTGTGAACGTTTTAGTCCTAAAGTTCCACAAACAGAGAAAGGAATCGAAATTTGTGGAACTATTGCACTATTTAATTTGAGATCCATTTGGCCTATAATTGGAGAACCGCTTGATAGGTATCCCTCAATTATCCTATTAACAGTATCTTGATTCATACATTACTCCGAAAGAATTGTTTTTAAGAAGTTATCGAGTCCATCTTCCTAACTCAGATTTTATCCTTGTTTCCCAAATTTCAGACCATGCTTGGGAACAACATCCACTTGGAATTCCAGTATCTCCATCATAAACTTCATCAATTCCATCAATGCAACGAAGATTTTTATTAGATCTAATTATTTTTAAGATTTCATTTGACTTGTTCTTTCGTCCATATCTTCTTTCAGCGTATGCTAACATCCCAGTGAGTAATCCCCAAACCATTCCTTGATGATATCCTTGAGGATCATAAGATGAATCTTCCTTTGAAACACTTCTCAATCCCCTATTTGTTAGAAACTCTTCAGATTCAAGGACTTCAAAAGCTTTTTTTGCCCTTTCTTTTTCAACAAGACCAAAAAACAATGGAAATACAGGGTTGGCAGTTTTTGTTTCTTTTCCTAATGTGTCTAAAAAGAATTCTCCATCCCAAAAATCATGATTTATCTTTTTTCTTAACAATTCGTGTTTTATGATCCAATCTTTGTTATCTAATAATTTATATCCTGCTTTGTAAGCTTCTGCCCACACAGATTGTACATCTATATTATATCCTGTTCTGTCAAGAGTATCCATCCAAGTCTCCTTTATTCTTGATTTTATCATTCTCTTTACTTGACTATTCAGTATATTTTTGATGTTTTCTTCTATTTCAGGCAAGAAAGTTTTGTCTTTTGATCTTCTTATGTAATGTTCAGCAGCAATAACAAATAAAGGACCAGCATCAATACTATTGTAAACAGGATTTTTTTCAATGTAATTAGGAATTCTTCCATCATTTTCAAGAGAAGCCAAGATCCTCAACGAATCTCTAGCCCACTCATATTTTCTCTTGTTAGTATATGCGGGGATGATAAAACCACTATCTCTCCCCCAAACTTGTAAAAACCAAGGAAATCCAGCCATAACTCCTCTACCTTTCTGATAAAAACCAGTATTTTCTGATTTTTCAGCTGGCTTTTCTATATAAAACTTAAACAATGATCCAGATTTTTTAGAAACTCCATCTTCATACATAAATCCAGGAACAAAAACACTCTGTTCTTCTTCTTTCCACCATTCTTGGTAATTTCCAGGCTTGTGGGTTTTATATTCGTCTCTTTCATCAAAATTTCCTTTTCCAAACACTAAACTTCCTTTTTCATTAACAATTCTTACTTCAGAATTCCTATCAACAACATATTTTCGGTTATGAACATTTTCCACTCTATCTCTTATATTAACCCCAACTTCCATACCTACTCTGATGTTTTCAGGAAATTTACTTTTCACATTTATTTCAATGCTTAACCCATTTCCCAACACTGTTCTTTCTTTTATCTCAAATTTATTTGTTTTATACCAATGTTCAGCCATATTATTGATTTTTACAAATCTATAACAATTATGGGGCCCTAACCAAGTGTCATTTATTTTAATAGCATAATAATCCATTAATTTTTTATTTCCATCCCATAAGCCACACCATTTTGACCCAAAAGCAGAAGTATTGAATCTCATCAAAATGTATCTTCCATCATTTACTGTATAGAACTTTTTTTCCACAATTATGTGAACCTTTCTAATAATTTATTCTTTATGTTAAAAACAAAACCAATAAATCTGAGTGTGATATTGCATAATTATGAATGATGTTCTTGTTGTAGGGGATGTAAATGTTGATATAATCACTTCAAAATTCAAAATAGAGAAGAAAAAACAACAGAAAGTTGAAAATATTTTTGCAACAAAAGGAGGAGAGGCATTTAATTTTGCTTGTGCTGGTTCAAAATTAGGAATGAAAATAAAGTTTATTGGGAAAATAGGGAATGATGGTTTTGGAGAATTTCTTATTAAGAAAGCAGGAGAATTTGGAATCAACAAACCAATTCAAACAAAAGGAAAAACAGGAGTATCAATCTCATTAACTCAAGACGATAGAAAATTTATAACATTTAGAGGGGAAAATGAGAACTTGAAGATGGGTGATATTAAACTAGAAGACATCAAAAACAGCAAATTTTTCTATTTGGGGGGGATTTGGCACTTAAAATCTTTGCAAAAGGATATCCCAGATCTTTTCAAAAGAGCTCGGAAATTCACAACAACAATTCTCAATATTGGATTTGATTATGAAGGAGAAAAACAGATTTTGAAAAAGATACTTCCTCATGTTGACATTTTCTTTTTGAATCATGAAGAATTGAAACAAATAAGATTTAGTATCAAACAAATTTTGGATATGGGAGTTAAAATAATAGTTCTTCACAAGGGAAACAAGGGGAGTGAATTAATAACTAAAAATAAGAGATATTATTCTGACGCAGCAGCCAAAGAAAAAAAAGTAAGAAATCCCACAGGAGCAGGAGACATTTTTAATGCTGGCTTTGTTTATTGTTTATTAAATGAATGGGATTTTGAAAAATCCTTGAAATTTGCAAATGCGTGTGGTGCAATTCATGTGATAAAAGAAAAGGATTTTGTACCATCTTATACTGAAGTCTTGAGGTTTGGAGGTTTTTGAAATGGAATGGAAAGACATGGAAAAATATGACTCAACAAACATGAAAAAACATATTCTTGAGCAAGGAGTTGCTATTAAAAGAACACTTTCAAAACAATCCTCTAATTCAGATGCAGTAGCTCAAAGTATATCCGACTCTGAAAAAATAATAATTTCTGGAGCAGGAGACAAGTATGTGGTCCCTTTAATCTCACAGTATATCTGGAAAAAATATGGAGATATTCCTTTGGAGGTCATTCATTCAAAGGATTTAGCTTCTTATCCTCCAAAAATTAATATTAATACTACTTGTATTTTGGTTTCTCAATCAGGAAAGACAGAAGATACACTGGAAGCAATGAAAGTCTGTATGGAAAAAAAAGCATACATTGTAGGGATTACTAATTCAAAAAAAAGAGAAAAAAATTCATTTTATGATTTGGAAACATATGACAGGGGCAATATAATAACAACAGAAACAACAATTTACCCTGAAGTATCCCTTCCCTCTACCCAAACATTCCACACAAGTTTGGCATTACTAAATGATCTTTTAATAAGAACACTATTACATAGAGGAATAGATACAGGAAATTTGTTAAGAAATCTTCATAGAAAGGTTCCAAGAGATGTTGATTTTTTGAGTAAATCAAAAAAGGTTATGGATTGGGCAAAAAACCTTTCTTTAAACATGAAAGAACATTTTGGAAAATGCTTTTATTTTTTAGGAGATGGACCCAGATATGGAATAGCTAGAAAAACTGCTTTCATAATGTTTATGGAAGGAGTAAAACAAGATGCTTGTGGATTAAGAACAGAAGAATTTATGCATTCTGCTGTCGAATTATTAGATCCTTCCAATGTTAGCAAAAAACCCTTGTTTGTGATTAGTCCTCCAACCACCTCTCTTAACTACTCCTTATCCAAAAGAGTTCAGGATATGTGGTTAAGACATGCAGGAGAGGAATTAGTTTATGATATAAAACCATTTGAATATGTTAAAAAGTGGGCGGATAATATCTCCTCAGACTTATTATCTCCTCCTTTGCAGATGGTTCCATTAGAATGGTTTTCTTACTATTATGGATTATTTAGAGGAGTAGATCCGGGTAAGTGTGAAATTGTAAAAAAAGTAAGAGATAAGAACGTTTAATCTATTTTTTTCCATGAATCTTTGTATTCTTCCATCAATTCGGTTATCTTTGTGTATTCCATTTCATCCATTTGTAGTCTGTGTGGCTCAAAAGGACCTGCCATTCTGAAATAATCTGCAGCAGCATTGGCTTTTTGCCTAGCTCTGTCAAATTGAGGTCCCTTAAACATATCTTTAGGTCCTATAAAATATCCATTAGCTATTTGAAATCCTGCAGCCATTACGATTGGAGGACCATCAAATCTGGTTGGTGTTGCATCTTCAAAAGCTACAGGCATTAGTGGTCCATGGTGGGAGCCTCTCATCCATCCTGCTACAGGGTGTGGATATGAAAATGATTCCAATAACTCTCCAACTGCTGGAAATCCATGTTGAGCCCTAGTAACAAGAACAGGGTCATCCTTTCCAACATATTTTCCTGCAATTAAACTCAATCTTTCCACACTTGAAGAAGCAGCTATTTCATCGTCAATCCTTCTGAAGATTCTTTTTATGACATATCTACCAGTTGTTCCGATAAATGCTAGAAGATGGTAAATATCATCTGGAGCATTTAACATTAACCTCTTGTGTTCCTTTACATCATAAACCTCAAATTTGAAACCCTTTTCCATATTTGGATCTATAACTAAACCAGGTGTATTAAATGGATCTGCAAACATTTTGTACAAATTGTAATTCCAAGCCCCAGGTTCTGTTTTGTCTGCCATAAAAACAACTATTGGTTCTGATTTTCTCTCTTCAAATTCCATTTCAGCAATACCAGGACCCATACCTCTAACATTTCCCGAAAATGTTGATTTGAGAAGATCTTGTCCAGCACCATACAACTTTAATTTTTTGGCTCTCTTTGTGCCTTCAATAAATGTATCCCAAGCTAGCTTGTGAATATTTTTATTATCAACACCTTTTTGGTGAGACATAATGAGTTCTAAATCATCTCCACAAGCCAAAACTCTATAGTCAATAAGGTCTTTGGACTTCTTCAGTTTTCTTTCAGCAATAGAAATTAGGTCTGGATGAACTCCAGAGTGACCAACATAGCCACCTATATCAGCTTTTATAACGCTAATTGTCACTTTCATGAGAAAAACGAATCAGCATTTTATAATAAACTTATTGGTTAGAACATTCTTTCTTGGGTTTTTTCATTGGATTTTTTCATAACAAACCAAATTATTATACCAACAACTATGAAGTAGAACAAGGTAAGTATTCCAGGAATCAAAGACAACATAGAGGTGATTGATGTTACTTCTGTTTCACTAATATTTAATCCCATTGTTTGTCTCATATTAACTAAGATACCATATGCTTGGAAAGCAACTGAGAATACAATCAACCCAAGAATAAAAATTACAGTAGCCCCCAGAATTAATTGATTGGCCTGAATCTCCATTCTTAAAAGTAATCGGTATATATTTATAAATGTTTTAAGAATTTAATTTTGTGAAAGTACGTAAGGAAGTTCCAATTAATGAAGTAACTCTTAGAAAGTTTGAAAAGCCATATGGGGACTTAGATACTTGTCTTAGAAAATTTCTCATGTCTATAGGACTTCTCCAAGTTGGAGAATCTAGGGATGAAATCACAAAAATATTCAAACATCTTCTTCTTTCAAGAGGCAAAATAATTCAAACCAAAGAGATAATCGAAAGAACAGGAGCATCTCCTTCCAATTTAAGAAGACACTTAAGAAGATTGAGGAGTTTAGGTCTTGTTGAAAGAATAGATACAGGCTATAGAATAAGTGAAGGAAAGAATTTGGTAGAAATTGTTTCTGAGATGAACAGTATTGTTCAAACTACAATGGAAAGAATCATTGATTATGCACATTTTCTAGAGTCTATCTTGAAGACTCAAAAAGATTCATAAGCTTCACAAGAACTTCGGATATTTCCTTACCTTTTTTTGTAAGGGTTATCATTTTTCTTCTTCCATCTTTTTTGAAAGTTATTAACTTATATCTCTCCATCTCTTGTAAAACCCTTACTGTGTGAGCATAAGTACAATCAACCTCTTTTGCAATTAAACTTGGATATCTAGGTTTAGATTGATTCCTTAGTTTAATTAACATCTTACTTGGTTTTTCTCTTAAAAAATATTTGAACAGTTTTTTACTACCTGTAGCCAAAACTACCACCCAATTAAAAAGAGCAATATTTAATATTTAAAACTTTGTATATTTTAGAAAAGATAGTTTACTTTATAACTAATTTTACATCAGATTCATTCACAGTTTCTCTTCCTGCGTGTTTTGCAAGAGTTTTAGCTTGACTACTTATCTCCACTCCCACATCTTTTATTTGTTCACACATTTTTTCCAAGGATTCTTTACTGATTTTCATACCGTGTTTTTTGGTCTCTTTTAGCATTATCCTTTTTATGACTGTTTTTGGAATCATGATTTGAAATCTTGCTTAGTTATTATAAACATTTTGAAAAGAAATAAAAGCTAAATACTTCTAGCATATTCTATGGTCTTTATCCAAGGAAAATTGAGAAAGAGAGACAGACTTAAAATCTATTTTATTATTATATCAATCATATTTTCATTATTTGTTTCTGGAATCCCAGGAATTTTAATAACTAAACTGATCTTCGAAAATTTGAGTTTGTTTTATTTTTGGATACTTATCCCAGGTATTATTATTTTTAATTATGCCCTATTCATGATTGTATTTCTAATTCTTAGTGTAATGTTTTATAAGTTATTTCTACCAATTCCTGATGGAAAATATGATTGTCATACATATGAATATTATATAAATGGAGCAAGAGGAATATATCTAAGAATTTTCTTGGGTTTTTTATTCCCCTTTCCAGTATTAAGAACAATTCCTCAACTCTATAATCTATTTGGAGCTAAGATGGGTAAAGGCTCATACATAGCATATCCTTTTACAGAACCAGACAGAGTGGAAACAGGAGTTAATTGCATGATAGGAGAATTAGCAGTAGTTACAAGCCATACTTATGCTGGAAATAAATTAATTTTGAAAAAGATCAAAATAGGTAATAATGTCACTATTGGAGCAGGAGCAGTAGTATTTCCTGGTGTAGAAATAGGAGATAATTGCATTATTGGAGCCAATACAATTGTTCCTAAAAATGAAAAGATCCCTACAAACACAATTTGGCTAGGTCCAGATAGAAAACCTTTGAAGAGAAAATCTAAATAATACTTTCAAGATCCAAAAGAGACTCAGAAGAGACTTTATTTTGAGAAATATATTTTTCTACTTCGTCACTAAAGTTATTGACATCTATACCCAAATCTTTTGCAATTTTTGGACCTTTATGTACTATAATTTCTACTTCACTCAATGCTTCAAATTCATGAGGAAATACTAACCAAGAATCTGTTTTATAGACAAAAAACTTAGGAACTTCTTCTGTCACATTTTTTTCAGGTTTAAAATAGATAGTTCCAACTAAGATATTTTTAGGAAAATTAGCTCTCGTTCTCCTTTTTAACTCCTCTTTAAATGCTTTAACTGTTCTTCCTGTATCCCAAACATCATCGATTATCAAAAGTGTATCATCTTGATTTACTGTATCCACAAGGTATCCTAAATTATAAACAACTATTTCCGTTGCTTTTTCATCTATTTTATCTGGTTCATATGCAGAGGTTCGTACAGAAATATGATCTGTGTTTATTCCCCTATAAGCTAAACTTTCTTGAACAGTGATGCCTACTGGAGCCCCTCCCCTCCATAAACCAACTATTTTTGAAGGAACTGCACCACTATCGAAGATATATTTAGATAATTTACAAGAATCTTCCCATAGTTGTTTTGGTGTAATGAAAACTTTATTTATACCCATAACAAGCCGGTAGATTTTCTGTTTATTAGTTTTTCTCTATAAGAATACACTATAACATTTTCAAGATTTTTTTGGCCTTTTTTATGTTATTTTTAGATCCACTTTTTTTTATAAAAGCTTTAACTTCCTTTTTCAAATCCTTTATGTGTCTTTTATTAGATGTTTTATCCCCCTGAATTTTCATTTTTCCTTCACTAAATCCTTCAGAAAAATACCAATTCTTGAACCACCTTGCTCCTCCTAAAAACAAGGCAAAACCTTTTTCTGTTATTGGTTCAGGAACTCCCTTTGATAAATCCACTCCTGTTTCCTCTTCTAATCTATATTCTATAGAAACGTGTCCTTCTTCAGGAAGTAGTTGAAACATCCTGTTGATAATATCTTGATAGATTTTTCCATAAAATGTAATCTCAAACCAAGGTTTATAACCTTCTTCTCTCCCTGCAAAATAAATTCCATCCATTACTTTTTTTCCATCAAGAAATATTTCAAAAAACCTCTCATCAACAAATCTTCCCTTCCTTGTTTTTAATTTAGTTCTTTCAAAGTCTAATTCCATACTGTCAAAATATTTTTTTAGGAATCTATCTAATTTATCCATGAATACACAAAAACCCATCCAAATAAAAAAATATTGGAAATAATATTATTGTTTTCTTTTAACTTTATATTCTATTCTTCCCAACTTTTCTATTTTTTCTCCAACTAGCCCAGTACTTTCAACAGAAGTTTGAATTTCAGTACTTATTTTAGCTTTAGTACCTCCATAAAAAACAGCATACCCGACATTCAAATCATGAATCAATCTATTTAATGACATAGTATCATTTAATTTTAATCTCGCAATGATTTTAGATTCTAATTCTTTTAATTCTTCAAAAACGTATGGGTCTACCATTCTTTCAAGATTATATGGGATTTCATTAGCATCCAATTTCTCAATGTCTAGACTAGCAGATACCCCTTCTAAAATAACAGGACAAATTGGTTTTCTTGAATTATAAGTATCTTCATCAAAAACAGTAATTTTTCTAACAAGCTCTGTTGAAGTACCAAAACCAGCCACCGCTAAGTATTCTATCAAATTTATTGGTTTATGCATTGAACAAAAAGAGTATACAACACCCAATTCTATTTCCAAAGGGGATATTTTCCATTTTTTAGCATCCAATATTGCTCTTTCCATATCTGGTTCTAGTATATCATTTGTATATTGGTCTGCTAAATTCATTAGGTCTTCTTTATCCTTGTCAGTAATATCTTTCTTAGGCAAAAAAATTCTCTTTATTTCCATACTACTCTTTGGTAGTTATTATACTTAAAAGTCTTTTGAATGCCCCCACCAGGATTTGAACCTGGGTTACAGGGTCCGCAACCCTGCGTTCTATCCGTACTAAACTATGGGGGCTACATTTTTTCAGGAACCTGAATATTCAATAAAAACATTGCCTTTTCAAGAATATTATGAACAGATTTTACTAAAACCAGTCTGAAATTTCTTTTGTCCTTATGCACTTCTTTAAGAACAGGTATTTTTTCATAGAAAGAATTGAATATTTCTGCTAGTTCATGAGCATAGTTAGCAATTAAATTTGGTTTGAATTGATCTCCAGCATTTTCAACTATTTGAGGAAACTGCGCCATTTTTCTTAATAATTTCTTTTCCTCCTCCTCTATTTCGGGCCATTTGAAATCACTTATCTTAGCTTTTTCAAAAATATGTTTGGCTCTTACAGCAGAATATTGTAAGTAGGGACCTGTGTTTCCTTTTAACCTTAACATTTCATCCCAATTGAAAATAATATCTCTCTTTGGTTCCACCTTCAATATAGAATAGTTAAGAGCACTCAAACCCACTTCTTTCGCCACTTTTTTATTGATCTTCTTTGCTCTTTCAAGGCTTTCATTTATTACATCTTCTGCAAAAATAACTTTTCCTTCTCTTGTTGACATTTTTCCTTCAGGAAGACTAACATAACCATAATAAACATGATAACATTCTTTAGCCCATTTAAGTCCTAATAATTCAAGTGTTTTGAATAATTGCTTAAAATGAAGTATTTGTTCTGGTCCAACTACATAAATCATTCTGTCAAAACCATATTCTTTTTTTCTATCTATTGCTGTAGCAACATCTCTAGTCAGATATAATGTAGTCCCATCTTTTTTTTGGATAATTGTAGTTGATAAATTATCAAAATTAACAATCCACGCACCATCCTCTCCTTTTTTTGCCAGCTTTTTCTTTTTTAACTTTTCTATGATATCTTTCCCCATATCACTGTACTTACTTTCTCCATCATAATTATCAAATTCTGCATTCAAAATCTTATAAATTCTTTTAAATTCTTTCAAACTCAATTTAGTGAATTTCTTCCATAATTTTGTAAATTCTTTATTTCCTTCTTCTAATCCTTTATACACTTCTCTTGCATTATCCTCTAAAGATTCATTTTTTTTAGATTCCTGATGAAATTTAACATAAACTCTCATCATTTCTTTTGTTGGATTTTTTAATAATTCAAACTCATTACCCCATAATTTGTAAGCAAGAATCAACTTACCAAATTGAGTTCCAGTGTCCCCATACCAATTGACTTTCCTTACTTTATTTCCTAAAAATTCAAAAATTTTCACAAATGAAATTCCAAGTATTGTGTTTCTTAGATGACCAACATGCATTGGTTTTGCTATGTTGGGACTTGAATACTCCAAAAGAATGTTTTTTCCTTGCTTTTGCTTTCCATAATCTTTTTTTTGGACCTCATCAATTATTTTTTGACCCATTTTTGACCAATTAATATGAAAATTAATATAACTCCCTTTGATTTCTGAAGTAACCCAGACAGGTAATTTTACCTTTTTTAATATAGTTTTAGGTTTTTTATTGAATGATTTTGCTGTAAAATCTCCAAAATCAGAATCCTTTATTTCCAAACCAACAACTTTTTCAAGATCTTTTCTTAGTTTTTCCCATAAATACATAATAAATAATTCTGTAACAGGACAATTTTAATGTTTTGTTAAGGCCTTTATTATCTCTGAACCTAATTTTACTGTGATATTATTAACATCTTTTTCAGGATTAATTTCCACCAAATCTGCTCCGATCAATCCATCCATTTTTTTTATCTTTCCAATAAAATAAAGCAACTCTCTACTTGTTATTCCTCCTGGTTCAGGCCAATCAACACCAGGAGCAAAACCAGGATCAACACCATCAATGTCTATACTAAGGTAAAATTTCTTTCCTCTCAAAAGACTCATTAAGTCCTCGGTGACTCTTTTGATTCCTTTTTGCATTATTTCATAGGACGAAAAGAAGACAAGGTTGTTCTTTTTTATGAAATTCATCTCATCATTACTCCATTTTCTCAAACCTATAAAAACCACTCCTGAAACAATTTGGTTTTCCACTAATTTTCTCACAAAATCTTCATGAGTAACATTGTCAAAACCAATTTCACAATCAGGATGCGCATCCATCATAACTAAAAGCGGTTTTTTCTTTGTTCCGTTTATTAAGGAATAAGTTATGGAATGATCTCCCCCTATTCCAACAAAGAATCTTGAAGGAACAGCCTCCTCTATATTTTTTTGATTTTCAATTAAATCTTGAGAAGTTTCTACATCTAAAATATCAAATTTAATTTTTTCATAGTCTTTTGATAACATCTCAACAATTTTATCAGGCGCCTTATCAGTATCAGATTCTTTCATGCTTCCATGTTTGAATGGAATTTTCAATAACATATGGACTGGCTGGGAGTTGAACCCAGAGCCTCCTGCGTGCGAGGCAGGCGATCTACCATTGAGCTACCAGCCCAATGAATCTCACATTATTCCTCTTAAAAAATTTAGTTTTCCACAAAATTTTTCCAGTCACGCTTTCTTATGAAAAAAGACAAAGTAATTGTGGTCACTATATTATATAATAAGAGGGGAAATGCAAAATCCATATTGGGTAATGTTAAAGTATTCAGGTAAAAATAATCTATTAAGTCATTTGAAAGGAAAAATAAGAGAACTATTGCAAGATATTTGTCATCTACCTTTTGAAATCCAAATACTAAAACTTGAGAGATGAGCCATAAATGTCCAATTATCAAAAAGATTGAATCATCTATTAATAATGGGCCTGAGAAAAAGGACCAATAAAAGAAATAAGCCAAAAGAGTCCAAATCCCATACTTGATACTTGCCATAAAAGCTATTGGTTTGAATTCTTTTTTCCATAAAGAAGCAATAAATAAGATCACTGCAATGGGACAATCTATTAAAAATATCCAAATAAGGGGATTAGTTCTTTGCAAATTGATTTCATATGTAAGCATTCCAGTGTAGAGTGCAAAGAGATTCAATATAATTATTAGACTTATCCATGTTTTATTCATAATAGGCCCACAGGGATTTGAACCCTGGTTTGCCGGTCCGAAGCCGGCTGTCCTATCCAGACTAGACTATGAGCCTGATAATTATTCTTTTTGCAGGGTTTTTAATTTTATCTTAAAAGAAAATATAGGAATGGCATTGAAAAAACAAGGAAACCAGCATACATTCCAAAAACACTCATTGAAAACATTTGTAAGAGGAAACCTCCTGCAAAACAACCAAGAAAACTGCTAAAATCTTTCACAGTTTCAGTAACTCCAGTAAAACCACCAATATTTTTATGATTGGCCATTTCTCCAACCATAATACTTACTGAAGGCATTATCATACTAAAACCAATATTGGCTATTAGAACAGAAAGCATAATTGAAAAAAAGTCATTACTGAATAACACTAGAAAAAACCCTAGAGAGACCATTAAAACTCCTATTGCAATTGGTTTGCTTTCTCCATGTTTTTCTATAAATCCAAGTAATAGAAGAGGCATTATTATCCAAGGAGTAGAAGAAGCAATAGAAAGAATAATACCTATTTCTGCAATAGAATACCCAAGATTGTTCATTATAATTGGAAGAAAAGATCCTAAGAATGAAATTCCAGTACCGTATAATAAAGTCCCTAATAATACTCCATATGCTTTTCTTCCCTTTTTGAAGAATTCTTTTATTCCTTTTACTAATAAATCCATTGATTTGCTTTCTGCCGATTTTCTATCTGGAAGTCTTCTTGAAACAAATAACATTAGAATAAAGGACAATGAAAGTATGTAGAAAGGAGCTTTCCAAGAATAATATATGATAATAATGGATCCTATTATCGGTGCTATTACTAATGAAATATTTCTAACTATTGTTGATAAACTTACTTCCTCTTCCATGAATTTTTTTGGAACACTACGTATTGCACTCCAATATGATACCCAATACAATGATCCTAAAACAGAATGAATTATTCTCAAAACAATCAAAGAAAAAGTGTCTTCAACAACAGCATACATAAATGTGATGAAAAAATAAGCGATAAGAGCAAATGTTATTATTTTTTTAGACCCTATCTTGTCACATAAGGCTCCAGCAGGAATATCTGTAAAAAACTTTATTATACCCCATAATCCAAGAACAAAACCACTTATTATCAATGATCCAGTAATTTCATTTATCCTAATACTAAATATTGGAGTTGCAAGACCCCAGAAAAAATTGAATAACCCACCTATTATGATTATTGGAATAGTTTGTTTGAAATATTTTTTTGAACTTATTGCCTTTACAAATTCATGCCAAGCCATTTGATTAGAAAATCTGTATCCCTATTTAATTTTTACTTAATAAAAGAAATATTTTGAATTGTTTTACTAAAATTTATTACAGTATTGTTTATTTTATCTATCAATAAGGAACCATTAAAGTGACTTCCAAATTCATAAAGAATAGCATTCGAAATATAATAATTCAAATTAACTAAAATACCTAAGAGATACATAAGTCCCAAGAAACCAACAATTTTTAGATATATAATCATATCAGACTCATTTTCAATAAGCATGGCAAATGGAAAAAACCAGATGAGATACCAAGGCATCTGCCATGAAAATAAAAAGAAACTTAATGTAGGTAATATAATCAAGATATTATTCTTGTCTTTTAATTTTTCTATACTTTTTAGAATAATTATCCCAAAAATTATTATGGTAATTATTGATAAAGGATTCAGAAAAATATGTCCATAATATAAAGGATTTGTGTAAATTATAGAATAAGTTTCATTGTTTGAAACATGCTTTATAAAACTAGCTCCCATATTGGTTTGCAATGAGAATAAAAACAAGAGAGGGATCATTCCAATAAAGAACCATACTGCTTTCTTTTTAGCCTTGATCAAAAATAAAGGCAAAATAAATATAGGATATACCTTAATTTGAACAGCGATTGCAAGAAATATTCCTGCTTTTGACCAATCTTCTTTTTTAAGGAAATAGATTGATAGGAGAAGGAACAAATTAGTAAGGGTTTCCATTTTACCTCCTGTTATTGTGATAAAGAAATCTGCAATAAAGAAAAATCCAACAAAGATCAAAAACCATCTTTTTTTGGTGAAACTCTTATCGTCTCCCATTTTGAGCAATAAAAGAAGATTGATATTAACTATCACGAAAAGAACAATATTCACCATTATTCTTTGTATTTGTAAATTTGCTGGAATTTTAGCAAAAACAGAATAAAACAATAAAACAGCAGGAGGATACTCATAGGTTAAGTTAGGATGTCCCATAGTTTCTTCGATATCAAATAAAGAATCTTCTGAAACATCATAATTATCCATAATGAATTTGTCATTGATATCATAAACACCCAATCCATATTCCCAAAAAAGATGACCATATAGTAAATTTCTATTTCTATCTCTTTGGAGAGTTATAATATCCATTACTGGTATGAAAATAATACCTAATACAAACGAAATAATGAAGAATTTTCTGTATTTTTTTGCGGTTTCAATCATTCAAATCCCATAATTCTATATTTTGGTGATTTGTTTTAAACTTTACTAAGGGCCCGCGGGGATTTGAACCCCGGACCTGCAGCTTAGGAGGCTGCTGCCCTATCCGGACTAGGCTACGGGCCCACTAAACAAAATCAGAATAACTCACTTAAAAAATTACTTTTTTATCTTTTTTCTTGCCTTTTTTTCTACTTCCTTTGCTTTTTCTGTTATTTTTGTAAGGTATTTTACCATTAAGAAAATGACAAAAGCAATTATTAAGAAATCAATTAAACTTCCTAAAAAAGCTCCAACTCCAAAATTAGCTGTTCCAAATGTGACTGTGATATTTCTCCATCCACCAGATATTTCAAAAATATCTATGATAGGCATTATCATATTATTTACAAGAGAACTTACCAAATCTTTGGCTGCTAAACCAACAATGAATGCTACAGCCATGGCAACCACATTATATTCTTCAATGAATTTCTTAAAATCTTCCATAAATGCCATAAAAAATGAACTATATGACTACATAAATAATTTTTTATAAAACCACAGACTCCTCAAATTATGAATTTAATAGAATCTCTAATGTTTTTAAGAGAAAAAGGACTTCCTGTTACTGATTTTATAGAAATAAATGAAAGAAAAGATCTGGAAAAAGCTGAGGAATTGGGTTTCCCTCTTGTTATGAAAATAACTGAAGGCCATAAAACAGAGGTTCAAGGAGTTATTTTAAATATCAACTCAAAAACAGATTTGGAAAAAGCATTGGTTAAATTATCAAGACTTGGAAAACCAATAGTTGTTCAAAAACAAGTTTCAGGAATAGAAGTTATTATTGGAATTAAAAAAGATGAAATTTTTGGACATGTGATAATGTTTGGTCTTGGAGGAATATTTGTAGAAGTCATGAAAGATGTATCCTTTCGTTTATGTCCTATCTCAAAAAAGGACGCTCTTGGCATGATTGATGATCTTAGAGCAAAAGAATTATTATTTGGAGTTAGAGGAAAGAAGGAGACAGATATTGATAATTTAGCAGAACTTCTTGTTAAAATTTCTAAAATAGATCTTTCTTATATTGAAGAGATGGATCTAAATCCTGTTATTTTGGATGGAAAGGACTTCTTTATTGTTGATTCCCGAATAATTCCAACAGATAATAGATAGTTTTACATGCTTCTTCTGGTTCTTGAAAATTAGGTATTTTGTTTTTTTCAAGGTAGTTTACAGCCCATTTAATCTTATCTCCACCCATAAAACAAGAAAATACAGGTTTATTGTTTTTTGAAAATTTAACCACTTCTTTAGAAGTTCCCATTGGTTCTGTCATTGCTTGAGGTGTCAATAAAACAAGAAACATATCATAAGAGGACTTTTTTACAATATCAAATGTTTTTTTGAATCTTATTGGATCAGCATCACCCACAATATCAATTGGATTGTTTTTACTCCAATTATGAGGCAATATTTTGTTTAAGCGATTGCTTATTTCCTTGCTTACTTTTGGAAGCAATACATTATATTTTTCACAAGAGTCTGCAGCTAAAACTCCTGGCCCTCCCGCATTGGTTAAAATCAATAGTTTCTTTCCATTTGGAATTTTTCCCATATGAACACATTTTGAAACATTGAGTAAATCCTCTATTTTATCCATTCTTACTACTCCGGCCTGTTTAAATACACCTGAATAAATTTTATCAGATCCAGCTAATGCACCAGTATGTGAGGCAGCAGCTTTGGATCCTGCCTTACTTGTTCCCGCTTTTATCACTGCAATTGGTTTTTTTGATCTCTTGGTAGCTTCAAAAAAATTCCTTCCATCTTTCAAAGATTCCATATAAAGGACAATTAACTTTGTTTTTTTATCTTTTTGAAGAAAATCAATAATATCTGCAAAATCAATATCTGCCATATTCCCTATTGAAAAGAAATAGGAAAGACCAATATTTCTTTGAATAGCCCAATCTAACATTGCTGAACCCAGTGCTCCAGATTGTGAGATAAATGCAACTTTTCCTTTTTCAGGCATTCCTTCAAAAAAAGAAGCATTTAAATCTTTTTCAGTGTTTATGAAACCCATACAATTAGGACCTATCAATTTAATCCCGTGCATTTTAGCTCTTGTTTGAACTTCATCCTCTAATTCTTCATTACCCGTTTCACTAAAACCAGCACTAATGACCATAACTTTTTTTATTCCTTTGACTCCACAAAGATCTAAAATTCTCAAAACAAATTTAGCAGGAATAACAATTATAGCCAAATCTACTTTTTCCTTTATATCTAAAATAGACTTGTAAGTTTTTAACCCTAAAATTTTATGAGCATTAGGATTTACTGGGAATATTTTTTTCCCTGACTTTTTAAGATTTTTTAAGAGGATATGTCCTACTTTCCCTTCATATCTGCTTGCACCAACCAATGCAATTGTTTTAGGGTCAAACATATTTTGCAATACAGTAATCATTATATAAATAGGTTTCATTCAAATTTCAATGAAAGGTAAGTTTGTTATTTTTGAAGGAATCGATGGTGCTGGAATGTCTACACAAGTATATAGACTGAATCAATTCCTTAAGAATAAGGATCTAAAGGTTGTTATGACAAAAGAACCAACTAGCAATTTAATAGGAGGAGTTATAAGAGCAGCATTAAGAAAGGAGTGTGCAAAACGGATTTGAGAACTTTACAACTCCTTTTCACTGGAGATAGAAG
The DNA here is from genome assembly GCA_017608385.1 of Candidatus Parvarchaeota archaeon. Taxonomy (GTDB): domain Archaea; phylum Nanobdellota; class Nanobdellia; order B33-G15; family B33-G15; genus JAFCFZ01. The sequence continues at coordinate 48,020 of JAFCFZ010000003.1, forward strand.
TCATCATTTAGAAACAATTGTCAAGCCTGCTTTAAATGATGGAAAATGGGTTTTAACGGATAGATATTTTCTCTCAACAATTGCTTTTGGAGGTTTGGAAATTGATAAAGATTGGCTCAGACAATTAAATAGTAAATTCTTAATTCCTGACTTTGCATTCATTATAGATCTTCCTGTTGAAGTTTCTTTAGATAGAATTGATAAATCTCGTGCATCAAATGAATTTTTTGAAGAAAAAGAAAAATTGGAAAAAATCAGAAAGAACTATTTAGATTTAGTGGAAGAACTCAAGCAAGAAGGATGGAACATACATGTTATTGATGGAACTCAAACAATAGATGATGTCCATAAAGAAGTTGCTAAGATAATTGACCAAGATATCTCATGATAACTATTGCAATTATAAATAATGCTGACAAGTAAATCACATGTTCTGGTTTTATCTCTACCTTACTTTTATAATCCTCAAAATATCTTACAATACCTCCCATTCCTGAAGGCATTCTAACTCCTTTTCACTGGAGATAGAAGTCATCATTTAGAAACAATTGTCAAGCCTGCTTTAAATGATGGAAAATGGGTTTTAACGGATAGATATTT
>JAFCFZ010000023.1 GCA_017608385.1 Candidatus Parvarchaeota archaeon
TTTTTTGTGTGAAACATCTTTAGCACTATTCCCTGCAATTTATGTGTCACCTAGGAATATCACAAAGAGAATTTCATTTAGTGGAGAGATAGATCTTTATTTTTATGTGATAGGGGAAGGAGGGAATGAACCAATTTTAGCAGACATTTCTCTTTCAAAAGACATAATAGACTATATAACTTTTAATCAAGAACAAGTATGGGTTGAACCAAATGAAACCAAGAAAATAGATTTTCACATTGATTCTCCTGCGGAATTAGGAACATATATTGGAAGAATAGAGATATCTTCTCAAGGAGAACAAATTAATTGGATTGATTTTCAATTAGATGTGGAAAGGGAGTTAGGAAGATTTTTGGTTGAAGCTTCAAGTTATGGACAAGTTATTGATGATTTTACTGTTTATGTGTACAAAGATTCTTTTTTAGTTTTTGAAGAGATAACAAATAATGGTTATCTTTTCACAGATTATGTTAATCAAGGAGAATATACTGTTATTGTTAGGAGTGCAGAACATAAGGATTCTCAAAAAATAATAAATTTAGATTCTAGTGAAAAAACTCTTGCATTTGATTTAGAATCAAATAAGGAGAGAGATTTTCTGATTTCTCCTTCCTCATTATTAGTTCAAGGATGTGAACAGGAACCAGCTACTGCGGTATTCACTACTTACAATCCTGGAAAAGAAAGAGCAGAAGTTGTTTTTGTTTATCCTACAAATTTGATTACATTAAGTAAAAATAGTACCTCTTTAGAATCTGGAACGTCTGAAGATATTTCAATAACTTTTTCCCCAATGACTTTTGGAAATCATAGCTTTTACATTAATTCTAGTTTTGGAGATATTTTCAAGAAAATACTAGTATCTTTCAATGTGATAAGTTATTCTGATTGTAGGGGAAGAGAAATATTTGAGAATGTTAGTTTCAATAACCTTATCTTTCTACAAAGAAATTTCTTGAGATATATCCCCATATATTTGAATATTAGTGATTATTTAGGTTCACTGAGTTTAGATGTTGAAGGGGTTTCTTCTGTTGAAGTATTTCCAAGAACATATTTGAATGTTAATCCAAATGATAAACTTATTTTTTTGTTAAAAATATTTGATCCAACAGACGAGACCTTAATATTGAGATTTTCTAGTACCTATGGATCTGCCATTTATAATCTAGTTCTAACAATTAAAGATCTTTTAGAATATGATATTGTCCTTTCTGAAATGGAAGAGTTACAGGATCTTTATGGTTTTTTGAGAACAAAAGCTCTTCAAAGTGCTATAGAAGGAAAAGATGTTCAAGATGCACTCTTTTCTGTAAATGAAGGTATTGTTTCGTTTGATTTAATTTCAGATGTATTATCTACTGATCCCGTTTCTGCAAAACAATCTTTAGATATGGTGGCTTCCGAGTTACCCTTTATTATCAATGGAGTTTATTATGAAGAAGTTTATTACACATTTCCTTATTTCCTGTTAATATTTTTGATAGTAATTCCCTTAGGTGTTTTTTTGTTTAGGATAAAAAAAGAAGAAGAAGACAAAGGACCAAAGAAAGAAATATAAGCCATCTCCATTGTTTATAAGATATGAAAAAAGCTCTTGTACTATTGAGTATAATCTTTTTCTTTCCAGTTGTTTTAGGGCTCTATGAGGGTTCAACGCAAATTTATTTGGAAGATGAAGTGATTAGGCAAGGAGGATTGTTAGAATTTATAGTTGAAGTTGATAAAAAAACAGGAACTGCAACAGACACTAACATTGAATATTGGATTGAATCATCTGAAGGAGAAAAGTGGGGTTATGGGAGCACTTCTATATATATGGAAAAGGCACCAAGTGAAGTTAATGTTTCATTAGATGCTTATGTGTTTTCAAGTCAGCCTGCTGGAACTTATTACCTTAGGACAGTTGTTGATATGGGTGAATTTTATCCTACTTTGTCTCAAAGCAAACAAATTCTTGTTTTAGCTAGAGAAATTTCAGCAATTGGTTCTGTGTTGAAGATAACTAAATATCCTATGGAAATAAATGGAGAGAGTGGTTGGTCAAATCTTCACACAATAACTATACAAAATCAGGGTGATGAAATTTTACCAAATGTCACATTTACATTGACTGGAGTTCCAGAAACATGGTACATTATTTCCCCTCAAATATATTATAAGGTTCAACTTGGAGCGGAACTATTGTTTTCAGTGAGGATAGATGTTCCTTCTGAAGCACCTTCTCTTGATTATAATTTAACTTATAGAGTATTTTCAACAACTTCTGCATATGATCAAAAAGGGTCTGTTTTGAGAGTGTTTGCATCAACTTATTCTTTAGTTTCTAATGAACTTCAAAAGGTTGAACAAGATAGGGACGCTTTAGCATCAGGAATTCAAGATAGACAATTAATAGGTTATAACATAACAACTGCTTGGTTATTGTTAAGTCATGTTGATACTCAATTAAGATTTGCTAAGGAATACATAACTGGACAAAATTATGATAATGCTTTAGTGGCATTATCAAGTGCACAAACACTAATAGAACAAGGAATTGTTTCTTTGGAGACTGCAGCAGTGTTACCTATCGCTCCAGGTCTTACAGATTGGAGAGTCATAATTTTTGTAATATTACTTATCCCGATCTCTTTAGTACTGTACCATTATTGGTCTCAAAGAAGATTAGCTAGGATATTGAGCTATTATTCTGGTGAAGTCATGGAAAATTTGAAAGATAGTATGCCAGGAGCAAAATTGAGATTTAATAAGAAGATGAGTACTATCTTATTAGAAGACGTCAAAGGAAAGATGGATAAACAATCTGGAGAAGGAATGAGGAAAAAATTGACTAGGACAAAAAAATTATTAAGAATGATTGAGAAACAATATTCAACAGGATCCATATCAAAAGAGAGTTATTTAGAGATTAAGAAGGGCCTCCAATCAAAAATTGATATTTTGGAGAAGAAATTAGTTGATAAAAAATGACAAGAATAATAGGAATTTTATCTGGAAAAGGAGGAGTGGGTAAAACAACACTTACAGGAAATTTAGCAGTAGAGCTAGCAAAATTAGGAAAAGAGGTTTATGCTATTGATTGTAATATATCTACTTCTCACTTAGGAATGTATTTTGGATTTTATGATTACAATGTGACTCTTAATGATGTATTAAGAGGAGATAATGAGATAGAAGATGCAATATATGAACATAAGTCAGGAGTGAAAATTGTTCCAGGCTCTTTGAGTCCTCATGATTTGGGAGGGATTGATATTGCTCTTTTGAAAAAGAATATCAAAAAATTAGTTGGAAAAGCAGATTATATCTTATTAGATTCAGCACCAGGATTGGCAAGAGAAGCAATGGGAACTTTAATCTCTTCAGATGAAGTTTTGTTCATTACAAAGCCAACATTACCTAGTATTATAGACATGTTAAGACTAAAAGAGATGGCTAAGTGGTTTAACCTAAAACCAGTGGGACTTGTCATCAATATGTTCAATAAAGACTATAAGATGACTGTTAATGATGTGAAAAAGGCGGTTGATATACCTGTTTTAGCTGTGGTTCCATATGATAAAGATGTTATCAAAAGTTTCAAATTATCTATTCCTTTGGTTTTAATGAACCCAAAAAGCAAAGCTGCTAAAGAGTTTAAGTTATTGGCTAAATTCATAGATAAGGGAAAATCAGAGCCCAAATCAAGCGCTTTGAAAAGACTTCTAAATTTCTTCAAATTTTGAATAAAACTATTTAAGCGTTAAGCAACTCTTTGAATTTGTAGTATGATTCGGAGTAGGGGAAAATCCCAGGTACCCATAGGAATAATATTAGTATTACTAGCTATAGTTGGTGCTGTTGCTCTGGTCGGAAGCCTTTCTATCACTGGATTTTTTGTAGGAAATTTCACAATTCCATTTTGGTTTACTAATATCACAGAAGAATTGTGTCATAATCAAACAATAGAAACTAATTGTTATAATGAAACCATTGATATTTGTTCAAATGTTTTTAATGGAACTGTTGAAATTTGTAATGGAACTTTTTGCAAAGAAGTTCTAACGTATGAACCTTTTTGTGAACAAGAATTAAATGAAATATGTGATTTAGAGAACATCACAATTTGTGGTAATTTCACAAGAGCAGGTTATGACTTTTCAACATCAGAAAAAAATTATACTTTTAATAATGGAGTTTCCATAAGTGACTTTAAAATATTTCCTGATTTTGGCCAATGTGATAATAATTACACTGTTTCTATGAAAGTTTATCACAATGAGAGTTTAAATTTTTCTGTAAGGCTTTTTATGAGAGATTCTACTGGAAAAACATTTTTAATACAAAATATGGAAGTGAATGAAAACACTAGTGTTGGTGAAAAAAAAGAGATCTATTTCACTTTCTCTGATTTTTGTAATAGGAGTGTTATTTATGATTCAGAATTAATAGTTGATTCAAATGTTTTTGTTGAAATATTTACAGAACCAGAAATAATTGGAGGAGATGTCTCCAAACCAGAAATCGATATTTCTGATATTAATTGTAGTGAAAGATTGAGTGATTTGATTAGATATGATTCAGAAGATAATATTATTTCCATAGTTAGTGATGGATATTGTTTCACAAAAGATAATCCAGTAACACCAGAAGATATCTTTAGAATTGACCAAGAAAAAGGTTGGAACAAAACAATTATGTTTTACTCACTTTTTATATTAAATGCTAAATTGGAAATTGGAGATGGAAATGAAGATACATATATAATTTTTTCAAACAGTCATTTGAGACTAAACCAACCTATAGAAATATTTTCTGGAGGAAATCTACAATTTGGAGATGAGGGTAGAGGAGTTTGGGTTGAGGCTAATGTTTCAACGATGAATTCACTAGATCATTATTCAGCAATTTATGTT
>JAFCFZ010000024.1 GCA_017608385.1 Candidatus Parvarchaeota archaeon
AGTATATAGACTGAATCAATTCCTTAAGAATAAGGATCTAAAGGTTGTTATGACAAAAGAACCAACTAGCAATTTAATAGGAGGAGTTATAAGAGCAGCATTAAGAAAGGAGTGGAAAACGGATTTGAGAACCTTACAACTCCTTTTCACTGGAGATAGAAGTCATCATTTAGAAACAATTATCAAGCCCGCTTTAAATGATGGAAAATGGGTTTTAACGGACAGATATTTTCTTTCAACAATTGCTTTTGGAGGTTTGGAAATTGATAAAGATTGGCTCAGACAATTAAATAGTAAATTTTTGATTCCTGATTTTGCATTCATTATAGATCTTCCTGTTGAAGTTTCTTTAGATAGAATCGATAAATCTCGTGCATCAAATGAATTTTTTGAGGAAAAAGAAAAATTGGAAAAAATCAGAAAGAATTATTTAGATTTAGTGGAAGAACTCAAGCAAGAAGGATGGAACATATATGTTATTGATGGAACTCAAACAATAGATGATGTCCATAAAGAAATTGCTAAGATAATTGGCCAAGATATCTCATGATAACTATTGCAATTATAAACAATACTGACAAGTAAATCACATGTTCTGGTTTTATCTCTACCTTACTTTTATAATCCTCAAAATATCTTACAATACCCCCCATTCCTGAAGGCATTCTAACTCCTTTTTGAGCTTTTTTGTTCATGTTAATTTTTCCTTGTTATTCCTTAATAAATATTATGTGACCGACCTATAGTCCTTCTTTTGTAAGCCCCCTGCGACGGGCTTGATGGCATTTAACTAAGCGACTCAAGGTCTTGCACTGTCCGGGAAGACCGTTTCATCAAATCTCCGGAAACTTCAATTTCAATTATCACAATTAACCGGAGCTGTGTCGTTTCTGCTTCTTTACCAGGAGATTCCCCCCTGTTTCTCACGAAACCGGACCCATTTGGTGGACAAAGTCCAGTGGAAGAGACTTCCTCAGCAGGAATTTGCAGTTATTTGACTGTCCTCTCTTTGACAAGAGGCTTCCTACCGACAGCCATCCGGTCGGTCACAATTTAACATATTTCGTTAAGTTTATAAAGGTTATCCTAGTTATTTGTTACTATAGAATAGTTATAATCACTAAAGGGTGGTAATTTATGGAAAAAATTGAAAGAAAAGCATTTCAAGTTGCAAATTTTGAACCAACAAATGGGTTTGAAATAGTTTTTAACAAAAAGTTTATTGAAGAGGTTGTAAAAAGTAATGGAGACAAACTAAAAGAAGTTGTATTTAGAAGACCTTTTGCAGGCATAAGAGTTGATGCTGGAAAAATACAATTAACAAATGAGAATCCAATACCAGTAACAAGACCTGAACAAAGAGCTATGTTTGATAGGGGAGATATAGCTATATTAAACAGAGAATTCAGAGAAAATCATAATATTGCTCCAGGAATGAGAGTTAAAATGTTTCTTCATTTTAAAGGGGGTAAGAAAAGATGAAACAATATATAAGAAAACCAATTGTCAGTGAAAAAATATTAGGGCAAGCAGGTTCGTTACTAATGAAAACTTTGAGAGAAGTGAATAAAGGAACAATAGGTGGAGTAACAAAAGCATTGGAGATTATTCAAAAATATCAGAATAGTAATAATTCAGTTATTAGCCAATACGCTTCTGTTTTAGGCAGGAGTATCAGAGCAAAGTTAGATAAATCAAATGTAGAAACATTGGATACCTGTTTGATTAAAGAAGATCTCTTAACCCTATCTACAATTAATTTGGGAAAACTTTATTAATTTTTTCAGAATTTTTCATCTTCGGGTTTTGATGGGTAAAATTCTAGTTGTTCTTTTGGAAGTCCTAAATAAACACCATAACTTCTTGCTTTATCCCAAGTAGATTTATCAGTAGAAATCCAGAATTGTCTATCTTTGAAAACAACAACCATTTTGTCATTCATATATGCATGAAAATAGAAATTTCCTTTTAGTTCGCTTTGTAATCTCCTGATACCTGCTCTAATGTCGTGTGGTTCTATTGCAATCTTTAGAAATGTCCAATTTTTACCTTTCTCCTTTCCTAATATTTCAAAAGAATCTAAAACATCTTTTTCCCTTAAACTCTCTTCAATAATAATTCCATGGTATTTTTTCATATCGTATTTCTTTAACATTCTGTATTCATTAATTTTCTGGATTCGGACTTTTTTTAAATAAAGAATAAATTAAGAAAATATGGAAGAATGTATTTTTTGTAAGATAATAAGAGGAGAGCTTCCTTGTCACAAGATTTACGAAGATGAAAAAATCTTAGCCTTTCTCGATATAAATCCTATTAGTAAAGGTCACACTCTTATAATCCCTAAAGAACACTATGTTGATATCTTTGACATTCCTAAAGATCTTTTGAAATATATAAGTTCCATATCTCAAAAACTATCAAAAAACCATATGGAAAAACTCAAAGCAGATGGAATTAACATTCTCCAGTCGAATAAACCTGCAGCAAATCAAGTAATTATTCATTATCACATACATGTTATTCCTCGATACAATGATGATGGAATAATCTTATTACATGGAACAAAAAAGCAAGAAAGCGATTTGAAGAAAGTTTTACAAGAATTAACATAATTTATTACTAGTATTAAATAATATTAAAAAGGAAACATATGGTTTTTTTTATACTATTATTAAATAATAGCCATAAAATATTTCGTAATATTTATTAAACTTCATTTTTTTATTTTAATGGGGTGGAAAATGTCCGAAGTTAGAGAAAAAATATTTGAAATAATTTCTAGTGATTGGCCTATCCATGCAACTGAAATTGCAGATAGAATGGGTTATGATGTTTCTACTAAAGAGGCTCAAAGAACTTCAGTTTCAAAAGTTAAATACCATGTAGATCAATTAGCAAGACATGAGAAAATTAAAATAAAAAAGATAGGGCAAGCTTTGGTTTCTTGGCCCCAAGAAGTAGAGAAGCTTAGAATGATGCACGAATTAATGAGGGGATTATGAAATGCTTTCAGGATTCTTGAAAAAAGCAATTTTTTCCCGTATGTTCACTGCTGAAAAAGGCCAGATAAAACTCCTCAAGAGTAGATATATGCTTGTGCATGTTCCTGCCATGGCTAAAATTATTTATGACTTTTCAAAAATAAAGGGAGGAAGAAAGAAGCTTTATGAAACAGGCTTTGAATCTGGAAAAGCGGTCATATCTGACTTCAGAAAAGTATTGCCGCCTGCCAAATTCTTGGTGAATTCAATGATGAACACAATGATGGGTGTTCAGGAAATGCTCGGTTGGGGAAAGTTTGAACTCAAGAAATTAAAAAAAAAAAAACACTATATGATAGTCCATTGGGATTCAGCAATTGCAATCGAAATGGTCAAAAAATTTGGTAGGCAAAAGGAGGCGATGTGCTCTTGGCCCTGTGGTGTTTTGGCAGGAGCTATTGGGATATTGTTGGATGATGAACTCCGTACCAGGGAGACAAAATGCATAGCAAAAGGGGATGAATATTGTGAACTCATTATTGAAAGAAAAACAGCAAAAAAATCAAGAAAGAAAGGATAAACCTTTAATATTAGAGGAAATCTTGGTAAAGAGGGATTTACCATTTAAGGGAACCTTAGGAGAGGAGAGAGACATGGGAATAAAATCAAGAGCATTTGGTTCATTAAGTAATGTTTTTGCAGGCCTATTGCGTTATATGGCTCCGCCATTTAGGTGGGCCGACATAATGAAAGCGGCATATATAAAGAAGGCAGAAGATCCTTGGTCAAAACTATTGCTTAAATTGGGTCATGAAAAAGGAGTTATGAAAGGTTTTGAAAAGAGCTTGAGTTGGATAAGCGAATATGCTCAGGGAAACAGCCAATGGCTTAATGCTGATGGAAGCTATACAATCCCAAGAGTTGTTGAATTTGGGTCTGGAAATGGATATCCTGCTGTTGAAATGGTCCAAAGAGGGGTTGCTGAGAGGGTGG